>JBBAWV010000027.1:0-40239 GCA_040396995.1 Nodosilinea sp. | reverse complement strand
GACCTCACGGGTTGTAGAACCTTACACAATTATCACACGAACTCAGGGAGAGCCTGAACGACAAAATTCCTATCAGGTAAGGCTTACACGATTACAAATGTGTATCATCTCAACGAAATTTGCTATATCTACACCAGTTGAATTGGGCGAGTTGTTTTTTTTCACGAGCTTAATTGTAGTTAAAAGAGGTTAAATCATGAAAAAGTCAAGAAGAACATCAGAACAATTAGCACGTAATCTCGCAGGGTTTGAGGGAGATTTCTATATTGGTGAAGAAATTAAGAAACTCGTTCAAAAATTTCAAATTAACACCATTATTGAAACAGGAACTTTCTTGGGAGGGACGACTAAAAAATTAGCTGAGTTAGCTGAAAAAGTTTATACGATAGAAGTTGACACTGAAAATATACCAGAAGCTAAGGAATTCTTGAAAGATTGTTATAACACTACCGTAATAGAAGGCAGTAGCCCAGAGGTTGTTAGGGACTTACTGAAGCTTGATCACGGCAATCTTTTATTCTTCCTCGATGCTCACTCTCATATTTATACTCCTTTACTGGATGAGTTGGCAGTCATTGCGGAGGCAAACATTAAACCAGTCATTGCTATCCATGATTGGAAAGTCCCCAATCAGCCTGACTTAGGGTACGACTCTTACAATGGTCAAGACTATACCTTTGAGTGGATTCAGCTAAGCATAGAGGCTATTTACGGTGATAACTATGCCTATTACTATAACGATAAAGCTGAGGGGGCTAAACGAGGAGTGATCTATATCCATAGCATTACGCAATAGGACAAAGAAATCAACAACTCCGTTAATGCAATAATTACTGCTGCTTCACGTAGGAGAAACTTCACGGTCTAATACCAATTCCCTATCAAGCTGCTGCGTTGTCTTGGAGCCGAAGCCCATAGCCCCTGGGTTGGAGCCAGAGAACTTGGCTGAAGGGGCTTTTGGGCAAACGTTCCCCACGAGAAATCAGGGGTTTTCAGAGATGTGTCAGGCAGTCAGGGTAGAGGCTTTGATTGCAGCGCTGAAGCGCTGCAATCAAAGCCTTTCTGGCAAGATCTGCAAGCGGTGAAGGTAGGACAGGTGTACACTGTGAACTACTATAGATTTATTAGCCCTGCTAGCCTTGGTGAAATCGCTAAAGTCTGCGAACAGGTGAGGCAGATTCATTTAGCACCCTAACGAGCCCTGTCCCAAATCAAAAGCCGGACCGAGCAAAGTTCTACACTGATGATTTGAATGCTGATCTTTCTATCGATAAATCTTGCGACAATTGATATCGCCCCAACGGAATTTACTGCTTTTGGCGGTAACAACATTTACCTCCTTGGGTCTATAACGTCATTAATCGTTAGCATCCTGGCAGTCAGTTTATGGTGCATTAGTACTCTCGACAAAAACCGTGACCAAGAGAAATTAGATCCAATTATTCAGACGCAGTCGATCCGCCGGGGCGTCCTCCAGTGGTTGTCCCCTGATCGATTAGTTCCTGTTTCCCAGAAAATTCAGGAAGTCTCTTCGCCATTAAAGCTTTACTCGCCCTGGCAAAACCATGTACTGCCAGAAGAGCCTTTGGCTATTTTAAGTAATTGGAAAGCATTAGTTAAAGAGTTTGCGAGCAGTGTTCACCTAGTAGTGAAGTACGTTCGTAGATATTGGACTCCCTATTGGTTCATGGGGTTGGTAAGTGCCTTGTGTTTGATGAGTATTCAGGCTTACCAACTGCTTGCAGCTCAAAAATTGGGTATGTCCATTGACCACGGAGCAACGGTTCTCATTCAATCAGCCATTCAATTAGGCATTCTCCTGCCCATTGTCTACGGGCTAACTTTATGGGGTGGTCGTCTATCCGTACGACTGGAAAGTCGACTTTCTAATGAGATACGCTACGACCTATTTGAGAAGCTACAGTTGCTTTCCCAAGATTTCCATAAAAATGCTCGTCTGGGAGACATCCTCACGCATTTTTCCATAGATATTCAAAAAATAGAGCCGATCTTAGGACAGGAACTTGTCTCAGGAATCTGTGAAGCTGTGATTACCCTAGTTAGCATCATTATGTTAGCTCGTATCAGTTGGTCTCTCTCCCTCCTGAGTGCATTGCCTTTAATTTTTCTGTTTCCTATAACTTTTTTCCTAACGATTAATATGACAAAGCGTGCCCTTAATGCCATTAATCAAATGGCATTAATGACAGACGCAGTACAGGAAGGTATGCGTAGTCAACCAATGATTGCTGGAAATGGCTTACAAGCTCTCTTTGCGCAATATTTTGGAGATGAGCTGAAGAGACTGGAAGAGAAAAAAACTGAAGGTGCATTTAGCTACGCTCTTTTCCAGAATACCGTTAACTTTTCTTCTAACTTGCTTAAGGTTTGGGTAATGGGAATCGGTGGAGGTTATGTCTTAGCCAATAAAATGACCCTGGGCGAATGGGTTGCTTTTTTTACGATCTCCCAAACCACCTATGAAAGCCTAGCTCGATTAGTCAATCAGCGATTTGGGCGCTGGATTGAATCCGGAATCGGCATGCGTCGCTTGGACTCTGTGTTAGAATGCCCGACTAAAGTTACAGATAGATCTAATGCTTATCCACTCTCTTCCTTTAACGAAGAAATACGTTTTGAGCAACTTTCTTTCAGCTACGACAACCAGACATTCCAGTTGCGAGAACTTGATCTCTCCATAAAGGCTAGAGAATTTGTCGCCTTTGTTGGATCAAGCGGTGCTGGTAAAAGTACAGTGTTTAACCTGCTGATGCGGTTTTACGATAGCACCCATGGACACATCACCATTGATGGCCATGATATCCAGAACCTAACGCAGAGATCCTTAAGATCCCAGATGGGGGTGGTATTACAAGACACGTTTTTGTTCAATACCACCATTATGAACAATATTCGCATTACCAAACCTGAGGCCACCGACGACGAAGTGATTGCAGCGGCCCAAGCGGCAGAAGTCCATGGGTTTATCATGAGCCTACCCGATGGCTACCAAACCGTTGTGGGCGAAGGCGGTGGGCGGTTATCGGGGGGGCAACGCCAGCGCATTGCAATCGCCCAAGCACTGCTTCGCAGTCCGCCGATCTTATTGTTAGATGAGCCTACCAGCAGTCTGTCTGCTGAAATAGCAGATGCCCTTAATCAGACCATTGCCTCTCTGGCCGGTCAAAATACGGTAATTATGATTACTCACCAACTAAAAGCTGCTACCCGAGCAGATCGTATCTTCGTTTTAGACCAGGGTCATTTAGTTGAGCAGGGCACCCATGAAGAACTACTAACCCAGAATGGTCACTACCATGATCTTTGGAATATTCAGCAGATAACGAATAGTGGAGAGATCAAAATCATATAGCGGATTCTAGCTGAGCAAGGTACGATCAAAGTAGAGAAAAAACGCCGCAACATCATTCGCCTCATGGGCTTTCCGGCTTGCCAGTACTATCTCCTAAATTAACTCTTGTCAACTTGCGGAATGTCGGTTGCCCCCATATATTTTTTGTTCTCCAGGTCACATCAATTCACCATGTCTAACACCATGCCTGCTGTTCAATCCACCGCAAGTAACGTACTGGGTACGCCCCTCGGTATCTGCTGCACCGATCCCATAACCGGGTTCTATCGCGATGGCTGCTGCAACACCGGGGTCGGAGACATGGGTGCCCATGTGGTGTGTGCCGAAATGACGGCGGATTTCCTCGCTTACACCAAGGCCCAAGGCAACGACCTCTCGACCCCCGTGCCCGCCTTCCAGTTTCCGGGTCTCAAACCGGGAGACCGCTGGTGTCTCTGCGCCTCCCGCTGGAAGGAAGCCCTGGATGCCGGAGTTGCGCCCCCCGTTTGCCTAGAAGCCACCCACGCCTCCGCCCTGGAATACGTCTCCCTAGCGGAACTGCAACGCCACGCCCTACCTTCAGAACCCTAGTTTGCTGAACTTGTCGGTAGATTGTGGCAGCGGTGATAGAGGTTACGCCTTATCGGAATCTGCCAAAAACTGACGCAGACGCACCATCACCAAGCTTTGGCCGAGGCTGATAGGCAGGGCCGAAATCCCCTCCAGTTGGGACTGCACCCAGCGGTCGCCCCAGTACCACTCATGGAAGCCATCGATGCCGCCAGAGAGAATCAGGCGCAGGTGATTGTTAGAAAGCTCTTGGACTTCGTGGCGGATTTCCACCGGGCCGAGGTAGCTGTGGAAAACGAGATCGCTATGGAGGGCATCGGGCAACCCAACCTCGAAGCGCTGGGGCCAAAGCCATTGCCGAAACTGATCGGGCTGGAGCAGGCTGGCCTGAATTTGCCCAGCGGCAGCATCAACTTCAATGCGAAGGCGGCTTTGCTGAAAGGTGCCAATCATAAACCCGTTGGGAAAAACCGCGACAACACCTCCCAGTATGCCAAAAGTCCCCTCTCGTAGGTTGGGTGGCGCGATAGCAGAACCCAACAATCCCTAAATACTGGGCGAGTGTTGGGTTCCGCTTCGCTGCAACCAACCTACATGGTCTCATCCCCCTGATCCCACTCCCGACTCCTCGTCACCCTCTCCGCCCACAGTGAACCCCTTGTTTGCTATAACTGTCCATTGATCCCACCGGATATGAGGCGTCCATGATTGAAGTTGAGCACCTCGGTAAAACCTATGGCTCTACCCCGGCCATTCGCGATGTCACCTTTGAGGCGCAGCCGGGTGAGATTCTAGGCTTTTTGGGGCCAAATGGGGCGGGTAAAACCACCACCATGCGGATTTTGTCGGGCTACCTGCCTGCCTCGGAGGGGACGGCCCGGATTGCGGGCTACGATGTCCACACCGATTCCATGGCGGTGCGACAGCGGATTGGCTATTTGCCGGAGTCGCCGCCGCTGTATCCGCAGATGACGGTGGAGGGCTATTTGAACTTTGTGGCCAAAATTAAGGGCGTCCCGGCGGGGATGCGGCCCCAGCGTGCCCAGATTGCCATGGAGCGCTGTGGGTTGTTGGATCGGCGCAACACGTTGATCCGCAAGCTCTCGAAGGGTTATCGGCAGCGGGTGGGCATTGCCCAAGCGATTATTCACGACCCACCTGTGATTATTTTGGACGAACCCACGGTGGGTCTGGATCCGCGCCAAATCAACGAGGTGCGCCAGTTAATTAAGAGCCTCGCCGGAAGCCACACCATCATCCTCTCTACCCACATTCTGCCGGAGGTGAGCATGACCTGCGACCGGGTGACGATCATCAACCGAGGGCAAGTCGTGGCCACGGACACTCCCGACAATCTCACCGCCCGTCTGGCTGGAGAAACCGCCTACGAGGTGGAGATTAAGGGCGATGTGAATCAGGCTCAACCCCTGCTGGCCCAGTTGCCGGAGGTGCGTCAGGTGGAGATCCTCAAGCCGGAACATTTGCCGGAACACCACCATCGCCTGTGGGTGGCGGGAAATCAGGGGGCGAACCTGGGCCAAGCCATTGCGGCCAGTCTGGTTCATGCGGGGCTGGAACTGCACGAACTGCGTCGCCAGCAGGCCACCCTAGAGGACGTGTTCCTCAACCTGACCACCACCGAACCCAGTGCTCCCCCAGTGCCCCCCGTTGAGGCGTCCAAATGACGAACGCAAACCCAAATTTGACTCCAAATTTGACTCCAAATTTGAACAATCTCATCTTCAAAAACATCCTGGCCATCTACCAGCGCGAACTGCAAAGCTACTTCACCTCGCCCCTGTCCTACGTGATTGCGGCGGTGTTTTGGCTGCTGGGGGGCTTTTTTCTGGTGGCGATTTTGCTAGGGCCCCAGGGTCTCATTGCCGCCGCCGCCCAGGCCGACCAAGCCGCCCAAATGGGAATGGCACCGCCGCCGCCCTTTGATGTGGCCTACGAGTTCAACAAAGCCTACGTAGGTCTGCTGGGGTCGCTGTCGATGTTTGTGCTGCCGATGCTCTCCATGGGTCTCTACACCGACGAACGCAAGCAAGGCACCCTGGAATTGCTGGCCACTTCTCCCCTGCCCAACTGGGCCGTCGCCCTGGGCAAACTGCTGGCGGTGGTGACGTTCTACATCGGTATGGTGCTGCCGTTGATGGTGAGCCAGTCCGTAGCCTTGGGGGCAGCGTCTCCCCCGGTGGGGTCGGGTGGGTTTGTGTTGTCCTACGTGGGCCTAGTGCTGATGGCCGCAAGCTTGCTGGCGTTGGGGATGTTCGTCTCCTCCCTTACCGATAGCACCGTGCTGGCGGCGATTATGACCTTCGCCCTAATTCTGCTGCTGTGGCTGGTGGATGCCGTGGCTCAAGGGTTACCCGGTGCCCTGGGGGAAGCGTTCAGCCATCTGTCTCTGCTGCGCCACTTCACCACCTTCACCGAAGGCGTGTTCGACTCCAGCAGCCTCGTGCTGTTTTTGTCCTTCATCGTCCTCGGCATTTTCCTCACCGCCCAATCCGTCGAAGCCCTCCGGTTCCAGCGCTCCTAGGATGTTGGCCCTCACCCCCAGCCCCTCTCCCTGTGGGAGAGGGGAGCCGGAAGTCCTTCAAAGTCCCTCTCCCATGGGGAGAGGGATTTAGGGTGAGGGCCACCAGGGCACTGAACATCGCATTTCCCCCTAACCCGTCCCGTTTGGTGTATGTCCATGAACGTTAAGGTGGCCTATCAAAAGTATCTCAAGTACCTGGCCCTACCCGGTTTGGCCCTGGCTACGGCGGGTCTGATTGCGGGCTTTGTGGCCGGATGGACGCCCCTGCCCTCGGCGCTGCTGTTGGGCGGGTTGGGGCTGATGGTGGTGGGCCTCGGCTTTAGCGAATTTGGCCGCAATCGGTTTTGGAGTCAGCGTTCTACCGAGGCGGGGGCCAATGCCCTGGTGGCGGTGCTGGCGGTGTTGGCGATCTTGGGTTTGGTGAACTTCCTGGCGGTGCGCTACTCCAACCGAGTGGATCTCACGGAAAACCAGATCTTCACCCTGGCCCCAGAGTCTCAACAGGTGGTGCAAGCCCTGGCGGAACCCACACGGGTGCTGGTGTTTGACCCCAACCAAAACCCCCAGGATCGCCAGCTTTTGGAAAGCTATCGGCGGGCGGGGGAGAATTTCGCCTTCGAGTTCGTCAACCCCTACGACACCCCCCGTTTGGCCCAGGACTTCAACGTCACCCAGCCAGGGATGGTGTTTGTAGAACAGGGCGAGACTCGCCGTCCGGTGCAAACCCTCACCCCTTCGGATCGGCTCTCGGAGCGCACTCTCACCAATAGTTTGGCCCAGTTGGGCACCGAAAGCGCCCTGAAAGCCTACTTCACCCAGGGGCACCAGGAATTTGCCATCGACGGCAGCGAAACGGGATTTCTCCAAGCCGCCACCGCCCTAGGGGAAAAGGGCTTCATGGTGGAGCCTCTGGATTTTGCCACCACCCCCACCGTGCCAGAGGACGCCAGCGTCGTCATCGTGGCGGGGCCAGCGACGGAATTTTTTGACGCCGAAGTGAATGCCCTGAAGACCTACCTGGATCAGGGCGGCAGTGTGATGTTGCTGATCGACCCGCGTACTAGCCCCAATTTGGACAGCCTGCTGGATCCCTGGGGCGTCACCCTGGATAACCGCATCGTGCTGGATACCTCCGGCGCAGGGCAACTGGTCGGCCTTGGCCCCGCCGCCCCCCTAGTGACGGATTACGGCGACCACCCCATCACCCGCGACTTTGGCACCGGGCGATCCTTCTTTCCCCTGGTGCGGCCCATCAACGTGGAAGAGGTGCCGGGGGTGACCGCTGCGCCCATCCTCAACAGCAACCCCCAAAGCCGCGCCGAAGAACTCTCTGCCGAAGGGGAACTGCAATTCGACGAAAACGCGCCTCCCTCCGGCCCCTACACCCTTGGCGTGGCCCTCAGCCGTCCGATTAGCGCAGAAGAAACGGCAACTGGAGCAGAGACTCCAACGGAAAATGAAGATATTGAGGAAGCAGACCCAACCGAAGAGAACAACGAATCCCCTCCCTCTGAGTCTCCCAGCGATGCTGACCCTGAGGCCCAGGAAGCCCGCCTAGTGGTGATTGGCAATGCCTCCTTTGCCACCGATGGCCTGTTCGAGCAGCAGCTTAACGGCGATGTCTTCCTCAACTCCGTGAACTGGCTGGGCCAAGCCGATGACACAACCCTCTCCATTCGCCCTCGTGAGGTAACCAACCGCCGCATTACGATGTCTGTGCAGCAGCAGATTGGGCTGGGAGTTTTTGCCCTGCTGATTCTGCCCCTGGTGGGGATCATCGCGGCGGTGCTGCTGTGGCTCAAACGGCGTTAGCCCCCGTAGGGTGGCACCGTAGTGACCATCAAGTGGTCATCCAAGCCCTCAACCCGGTTGCGATAGACCTGATGGGCGATGCCGTAGCGTTTGAGGCCCGCACACGAAGGCTCACACACCACTCGCACGGGCTAAGGCTCGATGGTCATTCAAGCCCACACAGGGTTCCAACTCGTCGAATTCACGAACCTCAGGGGGCGTTTCAGGGGTATGGGTCTCCGGGAAAAGATATGATTTTACTGACCTTTTCTCTTGCCATTCTTACGGATGTGAGTCGATCCACACTCAGGACATTGCATCGCAGATCCCCCTAACTCATCTTTTAATGATTCAACGCCCAGTAGCCCATTTGGTGAGAAGGATTTAGGGTGAGGGCCCGATCAAGGTACGGTCATCATTAACGAATCCCTGCTTTTTCAAGCTGTTGGCGCAGGCGGCGGAGGTGGCTGACGCGGCTACCTAAGTTCGCTGTTTTTCCCTCAATCAGCACATAGATTTTGCCGGAAAAGCGGCCCGATAACCCCGTGCGTTGGTAGATCAGAATGCCGTCATCGCGGGCATCGGGGACTTCGCTGTAGCCCATCTCGGCCAGGATGTTGGTGAGCTGTTGCTTAAAGGTTTTTTGGTTAGGACAGGTGAGGGTGAGGGTGCTGCTGCGGTTGAAGCTAGCTCCCACGAGGCCACCAATTACCCCAAATAACAGCCCAAACGGGTTGGCTTGGCCCGTTTCTAGACCGATGCCCAGGGTTTGGGTGGCCATCAGCGTGGTGACTAAGGCCGAGCCCACAAAGTAGTAGAGAAAAGTCACCCCAAAGCCTGGGCCTTGGGGCAGGGTGGGGGTTCCGTCGGGGGTGGAGGTCATGGCGAGGAAACGGGAGAAAACGATAAAGGGCGGGCCTTAGAGCTAGGCTGAGCACCGTCTGTCCTGAGAATTCCTAGGAGTATAGAGGGTCTAAAGTCCGATAGAAACATCGACATTCCTATAGTCTCTAGTCCATCGGGGCTCTAGTATCTGGGGACTCTAATACCTGGGAACGGAGCGATCTATCAGCGTGGAGTAGGCGTCGATGCCGCCGCTGATGTTGTGCAGATGGGTGAACCCCTGCTGGGCTAGCCACGCGCACATTTGGGCGGATCGCATCCCGTGGTGGCAGAGGACAGCGGTTTCCTTGTTGGCCTCTAGCTGGCTGTGGATGGTGTCGCCCCAAAGGCCAAACTGGCTGAGGGGCAGGTTCACAAATCCGGGCAAACTGGCTAGAGCCAGTTCGTCGGGTTCGCGCACATCGATGAGTTGCAGATCATCCCCCGCCGCCAGCCGTTGGGCCAAGGTTTCTACCGACATGGACTGGAAGGGAGGGGTTTCAGATGACATTGCCATAGTGAATTACAAACTTCCAAAGATCATCCCCAACAGCACCATAAAGCCTAGCTGCACATTCTGGCGAAAAATTTTGCCGTAGAGCCGAGGGGGCGGGTTGTAGCGGCTAAGCTGATAGGATTGGCGCGACCAGAGGATGAGAGCCAAGGCCAGACTCACCCAATAGGGCCAAGCCAGAAAGAGCACAACGCCCAGCCACACCAGCAAAAACCAGGTGCCCAAAAAGCAAGAACTTACCATTTGGGGAGTGTAGTCGCCAAAAAACAGCGCCGCCGAATTGATGCCAATCCGCCGATCATCCTCCCGGTCGGGGATGGCGTAGACGGTATCAAAGCCCAGCGTCCACAGTACCACCGCCAACCAGAGGATCCAGGCCGGGAGTTGCAGGGCACCCGTCACCGCCGCCCAGGGAATCAGCACCGCAAAGCCCCAGGCCAGGGACAGCACCAGTTGCGGCACCGGAAACACCCGCTTCACCGCTGGATAGAGCAAAATAAACGGCACCGCCAACACACAAAGCCAGAAACTCAGCCGATTCAGATACAGCGACAGGCCATAGGCACAGACTAATGACACCACCAGCACCGCGATGGCCACCGCCACGGAGAGTTCCCGTGAAGCCAGGGGGCGCTTTTTCGTGCGCTGCACCTGGGGATCAATATTGCGATCCCAGAGGTCATTCACCACACAACCCGCCGCACTGGTGGCTAGGGTGCCCAGCACAATCACCCCCACCAAGGGCCAAGGCGGCTGCCCCGCCGCTGCCAAAAACACCGACCACAGGGCCGGGATCATCAAAATTAACCGCCCCGTGGGCTTATCCCACCGCAACAGGCGCAGGATAGCCCCCACCGTGGACGGGGCAGACGGGGATGGAGAACTGGCCATAGGTTCAGGGCAACGACGGACTGAGACAAGACGGACTGAGACAACGCCTGAAAGGCGACGGCGGAAAAACGTTACCTAACGTTACCAATTGTAGGCACTTTCGCCCCCAGTCTCCTAGGGCTGACCTACCATAAAATCACCGTTGCTTTTCCCCCTCTGCCGTGACTGCCGCCCGCCCCCGCCCTACGGGTATGGCCCCCGTGCTACATCCTGACCCCATCGACTACCCCAGTTCAGACGGTGAACCCGTGGCCGAAACCTTTACCCACCTCTACGCCCTGCTGGTGACCCTGGAGGTGCTGCGGCAATATGTAGAAGGGCAACGGGCCACGGTGCTAGCCAACCAGTTTCTTTACTACTCCCAGGGGATGCCCCGGCTGCCTACGAACAAATGGGCGTGGCGGAATACTGGCTGTTCGACCCCCGTGGCGAATGGGTGGACGATCAACTGCAAGGCTATCGCTTAGAGCATGAGATCTACCGTCCGATCACCGATGGCCGCAGTGAGCCCCTGAAGTTGCGCCTCCAGGTGGAGGGCAACTTGATCGGGTTCTATCGGGAGGATACGGGGGAGAAGCTGTTGATTCCTAGCGAACTGTCCCAAGCCCTACGACAAGAGGCCGCTGCCCGCCAACAAGCGGAACAACGAGCCGAACAAGCCGAAGCCCGCCTCAAAGCCCTAGAAGCCCGCCTCAAAGCTAAGGGCATTGACCTAGACGGAGAATAGGCTCAACCGATATCAAACCTGATCTGACGAGAACCCCGGTTTCTTCAAGAAGCCGGGGTTTTGAAGAACTAACGGTATTCCTGGCGCTGGATGTCGCGCAGACGAGCTTCGGGGCGCAGGAAGCGATCCATTTGGGCTTCAAAGAACTTACGGTTGGCGGCGAGGTGGCGGGGGTTAGTGTCATCCAAAGGATAGAGCAAAGCCGTCCGCAGGGCTTGAATAACCGCTGAGGTGACGTTATACATCGACCGCTGGAAGGTGATGCCGAGCTGAATTAGCATGTCGTCTTCGCCGCGACAGTGCTTTTCGTAATACTCCAGCAGGTAGGGCGGCAAAAAGTGCAGCATGTCCTGCATCAGCAGCGTGGGCGGAATCCCGGCACTGCCCACGGGGAACACATCGGCGTAGAGAATGCCGTAGTGGAAATCGTTTTGATCTTCGGGCACTTGGCCCGCCTGGGCGTTGTAGGACTTGGTGCCTCGGAAGGGGGCAGTGCGATAGAAAACGGCCTCCACGTAGGGCAGAGCCGCTTCGTAGAGCCAGGTGAAGCCACAGGACTTGGGAATCAGTTCAAAGCATTCGTCGCCAATATAAAGATGGTGGTAAATGGGCCGACCTGCTACCGCAAAAATGCCGTTGACGAGGAAATTCATGGCATCGGGCACCCCCTTAAAGCCGCCCTCGTCGTAGATATCCGACATTTCAAAAAACACCGGAGCCATCACTTCCCAAAACAAGCCCAGGTTGGAATAATAGGACAGTTCCCGACACTTTTCGTAGAACATTTCTGGGAACAGCTTATGCAGCCCCAGCATTACCGGATTACCCTTAAAGTAGGCTTTGATGGCCCGATCACAGGCGGCTTTGTATTCATCGGTATAGAGATAATCATTAAACCGACCGCCCATATCCTGGTGCCACAGCATCGCCGTCATACAGGCTTCGGCAAACTCCATGTTCACTCGGTCGTGCCAGAGGTGATGGAAGAGTTTGGGCAGCTTTCGCTTCATTTCGCCCTTTTCCATAAACTCCAGCAGTTCGGGGTGAACGTTGGCTTCCCCGCGCCAAATCCGCAGGTCAGCGGTATCCCCCGCGTAGTGGTTGGGCAGATCTAAATATTCCTGGGGCAGGAAGTATTTAAAGGCAGGAATTGGATTCAAAAAGACGCGTTCAGCAATGTAGAGCAAATCCCGCCAGTAGAAATCCATCGGCACGGCATAGGCTTTGTAGATGCCGATGATCTGCATCAAATTTTCCGGTGTATCCGGCAGCATCGAGCCGCCCGCCTCCAGTCGGTGAATCACGTCCGCGTGGGGATGGGTGGAGGGGGGAATTAGGGTGGGGGTTTCGGTGAGGGTAGGCATGGTGGTTTGGGGTGTGGTTATTAGTTACTGGTTATTGGGCGTGCCGTAGGATGGGCATTGCCCATCATTTAGACGGTGGGCTAACGCCATTCAATGGGGGATGTCATCCATGGGCAAAAAACGAATTCGGCCAACGGCGATTTGTGTGTTGCGGCGAGGGGATGAACTGCTGGTGTACGAAGGCTTCGATCCGGTGCGGCAGTTTGGCTATGCGCGACCTTTGGGGGGCGGCATTGACCTGGGGGAAACTAGCGCGGCGGCGGTGGTGCGGGAAATTCGCGAGGAACTGGGGGCCGACATTACCGACCTTGCCTTACGGGGGGTGGTTGAAAACATCTTTGAGTTCCATGGCGAAACAGCTCACGAAATCATGTTTGTTTACAGCGGGCGGTTTGTGGATGAGTCGCTTTATCAGCGGGATGTCCTAGATGGTCTTGAGGGGGATGAACCCTTTCAGGCCGTTTGGCGATCCCTGTCGGCCCTGGGCGATGGCCCCCATTTCCTCGTTCCGCCCCAGCTTTGGGATTGGCTGTAGCCCTCACCCCCAGCCCCTCTCCCATGGGGAGAGGGGAGCCGGAGCGGGGATTATGGCAGGGTGGGAAGGGTGGCGACGGGGAAGGGGATGGCCTCGGCGGGGGGAATTTCCGCTGGGGTCAGATCCGTCGGCAGTTGCTCAATGACCTCATCGGCGATGACCTCGGTTAGCACCATCGGCAGGTTGGCAATCATGGCCGTGGCGGTGGGTTCGCCCCATTTCACGAGCCAGTTGGGTTGAATGCCGAGGAAGAGGATGAGGCCAGCCAGTACATAGGCGGGCAGTTTTTCCGAGAAGGTGACTTTGGGGAAGTAGGCGATGGCGTTATCCAGCTTGCCAAAGCAGGTGCGGTTCAGCAAAATCACGAAGTACACCGCCGTTAGGCCCGTGCCGATGACCCCCAGCAGGGTTTGGACGGGATATACCGCATAGCTGCCCTGGAAGACCAGAAATTCCGTCACAAAGCCCACCAGGCCAGGGATCCCAGCGCTGGCCATGCCGCCGAGGACGAGTAGGGCGCTGATCATGGGCAGACCCCGCACCGGGTTCATCAGGCCGTTCAGCACATCCAGTTCGCGGGTGCCAACTTTGGTTTCAATCACCCCCACCAGGTGGAAGAGGATGGCCAAAATCAGACCGTGGGAGACCATTTGGCTAACGGCTCCGGTGAGGGCCAAATCCGTCATCGCTGCGCCGCCCAGCAGCACATAGCCCATGTGGCCGATGGAGCTATAGGCCACCATGCGCTTGATGTCCTTTTGGGCGATGGCTGTCACGGCACCATACATAAGGCTCACCGCTGCCCACACGGCTAGGTAGGGGGAGAGTTCTGCCCAGGCATCGGGGAATAGGCCCAGGCCAAAGCGAAACAGGCCGTAGGTGCCCAGCTTAGCCAGCACGCCGCCCAGCATCATCGCCACCGGGGTATTGGCGGAAACGTAGGTATCGGGAAGCCAGGTGTGGAAGGGCACTAGGGGAATTTTGATGCCAAAGGCCACCAGCAACAGACCAAGTAGGATAATCTGCCAAGACATCGGCAAGCCATGCCCCATCACCGTCTGGTAGGTGAAGTCTTCGGCACCGCTGAGCCACACCACCCCCAGGAATCCCGCCAACATCAGCGCCCCAGACAGTGCGGTGTAGAGCAAAAACTTGGTGGCCGCGTAGCTTTTCTTCTCGCCGCCCCAGATGGCAATTAGCAGATACAGGGGCACCAGCTCAATTTCGTAGAGCAGGAAGAACAGCAGCAGGTTTTGCGCCAAAAAGGCCCCCGCCACACCGCTGCTGACCAGCAACAGCAAGCTATAGAACAACCGAGGCCGCTCGGTTTCGGGGGAACTGCTCCAGATGGCGATCCAGGTGATTAGGCTGTTGAGGGCCACCATCAACAAAGACAGGCCATCGAGGCTGAGTTCGTAGTTCAGCCCCAGGAAGGGCAACCAGGGCAAAAACTCATGGAACTGAAAGCCGCCAAAGGAGAGGTCAAACTGAGTGAACAGCCACAGCGTCCACAGCAGCGCCACACCAGACACCACCAGGGCACCATTACGAGCCTGCCGACTAGAGAGCCCCGGCCAGCAGCCAATGGCCACCGCGCCAATTAACGGAATGAGCAGAAGAGGAGTGAGCAACATAGCGAGATAACGGATAGGGATTTGTGATGGAGAAGCTTGTGGCCCCGTAGGGTGGGCACCGCCCACCGAAACCTAAGGAACCGTAGTTTTTGTGGCCCTCACCCCCAGCCCCTCTCCCCAAGGGAGAGGGGAGCCGGAGGAAGCAAGAACATTTACCTAGACCGTGAAGATTCCCTTTCAAAGTCTCTCTCCCTTGGGGAGAGGGATTTAGGGTGAGGGCTCCTAGGAATTTAGGATGAGGGCAACTCGGCCTAAAACAGCGCCGTCAACGATGACCAGCCCAGCAGCACACCGATGACCGCGATGCCTACGGCAATGGTGAGCACATAGAACTGAAGCCGTCCGCTATTGCCGTATTTCAGGGTTTCGCCACTGAACAGCGAGGCCAGCCCCACGGCATTCACCAAACCATCCACCACGTAACGATCCAGCCAGTCCGTGGCCCGCGAGAGCAAATCCACCCCCAGCACAAAGGTATTGCGGTAAATCTTGGGCGTATAGAAATCGTAGGCCAGCAGATTTTGCAGGGGTTTTTGCACCAGTTTGGCCGGATTTTCTAGCACTCGGTTGACGTAGAGCAACGTGCCCACTGCCGCGCCCAAAATGCTCGACCAGGTGAGCAGCAGGGCCATATCCTTACTGACCTCGGCCCAGTTGGGCAGTAGATTAAGCTGGGCCATCACCAAGGGCAAATGCAGGGTAAAGCCCGCCACCAGGGTCATGGGGATGGTCATTAGCCAGATGGGTTCCGGGGCGCGGATGGTCATCTGTTGGGTGTTGCCCGCAAAAATCAGGCCCAGCATCCGAGCCAAGCTAAAGGCCACCAGCCAGTTCACAATCAGCACAATGGCCACCAACAGCCCCCGCTGTTCTGCCCACAGACCCGACACCAAGGACAACATCGCCCAAAAACCGCCCAGGGGAGGCAACGCCACCAGGCCAGCCGCTCCGGCCAGCATCGACATCGCCGTTACCGGACGCCGACCCCACAGCCCCCCCATCTGGGTCAGGTCTTGGGTGATAACGCTGAGAACAATCGACCCCGACCCCATCACCAGCGTTGCCATGCCCAGGGCATAGATCAAGGCCAGCAGCAGCGCCACGTTGGGCAGGTGGGCACCCACCGCAATGAACATCAGCCCCATGTAGGCACTGCTGAGGTAGGACAGCACCCGCTTAATATCAATTTGGGCGGCGGAAATCAGCGTCGCCCCGATGGCTGTTACCGTTCCGACCGCAATGGCAAAGGCGCTAGCAGTGGAGGAAAGCGCAATCACAGGCTCCAGCTTCACCAGAATCCATACCCCCGTTGTCACCACCACAGCATTCCGCAGAATGGTGCTGGGCAGCGGGCCTTCCATAGCTTCATCTAGCCACAGGTGCAGGGGAAACTGGGCGCACTTGCTCATGGGGCCAGCAATCAGACCAATGCCGATCAGCGTTAGCAAACCCTGCTCTACCCCGGTTGCCGTTTGGGCCCAGGCCGCCAGTTCCCGAAAGTCCCAGGTGTGGGCCAGGGGATAGATCGCCAGCACGCCCATCAGCAACACCAGATCGCCGACGCGCTTGGTCAAAAAAGCATCTCGCGCCCCCGTCACCACTAGGGATTGGTTGTACCAAAAGCCCACCAGCAGGTAGGTGCCCAGGGTGAGGATCTCCAGCAGCATGTAGGAAAACAGCAGGGAGTTGCACAGCACCAGGCCACACATCCCGGCCTCAAACAGGGCCATCATGGCGAAAAAGCGGCCCCAGCCCCAGTCCATTTCCAGATAGCCCACCGCGTAGATTTGGGCCAGTAGATTGAGGGTGATAATCAGCACACAGGCCCCCAGGGTAATCGCCGACGCCTCTAGGGGAATGGTGAGATCCAGCCCCGCCACATTTAGCCAGGGGGCAAAGAAAAACTGAGGCGACGACTTGCCCCAAAAGGCCAAGAACGCCAGCAGGCTGTGAACCAGGGCAAAGGCCGTCGTCACGATATTGATATAGCCCGCCGGACGTGGCCCGGTGCGGCGAATCATCCCTGGCGACCAGGGAATGGTCAGCAACGCCCCCATCAGGGGATAGAGCGGAATTAACCAGCTCGTTTCGGCCAAGAGCGGTGTCGGGGACAGGGTCATAGGTGAGCTACTCTCTGGCAAAGGAACAGCAAAGGGGAGGAATCCGGTGGCGGGTTGTCACCTAGAGGAATCCTAAAGCAAATTGACTTGCATCAATCTATTTTTGATTTCGATAGACTTAAGGCTATCTATATGGATAGAGTTTAACCAATGACTGTCCCCAAAAGAAAGATGTTGATTGATTAAGGACTATTTGTTTTTTGTGTCTAATTGATAATTTTCAATAATGTGTGGTGAAGGCTGGGAAGCAAGGCCCAGGAATTCGGGAAACCCCTATGATGTCGTTAAACGGTGTTTTATGGGTTTCCCCTAGGCGATGGTTGGCATAAATTCTTCGATGGCAACGGCTACGGATACCGACGTAGTCATTATTGGCAGCGGCATTGGCGGACTGTGCTGTGGGGCGTTGCTGGCGCGATACGGCCTGCGGGTGACGATCTGCGAAAGCCACACCATCCCCGGCGGTGCGGCCCACGGGTTCGAGCGGCAGGGGTTTCGGTTCGATTCTGGCCCGTCGCTATATTCGGGGTTGTCTTCACGGCCTTCCACCAACCCCCTACGCCATGTGCTGGATGCCCTTGGCGAAGCGGACAGCCTTGCCTGGGCCAACTACGATACCTGGGGCGTTCGCATTCCCGAAGGTGACTTTGATACCATCATTGGCAATGATCAGTTTTGCCAGGTGTTGCAGCAGGTTCGCGGCGAAGACGCGGTGCAGGAATGGCGACGGCTTCAGCGGGTGATGGCACCCTTGGGACGAGCGGCGACGACCTTGCCGCCAGCCACGTTGCGGCTAGATTGGGATGCCTTGCAAACGGTGCTGCCCTACGGTTGGGAACTGTTGCAAAATGCCCCGGCCCTGGCGCAGTCTAGCCAGCCCTTCAGCACCGTCCTAAACCGCACCGTTACAGATCCCTTCATCCGCAACTGGATGGATATGCTGTGCTTTTTGCTCTCCGGGCTTCCCGCCGAGGGCACCAGCACCGCCGAAATCGCCTTTATGTTTGCCGAGTGGTATCGACCGGGGGTGACGCTGGACTACCCCATCGGTGGCAGTGCGGCCTTGGTGAATGCCTTGGTGCGGGGGCTAGAAAAATTCGGCGGCACCCTGCGCCTAGGTGCCCATGTGCAGGAAATCCTCGTCCAGGGCGGACGGGCGACGGGGGTGAAGTTGCGTTCTGGGGAAATCCTCACCGCTGGGACTGCCGTAGTCTCTAATGCGTCGATTTGGGATACCCTGCCGCTGGTGCCTGCGGGGGCGCTACCCCCCTCCTTTGTGGCGGAACGTAAGGCGATGCCCACCTGTCCCAGCTTTTTGCACCTGCATCTGGGCATCGATGCCACGGGCCTCCCGGACGATTTGGCTTGCCACTACATCACCCTGCAAGATTGGGATCTCGGCATCACCGCCCCCCACAATTTGATTGTGATGTCCATTCCCACGGTGCTCGATCCGTCCTTGGCCCCAGCGGGCAAGCACACCATCCACGTCTATACCCCCGCCACCGAACCCTACGATCTGTGGCAGGGGCTCGATCGCCGCAGTGCCGACTATGCCGCCCTCAAGGCAGAACGGGCCGAACCCCTCTGGCACGCCCTGGAACGGGTGATCCCCGATGTACGGCAACGGGTGGAGGTGGAGTTGGTGGGCACACCCCTCACCCACGAGCGCTTTCTGCGACGGTATCGCGGCAGCTATGGCCCCGCCATTTCGGTGCAGGATGGCCTAGTGCCCAGCGGCAAAACGCCCCTGCCGGGGTTGTGGTGTACGGGGGATTGCACCTTTCCTGGCATTGGCCTACCCGCCGTGGCCGCCAGTGGATGGATCGTGGCCAATACGCTGGTGCCTGTGGCAAAACAGCGCCCGGTGTTGCAAGTTGCCATTCCTTAACGCGCCGCGCATAGGTTCTACGGCTCATGCCCAATCCGCCGCCTAGCCTCGATGTCCGGGGCTACCAATCTTTTATGTTGGGGTACTGCTGTGGGGCTTTGCCGTGGCGTTCTAGAATTTCCACTTTGAGCTTCGGTGTTTTCTGTTGGCTGGCCTTACCCTTGGTGGGTTTCCCCTTGGCGGATTTGCCTTTGCTAGTCTTGTTTGTTGCCGTTTGAAAGCCCTTGGTCGGTTCCTCTGGCACGGGGTCGATGGCTTCTAGTTCAACCTTAAATTCCCAGCAGTCGCCAAAATCAAACAGGTAGTCCATGGTTGTGCCCACGGCCAGGGACAGGGTGCCAATGAGAACTTCGGTGGCAAACAGGTCGGCACTGTCTGTGTAGGGATGGCAGACCCGGAGGGTGCGACCGAGGGGGGTTTTGTAGGTAAATTCGTAGAGGTGGTCGTGATCGAAGTCAACGGAGTCGAGGATGGCACCGCTGAGGGTGTCGAGGGTAGCTTCGGCGGGGATGGCAATGCGCCGCCACACCTTGCCCAGGGAGACTTTGAAGATGTAGCGCCCTGGCCGAAAGGGGGTGCTAGGCACCGACAGACAATGCTGCCATTCTGGAAAATAGGGTTGCAAAACGGACTGAAAATCCCCCAGGGGGCGGCGGGGATCGAGCATTCCCGGCCATTCGTAGTCCACGGCATTGTAGGCATAGCGCAGTAGGGTCATGATGGCCTTGCCCAAGGGTTGGCTCTGAATGGTCTTGAACCGCCACCCTTTGCCCGGTTCGGGGTTGTCGTGGGTAATGGCAATGAGGCCAAACATTTCCATCAGGGTCAGGTTATACAGGCCGGGGTAATAGACAAATTTTTGCTGAGCTGAGTAATCGGGCACCGATTGCGAGGCTTTTTCCATGATGTCGTGCCAACTGGCTAGGCAGCGATCCCCCACCAGCAGCGGCCCAGATCGCTCTTCGCCCAGCATTTCAGGGTGGCAGCGCAAAAACCACACCTCCAGCAGCGACAGATATTGCTCCGTGGGGTTCAGAGCTTGCCAGGAGGCATAGATCTCTGGGTTAACCACCAGGATCATTTGTTTGCCCTGGGTGGCGATAGTGGTGAGGCCCGTGGCCCGCAGCAGCAGGTAAAGCCCGTTCAGGTTGGGGTAGGACTTTTGCTGGGGCCGCTGCATATCGAGGGTGATGGGCTGGCTGAGGCGCTGGTTGAGGTCGGGCAGGGCCTTGAGGGCAAAGTGCTGAAGCTTACCGCTGACGGGAATGCCTTCGCTGGCAGCCAGGTCGAGGAGGGACTGAAAATCCTGGAGGATGGTGCCGGGACTGGTGGCGGTGATGGACTGGTCGCGCAACACCTGTTGATCCGCCTCCGAGAGGGGCTGAACCTCAGGGATGTTGGGGTGCAACAAGTCCGTCCGCAGATCGGCCATGATGCCCTGGCGATGGGAGAATAACCCACCCCCGTCTGCACCGTCTAGGTCTTCGTCCTCGAAATCTACATCGTCTAACCCTAGGATATTGGGGGTGCTGTCCTCCAAACCCTGAATCAACGCCTCGGCTTCCTCCGGGGCAAGGCGCTCTATCTTGGCCAAAAACTGCTCCAGCAGGGCCATCAGGTTGACCGGGGCACCCACCGGGGGCAGATCAATCCCCAGACGGTCAAAGGTGGTCTGCATATCATCGGGGGGCGTGGTCGTGGTGGTAGTCATGGTCATGGGTGGCAGGCCCGCAGACGACGCAAGACTAGCCTTCTGGCTCGCCTGAAACGCCTGAATCCCCTCCTGGGTGGTCATATCAAACCCCTTGGCTACGCCCTCCAGGATCAGCTGCTTGGCCATGCCGCCCCGTGCAGGATCAAACATCCATCTAGGGAACTGATCGGCGATGGATTCCAGGTATTTGGCAATCGCCTTAGCGCTGCGCAGTCGATAGATCTCGTGCAGGTACGTCCAAAAAGCCACCAGTTCGGGTATGGCATCGTCGGTGTCGCTGGGGTCGGCCAAGACCAGCTTACGCGGCAGAATAGCCTCCATGACCGTTTGGGCCTCGCCCTTGGTCATTTTGGGTAGGGTATAGCCGCCGTAGCGAAACGCCATTTCAATGAAGATTTCAATCCAGGCACCGCCTTCGGGGTAAAGCTTGATATGGGCTTGCCCAGCTTGGGATTCGACAAATTCCTCCAAAGCATCCTCGATGTAGTCGTCGAGCAAAGGCTCGGCTTGGCCATAGTCCAGGTTGTCGAGCTGATGTATGAGAAAAGCCACCGCTGCGTTCCCTCCTGGACTCAAAACACTGGGCCTAGGCTACCGCGTGATTTGAGCGAGTGAGAAGACGGATCACAAAAATAGTTATGATCTAGATCATTTCTAACGCCCCGACCGTTGTCGATCTAGGGGGTTCATTAGTTCGTTCAGACCTTCGCCGACCAGAGAAAGCCCCGTCACCATCAGGGTGAGGGCAAGGCCAGGGAAGAGGGCAGGCCACCAAATGCCTGTGGGCAGCGCATCGAGGGCTTGGCGAATGTCGGCCCCCCATTCGGGCACCTGTTCCGGCAGACCCAATCCCAGAAACCCTAGCCCCCCCAGCACCAAAATGGCATCGGCGGCATTGAGGGTAAACAGCACGGGCACGCTTTGGATCACATTGAGAAACAGGTAGCGACTCAGTACCGTCCAGGGGTCGGCTCCCATGGCCTGGGCCGCTTCAATAAAGAGCTCGGTCTTCACGCTGACGGTGTGGTTGCGCACCACGCGGTAATACTGGGGAATATAGGCAATGCTGAGGGCAATGGCCGCATTCACCACCCCACGCCCCACCACAAAGGCCAGAGTCACCGACAGCAGGAGCCCCGGTAGGGTATAGATGGTATCCATAAAAAACAGCAGCGCCCGATCCAGCCGGCCCCCCAAATAGCCGCTCACCATACCCAGGGGCACCCCAATAACCACACTCAGTGCGGTGGCCAGCAACACCACCTGCCACGCCGCCCGACTGCCAAATAGGGTGCGGGCAAAAATATCGTAGCCCTGGCGGGTAGTGCCAAGCCAGTGGGCGCTATCCGGCGGCTGATGAATGGGATTTTGCAGTGCCGTCGTCGGATCTTGCAGCCAGCCCCACGACTGCATCAGGGGTGCAGACAGGGCGATGATCACAAAGGCGAGGGTAATCACCAATCCCACCACCATCAGGGTGTTGGACACCGTGGCCTTGGGGCCAACCAGGGGCAGCGCCAAACGGCGGCGGGGAGTAACGGTCATGGGGGGTGTCAAGAGGGGTGACCCTAATTATGCCAGAAGAACTAGGCCAGAAGAACTGACTAGGCCAGAGGTGAAGGGGGAGATGGGGGAAGGGGAGATGGGCAAACCGGGAAAGCTGCCATAATGGCAATAGGGTCAGATCAGGTGACCAATGCCTGTCCCTGTCGGTGCTGTTTTGGAGGAAACCATGATTCCACAAGCGATGCCCACCCCCTCTGCTACCACATCGGATCTTCTGAACCAAGCGGCGGATCTAACGAGCCCTCGCCCCCAGTCACCCCAGGTGGTGCAGGCGTTGTTGGATACCGAACGGGCGGCAAGACATCCCCGCCCGTCCCTGGCGCTAGAGGATCTCCTCGGCCAGTGGCAACTGCGGTTTACAGCCCCCAATAAGCCCACCTATAAGTCAGGAGAACCCACGGGCAAAGGCTTCTACTGGCCTGCCTTGGTACCTGGCACCATTCGCTTCAGCCGTTCTGCCCCCGTCAGTCCTGGCCCGGTGACGGACACCTCGATCCCAGACACCTCAGTCCTAGCTTCGTCAACTGCGGACGCCCCAACCTCAGCGCCCCCAAGCCCAGATCGGCTAACCATCGAAAACCAAATTCGGCTTGGCCCCCTGGCCCTGCAATTTAGCGGCCCCGCCAAGTTTTTGGCCAAACAAAATCTACTGGCCTTCGATTTTGTGCAGTTGCAGGTCTCTGTGGGCGGTCTGCGTCTGTTGAAGTTTCCTATTAAAGGGCGGTCTAGCTCCGAGGACTTTGCCACCATCCCCATCGCCAAGCTGCCCTTTTTCGCCTTTTTCGCCGCCACCGAACAATACCTCGCGGCCCGTGGTCGGGGGGGCGGGCTGGCCCTATGGGTGAAGCAGGCCACCTCCGGGCCAATGGGAGTACAGTAAAACAACACCCTTGCGCGAGCCTATTCCATGCGGCAGTTTTTGAAGTACACCCTAGCCAGCCTCACTGGGTCGATTTTGTTCTTTCTGCTGGCGGGCTTTTTGCTCACCCTGGGGGCGGTGGGGTTGGTGGGGGTGCTCATCGCTAGCCTAGCCGGAGACGAGGGCGATCCTACGGTGGAAAAGGACTCGGTTTTGGTCTACGACTTGGCCACCCTAGTCCCCGATTCCCCCACTTTTCAGGGGCCAGAAAGTTTTGTCCTCAATGGCCCGATAGCCCCCCAGGTCGCTCTGCGGCAGGCCGTTCTCGCCCTAGAAGCTGCCGCTGAGGATGATCGCATTGTGGCCCTTTATCTCAAGGGCAGCCCGACCGCCTTGGGCGTTGGGTTGGCCAATCAGCAGGAACTTGCTCAGGCCGTCACCCGCTTTAAGGAATCTGGCAAACCGATCCTGGCCTACGCCGTAGGCTGGAGCGAACGGGAATATGCCCTCGTCTCCCTGGCAGATACCCTCTACCTGCATCCCTTTGGCGAGATGGAGATGAACGGGCTCTACAGCGAAACCCTATACCAGGCCGACGCCCTAGAAAAACTGGGGGTTGGGGTACAGGTCACCCGTACCGGAGCCTATAAATCGGCGGTGGAGCCCTTCACCAACAACACCATGAGCCCAGAGGAACGGGAGCAGACCCAGCGCCTCCTGCAAGACCTGTGGCAAGGGCTACTGGGGGATATGTCCCAGGCCCGATCCCTTACTCCCCAGCAGTTTCAGACCATTGCCAATACCCAAGGCTTTCTGTTTGGAGAAGCGGCGAAAACCCAGGGTTTGGTAGACGAACTGGCCTACGAAGATGAAGTGGTCGCGGCCCTGCGGGAACTCACCGGGGAAGACACCGCCGATGGGGAGGAGGATAAGGCCGACTTTCGACAGATTGACCTACCCACCTATGCCACCACCGTGGAGGATGACTGGGCCAACCGCACTGCCAAGGCCAAGGTGGCGGTGGTCTATGCCGAAGGCCCAATTGTCTACGGCGAAGGCGGTACCGACGGGTTAAGTCCCGGCCTGATTGCCGGGGATGCCCTCGCCCGCCAACTGCGCCAACTGCGCCGGGATGACCAAGTAAAGGCCGTCGTACTGCGCGTCAACAGTCCGGGCGGCAGTGCCCTAGCCTCGGAGGTGATTCTGCGGGAGGTGCAGCTCATCCAGGCCGAGGGCATTCCCGTGGTCGTGTCCATGGGGGATGTGGCCGCCTCTGGAGGCTACTGGATTGCCGCCAGTGCCGACGCCATTGTGGCCCAGCCCGGTACCATCACCGGGTCGATTGGTGTGTTTAGCCTCTTCCTCAACCTAGAAAACCTCAGCAACACCGTGGGCCTTAACTGGGAGACCGTGAAAACCGCTGAACTGGCTGATATTTTCACCCTGTCCCGCCCCAAGACCGCTCAAGAACTGGCCATTCTCCAATCCGCCGTTGACTCCCTCTACGGTGCCTTTTTAGATCGGGTAGAAGCGGGCCGACAGTTACCCCGTGCCCAGGTGGCCGATCTGGCCCAGGGCCGAGTGTGGTCGGGCCAAGCCAGCTACGATCTGGGGCTGGTAGATGAACTAGGGGGGCTTCAGGTTGCCCTGGAAAAAGCCGCCGAACTGGCCGAGCTGGGCGACGACTGGCGCTTAGTGAGCTACCCCGAACCGAGCGACTGGCAACAATTTTGGGCTACCTTCCTCGGCTCCCAATCCCAAGCCAGCCCCGATCCCCTCACCGCCCAAGCCCAGCAGATTTTGGGAGAGCACCTCACCCTCGTAGAGACCCTCAACGACCCACGCGGACTCTATCTGCGACTGCCCTTCACCCTTAGGATTGATTGATATCCAGGTAGGGATTGTGAGTTAAGGGGTATGGCCTGCAATGCCGTGGACTCGTAGCAAATCCGCTAGGGTGGCACAGTAGGGATCCATGCCAAAGCTGGCCGGGTTGACGGCTCCCTGGTAGACAAAGTGGCGATATTGCAGGCAAAAGTAATCCCAGGGGGCCATTTGCACCCGAAAGATCTGAATCAACAGATTGGCCAACCCCAGGGACAGGGGCACCCGAAACCAAATGCGCTGACCGAAATAGTCGCTGATTTGCTCCACCGCCTGATTTACAGAGAGGGGCGGATTACCAATCACAAATTCCCGATACCCCTGGTCTGATGGGTGTTCTATCAGATGGTTCACGACCGTAGCGATATCCTGGGCATGGGAAAAATGGAATCCCGCATCGGCCTGGAAGAACCGCACCAGCCCCACCCAGCGGGTCACATCCTGCAACCCGGCAGAAATAAAGGAGTAGGGCTTGTCCTTGTCGCCGCCAAACACCAGGGTCGGGAATACCGTGGTGATTTTGGGGTAGATGGCCAGTTCCGGTAGCCGCTGGTGACATTCGTGCTTGCTGCGAATGTAGTCGGTGCCGAGGATCCCCGCCTCAGGCAAGGGCTGTCGGTTTTGGGCCAAAATGCTAGCGGTGGAAAAGTAAATCACCTGCTGGCAGCGGTCAGGATCCAACATGGACATCAGCCGCAGATTGTGTCGCACATTGGTGCCAAAGACATACTCCTCATCCCCTCCCCAGGCAGCGGCGGTGAGGATAGCGATCTGCATGGTGGAGATCAGGTCAGCGTACTGATCAATATCTGCCAGGCCACCCTGGAGAATATGCACCCTGGGGTGATCCGCCACGGGCAGGCGCAACTTTTCGGGATGCCGCAGCAGTAGGTAAATGTCGTAGCGATCCACCTGCAACAGCAGTTCAAGGAGATAGTGCCCAATGCAACCGCTGGCTCCGGTCATCAAGACCCGAATTGAGCCTTGGGCAGTGGGATTCGATGCTGAATTATCCAAACTGTTCTAGCAATCCTTAATCAATCAACGCTATCGGCAAGGTGCCCGTTCCCCTATTCTCGCCTGTGGCGGGATGAAATCCAAGCCTAGCCGTCACGGTTGCCCATGGCAAGGCGAAAACGCAACCCGGCCATCGGTGAAATCTCGGTAAAGACCGTCCATTCTTCCGGTTATCTCCGTAGCTTTTCGTATAGAGAAGGGGAACAGGATGGGCGTTCAAAACCCCAGGGTGCCCCTCGGCCAGCGTTCCACCGGAGAACCTCGGCCATCATGGTTGGATGTGGATTGGAGTTGGAATAGTTGTCATCGGGTGATGCTATGGTTTGCAATCCTCGACAGCGAATAAACCAATTGCTTCGGATGCGATGGAGCCATCGGGGAGCCAACGCCCCAGGGTTCACCCTGCTGGAGTTGCTGGTGGTGATGATGATTTTTACCATCCTGTCCAGTTTAGCCCTGCCGGTCTTCCTCAACCAAGTGGTTCGGGCCAGACAAACGAAAGCCCTCAATGCCGTAGGAGTCATGAAACGCGCCCAGCACAGCTTTTTCTATGAACACTCCAACTTCGCCACTTCCATCGCAGAGCTAGGCTTTGGCCATCTCAATACAGATGGTACCTACCAGTACCAAGTCCAGAGCAGTGGCCAGTCCACCATCATTCTGGCCATCCCTACCGATCCCAACCTGCGCGGCTATGCCGGGTTGGCCTACCTCAGCCGAGACAGTCAGGGGAACGCGATTTTATCTTCCCTGCTGTGTGAAGGCGACCTAGGCGATGCCCCTTCCCCCGTCTTAGTGAGCCAAGGCAACCAAATCACCACCAGTGGCTGCAATCGGCTATAGCCTCTGCGATTCCAGAACCCCAGCCATCCGTGCAGATTCGGCGGCAGGCTAGATCCAGTCCTCGTCCTCCCCATCATCCCAGTTGCTAGCCGCTTGGGTGTTTTGGATGTTTTGGGTAGCTTGGGGATATCGGTCGAGAGGTGGATTCTCTGGGGGAACCTCGGCAGAAGTCATTGGGGCGAAGGTTGTATCAAAACCCTCCGCCTGATTTGGGGAGGCTGGCTCTGGAGAGGGTGGCTGTGGGGAGGATGACTGTGGGGAAGATGACTGTGGGGCTGACGGTTGTGGGGAAGCCGACCGCTTAGCTAGGGAGGAGGGGCGGGGGGGAATTTCAATCACCGTTTTTTGAGGCTTTGGGGCGGTTTTAGCCCGCACCAAGTCCTGCACCCAGGTTACCAAACCTTGGCCGCGCTGTCCCCACGTCATGCCTTTTTTAGCCATAGCGGGTTGGGGGGGATCAGCGTCTGGGCGCTGGTTCGTTTGGGGTGTTCTTGGCAACGGGGACACCAAGGGTTCCATCGTTCTTCCTGGGGTTCCCAAACCTCTGGGGGTTGGAGCCTCCTCTGGCCCTTCTACCGGATCGACGAATTCATACCCCACCTCCTTCAACGCCGATACCCGAATGCCTGCCATGGGAACCGTGGCAGCGGCAGGCGTGGGCAGCCATCGGCGCAGAGGCGTTTGGCGTAGGGCATCTAGGGTCAGGGCGGTCATTTCGCGACGGAAGGTGGGCCAGGAATCAGCGGTGTAGGGGGTCTGCTGAGCGACGGGGGTGCGCTTGCGGCGCAGGGTGAGGGCTTGCCAACCCAGCCAGCCCATCAGGCTAATGCTAGCTAGGTGTCCCACCAGTTCCGTCGGGGTCATCTGGCTAGCATCCAGCCACAGAATGAGGGCATAGAAACAGCCCACCCCACTCCAAAAAAAGTCGTGGCGACGATGGACTTCTGGGAAGAAAAAAGCCGCCAGGTAAAGGGTAACGCTGCCCAGCCCCACCAACCCAGCCAAGACCCCGGACAATAGTTGTACGGCCATGCCCCACCCCCGTCGTCTATCCTAAATCCCTCCCACTCTATCGCAGGTCTGGCGATGGCCCGATCCCAAATCCTGAGCCAATCGGGAGTGGTTCCGGTCTTTGTAGGTTGGATAGGGGATTAGGCCGCTCCGGCCTTTTTGGAAAAGAGCACCAGAATGGTTTTGAGAATCAGCTTCACGTCGTACATCAGGCTCCAGTTTTTCTGGTAGTCCAAGTCCATGCGAATCACGTCCTCGAATTTTTTCACGCTAGAGCGACCGTTGACCTGCCATTCCCCCGTCATCCCCGGCTTTACGTCTAGGCGCTGCCATTCCGGCACTTTGTATTGCTCAATTTCGTCCGGGGTGGGTGGGCGAGTCCCCACTAGGCTCATGTCTCCCCTCAGCACGTTCCAAAACTGGGGCAGTTCGTCTAGGCTGGTGCGGCGCAGAAAACGACCCACCTTGGTGATGCGAGGATCGTTCTCGTTTTTAAACAGCGGCCCTTCCACCTCATTTTTCACCTTGGCTTTGAGGGCTTCGGCGTCGGTCACCATGGAGCGAAATTTCCAAATGTAGAACCGCTTACCCAGCCAAGAACAGCGCACCTGCTTGAAGAGAATGGGGCCACCGTCCTCCAGTTTGATGGCGATGATGATGGGAATCGCCAGAATAGCGGTAATCCCTAGCCCCACCAGCGCCCCCACAATATCCATGGCCCGTTTGCCCTTGGAATGAACGGAAGGATGGGTGGTGATCTCCGCAAACTTAACCTCTGGTGAGGCCACATCGGCTTCATCGGTACCTGGTTCCAAGGTAAACAGTTGATCCAGGTCGGTCATCGTCAGCACCATGCGCACCTGTTCGCGCACGCCCCGCAGCACTATGGCAATGTGCCGTTGCTGGCAGGCCCGGTAGGAAATCATGAGCGCTCCCACCCCACTGCTGTCCATAAAGGTGGTATCGCTGAGGTCAATCACAATGGTCTGTGGTGAGGGCTGCTGCTTGCAGTATGCCTGCACCTGGCGTTCAAACTCCACTGCCTCGACCACCGTTAAGTTAGGGGGGACTGAAACAACACAAGTCAACAAGGTAATCTCGTCCTAGGCGACTGAGTAGGGGACATCCTAATTGAAAGCAAAGGCTAAGGCTGAGGTCATACAAGTATCCCTTAGAGCATCAGGGACGACAAGATGCAGGTTAACGATGGCGTAACGTTCTGCGCAGAACCCCATGCAGAACTCAACCCTCTTGGCGACCATCCGCGTCCTCATCGCCTCGGTTAAGACACAGATGTTGATCCATGGAGTCGGGGGCTTCATAAGCCTACGTGGTACCGATTACATCGGCCCGTTTTTTCATGGCGTATGATGAACCGATTTATGAGTCGCTGGAGGCCAGCGGTGCCTTGACCAAGTGCCAGGTGCCCACGGTGGCAATTATTTCGTAGCCCTGCTCCGTGGGGACTGGGAACCGTTGGCCATTGCCCCAGGCATACTCCCCTGGGGGGAGGTCGGCCCAGTCGCTAATGGCCACCCCCAGGTTAGGGGAGTAGAAGGTGAGCAGGATGGTGTCTCGGTCGCCGCTGGGTTGCAGGAAGTGCACGGCATGTTGGGCCAGCACCGAGGCCGTCGGTTCTGTGGCAAGGCTGGCCTTGAGGGCAGGGTTGTAGTTGCCCCACAGGCCCGTGGCAAAGGTGGCGGCGATCAGCAGCCATGGCCCCAATAGCCAGCTCCACTGCCAAACCCGTTGTTGCGATTGAGACACAGGAGAGCGTCGCCCCATCGCTAAGCCCCAGGGCAGCAGCCACCCCACACCGCCTGCCATGCCCAGCCAGCCGTAGGCCCGCAACTCCGGGGTAAACAGAGCCCTAGGGGCCAGCAACACCGCCACCCCAGCGGAAGTCAGCAGCAGCCCCAGTACCCCAATGGCCCAACTGAGGCCCACCGCCACCCGATAGCGATGGGGTGCCCGCGACCGATACCAGCGGCCCAGGTATTGCAGCCCCACCGCCGCCAGCAGCGCCACAAAGGGATAGAGTTGCAGCGAGTAGTACCAGGTGCGGGTATTAAACAGACTCAGCAGCACAAATAGCGTGACGGGATAGCCCAGCCACAGGGTACGACGACCCACGCTGGGGTTGCGCCAGAGCAAGCAGGCCCCCAGCAGGGCAAAGAAAACCCAAGGAAACGTCGTGGCCGGAATGTGCCAAAGGTAGTAGGTCGCTGATACAGCGGGGTTAAAGGTGGTTGTAGAGCCTTGATTCCACTCTTCAGCCAGAAATAGAAGCTTGCCAAAAAGCTGTTGGAAAGGCAGCCAGCCATAGCGAGCCGAGCTAGCGCCTAGCCAGAATGCGGTCGGTACGATTCCCAGCGCCAAGCCGAGGTATAGTCCTGGGTTATGCAAATGGCGATGGCCTTTGCGACCCCATACCAGGTAGGGCAGCAGCGCCACTATGGGCAGGAAAATCATCACGCTTTTCATCAAAAAGCCCAGGCCCAGCGCGACCCCCGCCAGACCGCCCCACCACCAGCGCCGCCGGGGTTGATCCTCCGCCTGAAGCAGTCCCCAAATGGCTAGCAGTTCTAGAAAAACTAGGGGAATATCCTGGGTCGCCAGCTTACTGGAATGCATCCATAGGGGCATCACTGCCAGAATGGCCGCCCCCCAAAGCCCCGTGCTGGGGGGCCACAGCCGTTTGCCAATCTGCCAGGTCAGCACAATCGCCCCCAAGGAGAACGCCATGCTGGGCAGTCGAGCCGCCCATTCACTGCGGCCAAAGGTCAGGTAACTCAAGGCAATCAACCAATTGGCCCCAATGGTGCGGTCAAACAGAGGCGCACCCCACCAGCCCACGGTGATCCAGTCTTGATTGTCCAAAATCCAGCGGGCTTGCTGGGCATAGTAGCCCTCGTCGTAGGCCATCAGGCTTTGGTGGGGATGGTGGATCACCAGTAACGCCCCCGTCCACAGCACCAGCCACAGCCAGCCCTGTCCAGCCACACCGCGCAGACCGCCGTTTAGGCGTTTAAGGTATTGTGTCACCCGCTCTAACGTCCTAGAAAAACCTTCGTAGGTTATATCATTAGCCCTGGATACATCGCCGCCCGATGGCCGTTCTCGGAGTGGGTTTCGGTGTCGAATGTTGCTGGGTATCGCCATGGATTTGTCCCCGCCGCTGTGGCTAAATGCTGCCTCTCCCCCGTCCCCGGAGTTATGGTGCAGGGCGGTGCAAGGGGCCGTTGCCCAGCGAGAGCCACCGATAAAACTGGCGGGCTGGGCCGCCCAGGTAATCTGGCAGCGACAGATCATGACCCTCGATGCCATCGGCGGTTTTATCGATCAGTCCGCCTACACACCTACCCCGGCCAGCGCATTCGGGGAGCCGATGGCCAAGGCCGTAGCCCGACTCAAACAGGCCATCAAGAAGCAGGAAATCGTCACCATCTGGGGAGATTTCGATGCCGATGGCGTTACCGCTACTGCCGTTTTGTGGGATGGGTTAGGCCAAATCTTCAACCAGGGAACAACCCTGCGCTACTACATTCCCAATCGGCTCCGAGAGTCCCACGGTTTATCGAAGGCGGGCCTGGAGCAGGTGCGAGATTGGGGGACGGGGCTGATCGTCACCTGCGACACGGGCAGCATGAATATCGACGAAGTGGCCTATGCCCAAACCCTCGGCATGGAGGTGATCATCACTGACCACCACACCCTGCCTGCGGTGGAGCCCGCTGCCGTGGCGCTGATCAATCCTCGCTCTTTTCCGGCGGATCACCCTCTAGCCACGCTGTCCGGCGTCGCTGTGGCCTACAAACTGCTGGAGGGGCTGTACGAGTCCCTATCGTTCCCGCCGGATTTTGACTTAGACAACCTCCTAGACTTGGTGGCCATTGGCCTAATTGCCGACTTAGTGAACCTCATGGGGGATTGCCGCTACCTGGCCCAACGAGGTCTCAAGCAACTCCAAACCCACCTGCAAGGGAATCCCCCCTATTTTCGACCGGGGGTGAAGGCACTGCTCGAACTTTGTAAAAAAACAGGGGATCGGCCTACGGATATTTCCTTTGGCCTGGGGCCGCGCATCAATGCCGTCAGCCGCATCCATGGTGACGCCAGCTTTTGTGTGGAATTACTCACCAGCCAAGACGCCGCCCACTGCCGAAAATTGGCCACCGACGCCGAACTAGCCAACACCCGCCGCAAGGGCCTACAACGGGATCTCTACCGTCAGGTGATGGATCGGGTCGCTGCCATCGATCTCGCTACCACCCACTGCATCATTCTGGCCGATGAACAATGGCCTGCGGGCATTCTTGGCTTAGTGGCCGGACAGGTAAGCCAAGCCCTAGGCCGTCCCACCCTGCTGCTCACCATCGATCCCCCCAGCCCCAATGGAGAACCGCAACTCGCCAGGGGTTCGGCCCGATCCGTCCCAGGGTTAGATTTGTACGATCTGTTTCAATCTCAGGCCGAATTACTAACCAGTTTTGGTGGCCATCCCCTCGCCGCTGGCCTCACCCTGCCCGTAGATCGGCTGGCCATGTTCACCACGGCCATGAACCGGGCGGTGCGGGAAAAGCTGGGCAGTAACGTCCCTCAACCGAGCCTGACCATTGACCTCACCGTGACCGTGGCAGACTTGGGGCAAGACCTTTTTCGGGAACTCAGTCTTCTCGAGCCCTATGGCATGGGCAACCCAGCCCCCCGGTTGCTGATTCGCAACGCCTGGTTTTCTAATACCGCCCAAAGCAACCTCATCGACGCCAAGGATCGAAAGGTGAGCTTTATTAAAACCACCTTTAACTTGGAGGACGATACTGCCACCGCTGGCTTTCCAGGAGAATGGTGGGGACACTATGCCGATGAGATCCCCGCAGGGCGTTGTGATGTCGTTGTTGAGCTGGATTATCACGCCCCCACCGAGGCTAAAAAAGGGCCTAAGCCAGGGTATTACCATGTCAAACTGGTGGATGTGCGCCCCGCCGTTGAGGATTTTAGGGCCATTCAGCCCAATCTCAGCCAAATGTCTGACGATTTGGCCAAATTAGCCCCCTGCCCTTTACCAACCACCGAATTAGGCGAATCCCCGATTGCCGTCTGGACGGAGTTGGTGGGTCTTGCCAAATACCTCGTCCGCACCCAAACCCCCGTGGATCGATCCCGTCTGCTCTCCCGCCTGGGGATTTCGGAGCTTTCCCTAGGCCTGGGCCTCCAAGCCTTGACCACCGCAGGGTTTTCCATCGCCGTTACCGAGTCGCCCCGTGATCCTATCCAAATCACTGCCGCATCACCCCAACCCATGGATGACGACGTTCTCCAGCACTTTCTAGAGGCCGTAGCCGAGGAGCAATTTCGCCAGCGCTATCGGCTTCAGCAGGGCATCATGCTTGAGGCGTAATCCTTTAGTCGCTATCCTCGGCCTTGTCAGAACTTACGGACGACTTTACGACCATCACCGTACAAGCGGCTTCCGCCACCACTTGGCTACTCACCGATCCGGCCAGAATCCGATTGACCCCCGTCAGCCCTCGGCTCCCCAGCAGAATTAGATCGGCCTGGTGAATGTTGGCTAGACGGATAATTTCAACCTCAGCATCGCCTTGGACGATCTCAAAAACGGTCTCTAGACTGGGAATCCGCTGGGCCAACTGGGCTGCACAGGCTTGTAAATGGTGCTCAATCTGTCCGTGGGGAAATTCGTGGTCGGGGGGCAGGGGGCGAGACACGTCCTGTCCGGCTGTATCCTCGGCGTAGGGTAACACATGGGCCAAAACCACCGTTGCGCCCTCGGTGAGCCGAAGTTGCTGAGCCGCCGCCATGACCTGCTGGTCAAAGGAGGTATGGTCTAAGGCAATGAGAACAACGTCAAACACAGGCCACCCCGATCCCTTGACAACGGTTGAACAGGCATTGTACGCCAACTCGTACAAGCTAGACCCGATCCGATACCGATTGACCGTGGGAGGGCAACCCCTCTGCCTCGGTGAGCACGGCGATAGCCGCCGCGACATCCTGAAGCGCCTTGGGGGTGTACTGGATCAGGCTGGAATGCTTCATGAAGGTCTCGGTGGACAGGGGCGAGGCATAGCGGGCCGCACCGGAGGTGGGCAGGGTGTGGTTTGGCCCCGCCAGGTAGTCGCCAATGGCTTCGGGGGTAGAGTGGCCCAAGAAGATAGCCCCCGCATGGCGAATGTGATCCAACAGTGCCCAGGGATCTTCCACCTCAAGCTGCAAGTGCTCTGGGGCAAATTGGTTCGACAGATCCGCCGCTTGCTCCAGGGTTTCCACCACAACCGCTAGGCCGTAGTTGGCAATGGATTTCTCGGTCAGGGTTTGGCGCGGATGATCGGCCAGTTGACGGGCCACCGATGCGGCCACCGATTCTGCCAGGGGCGCACTGGTCGTAATCAAAATCGAGGCCGCTAGGGGATCATGCTCCGCCTGGGCCAGCATATCCGTGGCGACATGGTCGGCATTGGCGCTGCTATCGGCAATCACCAGCACTTCCGATGGCCCCGCCAGAGAATCAATTCCCACGGTACCAAACACCAGTTTCTTGGCCAGGGTGACGTAGATATTCCCAGGGCCAGTAATCACATCCACCGCTGGAATGCTCTCGGTGCCATAGGCCAATGCCCCAACGGCCTGGGCACCACCCACTCGATAAATTTCAGTAATTCCCGCCTCTTGAGCCGCCACCAGCACCGCTGGGGTGATGGCTTTATCGGGGCCAGGGGGCGTCACCATGACAATCCGGGAAACCCCCGCCACCTTGGCCGGAATAGCGTTCATCAACACCGTGCTGGGATAGGCGGCACGACCACCGGGAATGTAGATCCCCGCCCGATCCACCGGGGTATATCGTTTTCCCAGCACGACCCCGTTGTCTTCAAACTGTACCCAGCTTTTGGGTAGCCGCTGACGGTGAAAGGCTTCGATGTTGCGGCAGGCCACCCGTAACGCATCCAGCAGGGGTTTACTCACCTGTTGATAGGCGGCATCTAGTTCTGCCCCCGTCACCCGCAAGTCCTCTGGGGTCAGCGAAACCCGGTCAAAGTCTTGGGTATACTGCACCAAAGCCTGATCGCCCTGGCGCTTAACCGCGTGCAGAATCTCGCGAACAGTTGCCTCCTTATGAACGACCTGGTCGTCGTGGGTGCGGGCACAGATACGCTGTAGCTCGGCCCGAGCCTCAGTGAGCTGATGAGTGATGCGCAGCATGACGGCGAAGTAGTTCGGATAAATTCGGCGGGAAACACGAATCAACGACCTGGGCTCCTAAGCAGCCTGCATCTGTTGACCCTGAGTTGATCGTCGTGTTCTATACAGGATAGTCGATCTCTAGGCGAACTTGGGACTGCCCCAAGCGCCCTATCCCTCTTTTCTCACGTTCCCAGTTCCCCAGGCCCAAAAATCCCTTACCCTTGCCACACCTAATGGCAACATCTGGTGCTAAGATGTTATATCCAGATCAAGTGTAATTCTTGTTAAGCTAGGGCATACTGTGGCAAACATTAAGTCTGCGCTCAAGCGCATCGAAGTTGCCGAGCGGAATCGGCTCCGTAATCGTTCTTACAAATCGGCGGTTAAAACACTCAGCAAAACCTATTTGGCGGCGGCGGAAACCTACCAGGCCGACCCCACTCCCGAAAACCTGGCGGCGGCTGAGGCCAAAATGGCAACGGCCTACAGCAAAATTGACAAAGCTGTTAAGCGGGGTGTGCTGCATCCCAACACTGGGGCGCGGAAAAAGTCTGGCCTTGCGCGGGCACTCAAAACCAAGGATAGCCAAGGCACCGAAGCAGCGTCCTAGAAACGAATCGGGTCAAACATCGCCCCTGTTTTCTACGTTGCTGCCCCCCGACTATGCCTCTGGTTGATACCCACGTACATCTCAACTTCGACACATTTGCTGACGATCTTGATGATCTAGCTCAGGCTTGGCGAGGGGCTGGGATCGTGCGGATGGTGCATTCCTGCGTGGAACCTAAGGACTTTCCGGCCATGCAGGCCATTGCGGATCGTTTTCCTGAGGTTTCCCTGGCGGTGGGGCTGCATCCCCTAGACGTAGATCAGTGGGGGGCGGGTATGGCGGCGGAGATTGGGCGCTTGGCTCGGTCGGATCATCGGGTGGTCGCCATTGGGGAGACGGGCCTAGATTTCTTCAAGGCCGACAATGCTGAGGTTCAGCGGGAAGCCTTTTGGGCACAACTCACCCTGGCATCCCAGATGTCTCTTCCGGTGATTATTCACTGTCGCGATGCGGCCCAGGCCACCGCCCAACTCATCCGCGAGTTTCAGGAGACCGTCGGCCCCGTGACTGGGGTGATGCACTGCTGGGCGGGTACCCCGGAGGAAACCCAGTGGTTTCTGGACTTGGGGTTTTACATCAGCTTCAGCGGCATTGTGACGTTTAAAAACGCCCACCAGGTGAAGGCGTCGGCCCAGGTTGTGCCCGATGATCGACTGTTGATCGAAACCGACTGTCCGTTTCTTTCCCCCGAACCCATGCGCCGGGAACGCCGCAATCAGCCTGCCTTTGTCGGTCATGTGGCTCGGTTCTTGGCAGAGCTGCGTCACGTCGATGCTCAGGTCTTGGCTGACGTCACCACTCGTAATGCGTGGGATTTGTTTCAGTGGTCTGACCCCATTCCCAGCGCCGAGGTAGATGCCTGTCTGGCGGTGGGATGAAGCGCCCCAGCAGAAAGCCATTGGGGCATTCCAAGGGCTGAAGGTTCACTGTTTTCGACGTTGATCGTGTTTCAAAAGTTTACTGTGCCGAGGTTAGCCATCCACTCCCTGCTTATGTCCCATCTATCCCTGATCTCCTGCGCCGTTATCGGTTAGTCACTGTGCTGACTAGCTGATTTTTTCGTTTGGATGATTTCGTCTGAATTCAAGGCCACCCAGGCCCGGGCCTGACTCGCTTTAGGAAACCCATGACTGAACCTATCACCTACACCACGCCCAACTTCGTTCTACCCGACCTTGTGGAGATCCAGCGTTCTAGTTTCCGCTGGTTTCTGGAAGAAGGGTTAATCGAGGAGCTGGAAAGTTTCTCTCCGATTACCGACTATACGGGCAAGCTGGAACTGCACTTTTTGGGTAAGCAGTACAAACTGAAAAGCCCGAAGTACGACGTGGATGAGGCCAAGCGGCGGGATGCCACCTACTCGGTGCAGATGTATGTGCCCACGCGGTTGATTAACAAAGAAACCGGGGAAATTAAGGAGCAGGAGGTGTTCATTGGCGATTTGCCTCTGATGACCGACCGGGGTACCTTCATCATCAACGGGGCCGAGCGGGTGATCGTCAACCAGATCGTCCGCAGTCCTGGGGTGTACTACAAGTCGGAAACCGACAAAAACGGTCGCCGTACCTACAACGCCAACCTGATCCCCAACCGGGGCGCTTGGCTGAAGTTTGAGACCGACAAAAACGATCTGGTGTGGGTGCGCATCGACAAAACCCGCAAGCTGTCGGCTCAGGTGCTGCTGAAGGCCCTGGGGCTGAGCGACAACGAAATTTTCGACTCCCTGCGGAACCCGGAATATTTCCAAAAAACCATCGAAAAAGAAGGGCAATTCAGCGAAGAAGAAGCCCTGCTGGAGCTGTACCGCAAGCTGCGTCCCGGTGAACCGCCCACGGTGACGGGGGGCGAGCAGTTGCTCTATTCCCGCTTCCACGATCCCAAGCGCTACGACCTGGGTCGGGTGGGTCGCCACAAGCTGAACCGCAAGCTGCGGCTGAACGTGCCTGAAACGACGCGGGTGCTGACCCCCACGGACATCCTCACCGCCATCGACTACCTGATTAACCTGGAATTCGACATCGGCAACATCGACGACATCGACCACCTCGGCAATCGTCGGGTGCGCTCGGTGGGTGAACTGCTGCAAAACCAGGTGCGGGTGGGCCTCAACCGTCTAGAGCGCATCATTCGGGAACGGATGACGGTGTCCGATGCCGATTCCCTCACCCCGGCCTCCCTGGTGAACCCCAAACCCCTGGTGGCGGCGATTAAGGAGTTCTTCGGCTCCAGCCAGCTCTCCCAGTTCATGGATCAAACCAACCCCCTGGCGGAATTGACCCACAAGCGCCGAATCAGCGCCCTTGGCCCCGGTGGTCTAACGCGGGAACGGGCAGGCTTTGCGGTGCGCGACATTCACCCCTCCCACTACGGGCGGATTTGCCCCATTGAAACGCCGGAAGGCCCCAACGCGGGTCTGATCGGCTCCCTAGCCACCCACGCCCGCGTCAACGACTTCGGCTTCATCGAAACCCCCTTCTTCAGGGCGGAAAATGGTCGGGTGCGGAAGGATATCTCCCCCGTCTACATGACCGCCGATGAAGAGGACGATCTGCGGGTGGCTCCGGGCGACATCGCCACCGACGAAGAGGGCTACATCATTGGCGACACCGTGCCCGTGCGCTATCGGCAAGACTTCACCACCACCGCCTCTACGGAGGTGGACTATGTTGCGGTGTCTCCGGTGCAGATTATCTCCGTGGCGACCTCGCTGATTCCCTTCCTGGAGCACGATGACGCTAACCGCGCCCTGATGGGTTCCAACATGCAGCGGCAGGCGGTGCCCCTGTTGCAGCCGGAGCGTCCCCTGGTGGGTACGGGTCTGGAAGCCCAGGCCGCCCGCGACTCCGGCATGGTGATCATCAGCCGCACCGACGGCGAGGTGGTCTACCTAGATGCCGACCTGATCAAGGTCAAAGACCCCGAAGGCCACATCCACGCCTACGAACTGCAAAAGTACCAGCGTTCTAACCAAGACACCTGTCTAAACCAGCGTCCCATTGTGTTCCCTGGGGAGAAAGTGCAGTCGGGGCAGGTGCTGGCCGATGGCTCTGCCACCGAGGGCGGTGAGTTGGCCCTGGGCCAGAACATCCTAGTGGCCTACATGCCCTGGGAAGGCTACAACTACGAGGACGCCATTCTGCTGAGCGAGCGGATGGTCTACGACGATGTCTACACCTCTATTCACGTTGAGAAGTTCGAGATTGAGGCGCGGCAGACCAAGCTGGGGCCTGAGGAAATCACCCGCGAAATTCCCAACGTTGGGGAAGATGCCCTGCGTCAGCTCGACGAAACCGGGATTATCCGCATTGGCGCTTGGGTAGAATCCGGCGACATTCTGGTGGGTAAGGTGACGCCCAAGGGTGAATCCGACCAGCCGCCGGAAGAAAAGCTGCTGCGGGCCATCTTCGGCGAAAAAGCACGGGACGTGCGGGATAACTCCCTGCGGGTGCCCAACGGCGAAAAGGGTCGCGTCGTAGACGTGCGGGTGTTTACCCGCGAGCAGGGCGACGAACTGCCCCCCGGTGCCAACATGGTGGTGCGAGTCTACGTAGCCCAGAAACGCAAGATCCAGGTGGGCGACAAGATGGCCGGACGCCACGGTAACAAGGGGATCATTTCCCGCATCCTGCCCATCGAAGACATGCCCTACCTGCCCGATGGCACCCCCATCGACATCGCCCTGAATCCCCTGGGTGTGCCTTCCCGGATGAACGTAGGTCAGGTGTTTGAGTGTCTGCTGGGCTGGGCGGCGGAGAACCTGGACGCCCGCTTTAAGGTGATTCCCTTCGACGAAATGTACGGGGAAGAGGCCTCTCGCAACTCCACCCACGGCAAGCTGATGGAGGCTAGGGAAACCACCGGAAAGGATTGGGTCTACAACCCCGACGATCCCGGCAAAATCATCCTGCGGGATGGCCGTACCGGGGAACCCTTCGACAAGGCGATCACCGTCGGTAAGGCCTACATGCTGAAGCTGGTGCACTTGGTGGATGACAAAATCCACGCCCGCTCCACTGGCCCTTACTCGTTGGTGACCCAGCAGCCCCTGGGCGGTAAGGCGCAGCAGGGCGGACAGCGCTTCGGGGAAATGGAAGTGTGGGCGCTGGAAGCCTTCGGGGCCGCCTACACCCTCCAGGAGTTGCTGACGGTGAAGTCCGACGATATGCAGGGCCGTAACGAAGCCCTCAACGCCATCGTCAAGGGCAAGTCTATTCCTCGACCGGGCACGCCGGAGTCCTTCAAGGTGTTGATGCGAGAGTTACAGTCCCTCTGTCTCGACATCGCCGTTCACAAGGTGGAAACCAAGGAGGACGGCACCAGCCGTGATATTGAGGTGGATCTGATGGCCGATGTCAACAATCGTCGGGCTCCCTCCCGTCCCACCTACGAGTCCATTGCCCGCGACGACAGCGAGGACATGGAAGACTAGGGCCGTTTTCGGCTCCCAGCTAACCCCAGGTTCCGGGGTGTCTTGTCTCCACCTCGGAACCCCCTTTAATCCAGCCTTCTAAACCGACACGGATCTTCCCAGATCACGGCTTTCCATTCGATTGAGCGCGCTTACAAGGAAAACACCCAGCATGGCCAAGCTAGAACAGCGGTTTGACTACGTCAAAATTGGATTGGCATCCCCTGAACGCATTCGCCAGTGGGGGGAACGCACCCTGCCCAACGGCCAGGTGGTTGGCGAAGTCACCAAGCCAGAAACCATCAACT
>JBBAWV010000026.1:0-41950 GCA_040396995.1 Nodosilinea sp. | reverse complement strand
TCTCCTTAGGTATCGGGATTCTAGACCGCTTACACAAAATTCTGATCAGTCTCCCCAATCTACAAACCTTCCTCGCCGAAGTACAAGCCATCCAAGCCGAAGTCCCCACCGAAGAATGGGACAAACTACCCCATGACGGGGCCATCAACCACGATCACTACCTCTACGGCGCACCCAAAGTCGAGTCATGAAAACCGTCTTCGCCGACACAGGCTACTGGATTGCCCTACTAGATCCCCAAGACACCCTTCACTCAAGGGCTATCCAAAGCAGCACAAGCCTATCCCGCGTCACCATCTACACCAGCGAAATGGTACTCACCGAATTTCTTAATCACTTCGCCAAACGTGGGGAATTTCTCAGACGAGCTGCCATCAAATTCATCGATGCCCTCCAACAAAATCCAGCTATAGTGATCACCCCCCAAACCTCTGAAATCTACCACCAAGCATTCCTCCTCTACGCCCAACGCACCGATCAAGCCTGGAGCCACACGGATTGTGCCTCATTTTGCATCATGCGCCAAAACAGCATCACGGAAGCGCTAGCATACGATACACACTTCGAGCAGGCAGGTTTCATCGCCCTACTCCGCTAGTAACTCAACTGGGCACTGCTCACAACACAACATCACCCACATCCCATCACCAACCCCTTTTCTACAACGGCATAAAAGTGGTTGGTAGAGAATTCAGTATTCTAATACTCACCACCCTGTTTGTATGCTTTTCCGCAAGCCACCTAAGTCTCTAAATGTCTACCCTGCTCACTGTTGGCCCCTATCGTTTTTTCTGCTACGCCGGAGATCGTGATGAACCACCCCACATCCACGTTGAACGAGATCAAGCTGAAGCTAAATTCTGGCTCAGCCCAGTTCGCATCCAATCCAACCAAGGATTCAACCGCAAAGAAATAAATCGCATTCAAAAGCTAGTCGAAGAACACCAAGAACAACTACTAGAGGGCTGGCATGACTTCTTTAACGATTGATCTAATTGATCTCCCCATGATTCAAACCATTGAAATCACAGACGACTCCCTATCCGTCGATCTTTCAGATGGCCGTACCATTACTGTCCCTCTCGCCTGGTATCCGCGCCTCCTCCATGGCTCTCCCGAAGAACGCCAAACCTGGCGACTTATCGGCAACGGTTCAGGCATTCACTGGCCCCAACTTGACGAAGACATCAGCCTTAAAAATATTATTTTGGGCCAACCCTCCGGGGAAAGCCAAACCTCATTCCAACGTTGGCTCACCCAACGTCAATCCTTAGTCTAGCGACACTGCCCACCGCATCACCCGCATCCCATCACCAGCCCCTTTGCTACAACGGCGTAGAAATTATTGGTTAAGCACTTATCCCTAGCCTATGAATCTATTTGACCGTTCCCAGCACGTCTACACATCTCTAGACTTCGATGAAATCATAAAAGACACCATACGCTTCTTCAACGGCACACCCGTCTATCCAATCCCTGTTCCAGAACGTTTTCATGGCAAAGAGATTGATGCCCTCTACTGCATTACCAAATCCGGTATTTATTCCAGATTTCATACCATCAACAGAACCGCCTTTCACATCCCCATCTATGTCGGAAAAGCCATACCCAAAGGCTGGCGACAAGCCAGACAAACCTCATCAGACAGCCGCAGTTATAGTTGATTGAATTAGTAATGAGACATCAGGAAGCACAATAATCTCGAATAATGTCATCCAGAGAAGTGCCGAGTTTCGCATACATCCTCGCTCTCTTTAAGGCACTAAAGTCATGAAGCCACCATCTGGCGCAAAAAGATGCTGAGGGCATCAGCCGCTTAAATTTGCCCAGCCGTTCTAGATGTTCGTTGACATGGGTTGCCGTCAGATTGCTTTTCACTTTGGCTAGCACCGGATGCTAGCACTGGCTATTCTTTCAACATTCACCGACCCTACCGACCGTTGATTTGGTCGCCGATGCGTTGGTAGAGGTCGGCGTCTTGGTCGGATTGTTCTAGGATTTCGTTAAATCGATCAATGGACAGTCCAGTGGCTTCGATGGCCTTGCCCATGGTGTCTTCGGCCCCTTGGCGCAGGGTGGCAATGTGCTCGATGGCACTGTCAAACTTTGCTGCCACGGCGGCATCATCGGGGGGCTCATTGTTGGCTAGGGCTTTGTCGGCTAGGGCGTTAAACTCTTCCATCGTAAACCCTTCCGCTTCCACAGCCTGTACCATTTCGGCCTCAGCCTGATCGCGGATGGTTTGGATGCTTTGGTAGGCTTTGGCAAATTTTTTCACCTCGCCAGTGGGCACCGAGGCCGTCGCTAGCAGGTGGAGGGAGGAGGGGCTTGACAGGGTGCCCTGTAACCCGGTGGCCTGGGCCATGCTGGGGTAGAGACCGAGGCTGAGGGCAAGACCTAGTACCAGCGCCATGAGGGGGCTAAGGAGTTTCATCATGGGAAAAGCGTCCTTCGGGGGCATGAATGCTTAAGAATTCTATCGATGGGGCGACCCGTACCGCCCAGAGACAGTACGGGCCAAGCTCTGTGTCAGCCTAGCGCAAAGCCAGGGAAATTAGGATTGGCTGACGCGCCAGAGGAGGAACTGCTGGCTGGGTTCGATGGCCACGCCACCCACGCCATCCTGGGCAAAGACAAAGTCCTTATTTTGCCAGAGGGGCACGTAGGGCACTTCCTCCGCCATCATGGTTTGCAGTTTGGCAATGATGGCCTGACGGGCGGCGGGGTCTTGTTCGGCCCGCTGTTGGGCAATCAGGTCGTTGGCCTCGGTGCTGTAGAAGAAGGAACCATTGGCCTGGGAGGCACCCTCTTCGCAGCCTGCTTCCACGCTGCCCGTTTCGCACCCCAGGAAGGGTTGGAGGAAGGTGTCGGGGTCGTAGAAGTCGGGGTACCAGTTGGAGAGGATGATCGGGTAGATGCCCTGGCCCACGTTTTGCCAGAGGGTGGCCCCTTCGGTGTTTTGAATGTCTACGGTTACCAATCCCGGCAGGGCGGTTTCGATGGATTCTTTGAGGGTGTTAGCCACAATGCTGCGGGTAGTGGAGGCTGACGGATACCAAACTTCCACGGTGAGGGGGTTAGTTTCCGAGAAGCCTGCCTCGGTGAGCAGTTCCCTGGCCTTCTCAAAATTGCCGTCGCCTAGGGTGTCTTTGAAGATGGGCTGGGAAACCTCAAAGCTGGGGGGAATCAGGCTGTAGAGGGGTTCCGCTTGGCCTTGGAAGACCCGCTCATTCAGCAGGGGCCGATCCACCATGGCGGCGATGGCCTGCCGTACCCGCACGTCCTCCAGGGGCTCAATGCGTCGATTGAGGGACATATAGTTGATCACGTTGGTGCCGCCCTCAATCACCTGCCAACCGCCGGATTCAGCTTCCCGTTGCAGGCTGGCAATTTGTTCGGGGTCGAGGGTTTGGTAGGCCACGTCTAGCCCGCCCGTTTTGAAGGTGTTATAGAGGTTGGCGGGGCTGGTGAAAATTTGGATATCAATGCCCTGGTTGGCCGGAGCCTCGCCCCAGTAGTCTTCGTTCACGTCTAGTTTGATGGCATCGCTGGCAAAGCTAGCCAGTTTGTAGGGGCCGCTGCCCACAAAGCTATCGGGGTTAAACTTGCCTGACCCCACTTCGTAGCTGGCGGGGGAAACGGGGGTGATGCCGGAAAAACTCAGCAGGGCGGGGAACGCCGCAAAGGGGGCGCTGAGGGTGATGGTGAGTTCGTGGTCGCCGGTGGCTTCTACGGACTGGATTTTTTCCGCCAGCAGGTAGGCCGGACGTCCACCATTTTCCATAAATCGCTCAATGGAAAAGGCCATCACCTCAGCGGTGAAGGGGGTGCCATCGTGGAGGGTGACATCCTGACGCAGGGGGATGGTGTAGGTGAGGCCATCCTCGCTAAGGGTGGGCATGGCCGTGGCCAGTTGGGGCACTAAATCCGTGGTGCCAGGGGTGTAGGTGTAGAGTCGATCACCCAAATTTTGCAGCAAAATGCCGGGGAAAGTTTCGTAGGCGTCGGCGGGGTCGAGGGTGCGGGCGGTGAGGGTAGTGCCAAGGGAAATCCGACCATTGCCGTCCCCCGTCGTCGGCGCATCGGCGGTGGGTTGGTCATTGCCCGCACAGCCTAGGGCCACCCCCAAACAGAGACTAAATAGCCCCACAAACTGAATCACGCGCCGCCAGGAGCGCCGTCGCCACAGTGTGATTACCGATACATGCTGCCATCGAGAGGCCAAATCAACCATAATTATCCCTAAATCCAATCGAAGTATTGCCCATTTATCCCAAGCTCAGATCGAGCCAGTCTGGCCTGAAAACCGTAGCGTTTTCTAGGTCAACCTACACCGCTGAACTTGAATAAGGTTTATTGTGAATCATCAACTGCCCCTGGGAGAATGCGTTCTAGGGAAACCGTGGCCGAATTTTGGTCAAACCAAGCTCAAGGCCAACTAAAATACCTGACTTTCCATGCCTGGGTTGGGTTGTTTTATCGGAGTTTGCCCAGTAGGATAGCCAGACAAGACACCAGAATTTTAACGTAAGTGTCCTAAGGGATAGTGACGCTAAGGGTATAGCGTTCTCAGGGGGAGGTTGGCTCCGTCCTGCCTGATCCTTGGGCTACACTTCAATCAGTCCCCTGCCCTCTCACATAGGTCGTTGATTCTGAGTGAAAGACGCGGATCCATCGCCCGATTTCGTCCAGCCTGTTATGGACTTGGTCATTATCGACGATGACGTAGACACCCGTCGCCTTTTGGCTCGGCTGCTTACCCAACAGGGCTATCGTCTGCGCGAAGCCACCAGTGCCGAGGCTGGTCTCGCCGCCATTGCCCAGCAGATCCCCGACCTCATCCTGCTAGACATTGTATTACCCGATTTGGATGGCTATACCCTCTGTCAGCGACTGAAAACCAACCCAGCTACCCGCGAGGTTCCCGTCATTTTCCTCAGCTCCCTGGTAGATTCCCTCGATAAGGTGAAGGCGTTTCAGTCGGGCGGAGCCGACTACATTGCCAAGCCCTTTTCGGTGCAGGAAGTCTTGGTGCGGGTGCAAAATCAGATTTACCTAGCCCAGCAGCGGCAGCAACTCCACCAAAAGAACCAGCAGCTCCAGCGCGAGGTGGAGGAGCGTCTTCAGATCGAAAAGGCGCGGCAGACGGCAGAGCTCAACTACCACAGTCTGCTTGAAAACTCGACGGTGGGCATTTTCAAAACCACCGTCAAGGGCCAATTTCTGAGCGTTAACCCCTCCATGGCTCGCCTCTATGGCTACGACTCTGCCGATGCCATGATCGCCGCCGTTGAGGACATCAGCCGCCAGATCTATGTGCAGCCCAAGCGACGGGAAGAACTCCTGGTCTACCTCAGCCGCTTCGACAAAATCACCGATGCCGAATCCGAGGTCTTTCGCCAAGACGGCGGCACCTTTTGGGTCAGTGAAGACATCTGGCGCGTGTTTGATGGCGAAGGCCAGTTGCTCTACTACGAAGGCATCGTCCACGACATCAGCGAACGCCGCCAAATGGAAGACGAACTGCGGCAACAGCGGCAACAGGCGGATCGGTTGCTGGTGAATATTCTGCCCTACCGCATTGCTCAGCGGCTCAAGTCGGGGTCGCGCACCATCGCCGAAAGTCTTGACCATGTCAGCGTTCTGTTTGCCGACTTGGTGGACTTCACAGCGGCCTCCACCGCAATGAGCCCCCGCCAACTCGTGAAAATGCTCAACGAAGTCTTTTCCATGTTCGACCAACTGGCCGAGTTCTACCGCCTAGAAAAAATCAAAACCATCGGCGACGCCTACATGGTGGCTGGGGGGTTGCCCACCGCCCAAGAGGGTCACGATGTCGCCATTGCCCAGTTTGCCCTCGATATTGCTGAAGCCATCCAGCAATTCCCGCGTCCCGATGGCGAAGGCTTCAAAATTCGCATTGGCATTAGCACTGGCCCAGTGGTGGCTGGGGTCATTGGTCGCCGCAAATTTGCCTACGACCTCTGGGGCGACACCGTAAACATTGCCAGTCGGATGGAGACCACCGGATCTCCCCAACGTATTCAAGTGACCCCAGAATTCTACGAAAGACTTAAGGACAAGTTTTTGTTTGAGCCCAGGGGCCATGTGGCCGTTAAGGGCCGAGGCCAAATGACTACCTACTGGCTCATTGGTCGTCGTCCCCCCATCGAAATCGCTAAACCTCCGGCTGCACTGTAACCGCCGCCTGCGACAAAACCCCGGTTTTTGCTTCGCCATGCCAGCCAGATCAGATGGACGGGGCAAACAACCGGGGTTCTGGGTATCTATCAACCTGGGTTTTGGACATCGAAAACCTAGGGGATAGCTGGGTTCTCTAGCGGGTGGGGGTTTCGGCTTCGGGCAGGCCAGACCGTTGGAAGGCCGTTTCCAAGGATTCCCGCTGGTCAGTGGCCTGATTCCGCTGCACCCCGGCAATCAATCGAGCCAAGATGGCATCCACCGAGAACACACCCGCCCCATTCACCAAGAAAAACAGAAAGGTTGCGGCATACAGGGCCGACAACTCCAGGTAGGGAATACTAAAGCCCGCCACCTTGATGTGGTGATACATGGCCACCCCCATGGTGAAAAACAGGCCCAAGGCCGCCGGACGGGTGAACAGCCCCAGTGCCACCAAGGGAGCCCCAATCAGCTCCGTGAAAGCCGCCAGATAGCTGAGGGTGATGGGGAAAGGGAGCCCCAGATAGGCCACGTAGGCTTCGGCAAAGCTCTCAATATTAGTCAGCTTGTCCAAACCGTTATGAATCATGACAATTCCGGCCACAATTCTCAGAATTGTCCAGGAAATCTGAAAAGGGACATTGACGGAAGAATTGGGCCTAAGAGCAAGCCCACCAAGGGATAAAAAGCGCTGCGGGGCAGTTAGAGTCATTGAGAAAACTTAAGCTCGTCATTAGCAATGCTAACGAAGTTTTAAGTTATGTGACGCCATCTCAGCTACATTTTTGATTCTGGGGAGAAAAATTATCTCGTTAGCCTCAGTTCGGGTTAAGCTCACTTCCCGCCAGGGTAGGCTCAAGGGAAGGCCAAAAGACAGTTTCTAAAGATTGCAATTCTGGGTTGATCCCAAACTCAGGTTCGTTAGCCCCATCTCCCCCAAAGCCATGTCCCAATGTTCCCGTTATGGATCCCTAGGGACGCAATTTCCCTGTCGTCCGCTTCAAGGCAGGGTTGGCTATTGGTGGGAATTGAGAAGCCGTCCCTAGGGTAAAAACGCCCGCGATGGCGGAATGGCAAAGGGTAGCGGCGATACTGGTTCCACCGGGTTAAAGCCGTCGTGGGTAAGAATATGTTCGGCCACCCCGGCAATCACAGAACGTAGGGCGGCTTCGTTGCCGCTGCGGTCGAGGGTGGTCGTTATGATGTAAGGCTTGCCACCAATCATAACGGCGGTGGTGCTGCCGATTACCTTGGAGTTACGGCCCGTTTTTTCCCCTAGCCAAATCATGGGCGGGCGCAGGGCGGCTTTGCCGAGGCGAATATCGATTTGGTTCGCGAGGGCGGTCTGGATGGCTTCGCTGCCGGGATAGGCTTGGTTGTAAATGCCCACCATCATATCCGTCAGTTCGTCGGTGGTGATCTGGTTGGGGGCAAACCCTCGGTTGGCGGGGTAGGTTTTTTCGCCCACCAGCTTGGTGGTAACGCGGGTAGCGGTGTAGCCTTGGTCGCGCAGGGTTTGGTTCACCCGATGCCAGCCGATGTAATCGATCAGTTGGTTGGTGGCCACGTTGCCGCTGCGGCTAATCATGTCGGCCATCACCTGCTCCACCCCATAGGCCGACCGCACCCGAATCCATCCGGCATCCTCCGTCCAGTTGCTAGGGTTCACCCACAGCCCTGTCTGCCGATCAATGCCCTCTTGATGTAGTTTTGCCATCAGCGCCACCGCCACAGGCACTTTGATCAAACTGGCGGGGTTTTCTGGGGGACGGTTGCCCTGCCAGCGGCGACATTCCCGCTGAAGATTGCACACCGTAATGCGTACCCGCGAGGCATCTCCCACCTGGGCAGCGATGGGATACAAAAAATCCGACCGCAGGGTGTCGTAGCGGTAGGCCACGGTAGCCAACTGTTGCCGATAGTGGGGAGCCTGGGATGCAGCAGCGGGGGCCACAAAGGACGTTGGCGGCACCTGGCGCAGGGTATAGAGCACCTGCTGCCAATGGTCGTAGGCGGTAGGAACAAGATCGTCGGGCAGGGTGGCGGGGTCGCCCAGGGCATAGGCTTGATCCGCCTGACGCAGGGTCTGCTGCCAAAGGCTTTGGGCTAGTTCTTCGTGGCGAATGCGGTGACGAATGGCCCACAGGCGATCCGCTGGCTCAAAGGCGAAAGCAACGTCGGAATCTGCCCCTGATCGAGCAGCCAAAGGTAGTGGAGTCGGGGGGACGAGGGTCGCCTCAAGCTCCGCCTGCATCCGGTAAAGATCGGGTAAAGATTGGGGAGGAGAATCGGGCTGGCCAGGAGGCACAATCTCCATGCCGGGACTAAAGGCAGGCAGGGTAAGCCAGACAAAATTGAGGGTCGTTAGCCCCAAGACCATCACGGAGTTTGTCCACCATTGCCTCGTTTTCTGGTGCCTCGTTAGTTGTCCCATTGCTGTTAGACCCTCACGCCCCCTCATCAGCCGATGATGATAGCTAGATTGGCCTCATCGTGCTAGTCCTGGTTGCCTTGATTGCCATGGTGACTGCACTGGATTACTTCAAATGGCCCTGCTAACTTGGCGTCAGGTGCCCACCCCAGTCCCCATGGGTTAGAATTGGAAGATATGATAAAGACATCCACGTCATTCAGCGCCCTGAGTCACAGTCTTGCCACCTAGTCACCCAGCCCATCACAGGTGTCTTTGTAAGGGTGTACTGCCACCGAGATGGTTACAGACTGAGCCCCCATTAGGGATTGCATCATCCACGTCAAGCCCCACTTCCAAGTCGATGGAGATTCCTGATCCCTTAGGCCATTATCCCTAGCCTACTGGCGGCTAATGCGGTAAAGGCTTTATCCCATACCTAACCCTTAGGCCATGCGAACCCTGACCGACTAGCGCCTGGGCTGTGGCGGCTGATCAATCCCTGAATTGCGTCTATGAGGAGTCCGTGAGTTATGAAAATCGCCCAAGATAGTCCACGCCGGGCCTATATCAATGTGATGGAACTGCTCGTAGCCGAGGAAGTGGAGCAGCAACTGAAGGACTTGCCCCCCAGGGTCGCTAAATATTTGAAGGTGGTGGAGGTGGAAACCTACGCCCTCAACCGCCTTCCCGCCCTCTATGCCTCCAGCGAAAAAGGCTGGCGACACCAGTACGAAAAGGCCAAACGAGAACTCCGCAACCAAATTAAAAGTGCCGTGCGTCAGGCTATCGCCGCCGTCCAGGTTGATCCCATTCGATCCTCAGAGCCGCTCCAGCTTGGTCAGGAGGATGAGGCCAGTGGGGTGCTAGATTCCCTGCGCGATCTTCTGAATCAGCCCGATTTAGGCTGGGATGGCGTTGTCAGTCGCCTGCGGGAAGTCGTAGGTAAAAACCGTTCTGGAGGGGCACCCCAACCATCAGCCTCTAGTCAACCATCAGCCTCTAGTCTAGAGAGTTCCCACCGCACTCGGTATCGTCCCGTATCGAATGGCAACTATGCTGGGCCTTCCACTGCCGGGTATACTGCCGCTCCCAACGCCCCCGACAGCAACACAGGTGGTCACGGGCAACATTGGCGTCCCGGCACCTATGGATCAAGCATTTCCTGGCATCGGCGACATAGCCAAGAGTCTGCCCAGAAGCAGGGCCAAAGCGATGCCAAAAATGGCGGCCTAGATTTTGACTGGAACGATTCTCGCTACAGCTAATAGGCAATAGCGAGATATCAGTAATGCTTGCTGCGGTCAACGTTATCTAAAACCCAAAGGCCGCTATAGCAGTTGTGCCCCGGCCAGTAGATCTATGGGAATCCCCAGTTGTTGTACGCCCTGTCTGAGTCGCTGGGCGGAGTCTGGGTCATAGGTGCCATAGATGTGAATGGCCCGATTAAAGGCATTCAACGATTCGGGCAGTTGGCCCAGTTTAAAGAGGGCTACCCCCAAGTTTTGGTGGGCTTCGGCGTAGTTGGGCTGGAGGGCAATGGCCTGACGGTAGGCGGCAATGGCTTCATCCAGGTAGCCCCTAGCCCGGTGGGTGGTGCCCAGATTGTAGTGGGCGATGGCCAGGGTGGGGTCGGCGGCAATGGCTTGCTCGAACAGGTCAACGGCGGCAAGGAGATCCCCTTGGGCTTTTTTCAGGCTACCGTAGTTGATCCAAGCGCCCAGCTTCAAAATAGCGGGTACGTCCTGGGCGAGGGCCGATTCGTAATCGGCGGCGGCGAGGTCAGGCTGATCGGGATGGCTATCCCCCTGGGCTAGGGCGCGGTGATACAGGACTTCGTAGCGGGTGAGGGCATCGAGGCTGTCCAGATTGGCCAGGGCACGATTTAGCAGGTCAATGGCCTGTTTGGGTTTTCCCGATTCCAGATACAGGGCCGCGAGTTTGTTCAGCAAATAGCCGTCGTTGGGATGATCGGCCAGATAGGCTTCCATCACCCGCCGGGCCAGGTCAAACTTGCCCCGCTTCACCACCACTGCCGGATCGTAGCCCGTGTGGTGCAGGGCCACCGTGGTCAAGGTCACCACCTGCCAGTGGGGTTGCTGGGCTTGGAGGTCGGTGATGCTGTCGTCTACGGTTTCGTGGTAGGGGCGGTTAAATTGAATCTCAGGCCGACGCCGAAACAGGCGGGTGATTAGGGTGTAGGGGGCTTGGGGTGCCCCCAGTTCCAGCCGCAGCAGGTTTACAGCAAGGACGGTTTCCGCCGGGGCTTTCCCTAAGGGTTGGCCCTGATCCAAGGCTTTCAACAGGGTGGCGACGTCCGGTTGTAGCACTTCGTCGGCGTCGATCACCAGCACCCAATCCCCGGTGGCGTGGGCCAGGGAGGCATTGCGGGCGGCGGCGAAGTCATTCACCCAGGGTAAGGAATGCACCTTGGCCCCGTGGGATTCGGCAATGGCGACGGTGTCATCGGTGGAACCCGTGTCTACGATGATGATTTCGTCTACCACGTCCGCCACGCTGGCCAGGGCTTGGCCGAAGGTGTCCGCTTCGTCCTTAACAATCATGCACAGGCTAATCGACATCTAGGCATCCCCCAGGATTTGCTGGGCGCGTTCGATGGCCTGCTGAACTTGGTCGAACCCGGTGCCGCCGTAGCTGTTGCGGGCCGAGACCACCCGCTGGGGCGTAATCGCCTCGTAGATGTCTTCCTCAAAGGCGGGGTGCAGGGCTTTCCATTCCTCTAGGGTCAAATCGCGCAGGAGTTTGTTCGCCGCCAGGGAGGTCTTCACCACTTGGCCTACCAGGTTGTAGGCTTCGCGGAAGGGCACGCCCTTGGACGCCAGGTAATCGGCCACATCCGTCGCGTTGGAGAAATCTTCGTTCACCGCTTGCCGCAGCCGAGGCACCCGGAAAGTCACGCCCTCCGCCAACAGAATGGTCATGGCTTCCAGACAACCGCGCACCGTTTGCACCGTGTCGAAGAGGGCTTCTTTGTCCTCTTGCAAATCCTTGTTGTAGGCCAGGGGCAAGCCCTTCATCATCACCAGCAGCCCTTGCAGATGGCCAAACACGCGGCCCGTCTTGCCCCGCACCAGTTCCGGCACGTCGGGGTTTTTCTTTTGGGGCATGATGCTGGATCCGGTGGAGCAGCTATCGTTGAGGCTAACGAAGCTGAATTCCTCGGAAGCCCAGAGAATCATTTCCTCCGACAGCCGCGACAGGTGCACCATGATCAAACTGGCGGCACAGGCAAACTCGATGGCAAAATCCCGGTCGCTAACGCCATCCAAACTGTTGCCGTAGACGCGCTCAAAACCCAGCAACTCGGCGGAATACTGCCGATCAATGGGAAAGGTCGTCCCGGCCAGGGCACCACAGCCCAGGGGCGAAATGTTCACCCGCTTTTGAATGTCTTGCAGCCGTTCCCAATCTCGCTGGGCCATGTCGAAGTAGGCCAGCAGGTGGTGGGCTAAGCTGAGGGGTTGCGCCCGTTGCAGGTGGGTATAGCCGGGAATTAGGGTCTCCACATGGGCCTCGGCCAGGGAGAGCAGGGTTTGCTGAAACTGCCGCAGTTGGCCCTGAATCGCCGCAATTTCCGCCCGTAGGTAGAGCCGCACATCGGTACCCACCTGGTCGTTGCGAGACCGAGCGGTGTGGAGCTTTTTGCCCCCGTCACCAATCAATTCCGTCAGCCGTCGCTCCACGGCAAAATGCACGTCCTCCGCCTCAATGCCGGGTTGAAAACGGCCCTCGCGATACTCTTGGCGAATGGTTTCTAAGCCGTTGACGATGGCCTCCCCTTCCTCCGGGGTGAGAATGCCCGTCTTCACCAGCATTTTGGCGTGGGCTTCTGACCCGGTGAGGTCGTACTCGATTAGGGCGATATCAAAGCCGATGCTGGCGTTGAACCGAGCAATGGCCGGATGCAGGGCCGACTCAAAACGCTGGCTCCAGGTTTGGGGGGAGGAGGGGGTTTCCAAGGGAACTCCTTAAGGTGCAATCAAGATGCAATCAACGGCGGATGCAGGGCAACGGACTGTGCCCTAATAGGCCGTGAGGCTGCGGATGAAATAGCCGACAACGACGCCAATCAGCAGCGCCCACACCTGGCCCGATTCAATAAACGTGCTCCAGAGCTTGCCCATATCGCCGAGGATATCCTGGTCAAACTGCTGGGCTAGCACCATGGATTGTGGCATTGCTGAAGCTACCGCAACCGCATCGAGGGACGGTGTCGCGAGGGGTAAAAAAGTCTGAACTTGCAGGGCGTCATCCAAGACAATGGGGCGAAGAATCGACTCTAGCCCAGGGGCCGAAGGCACATTTGTCAGAAAAAACTGAGAAGAAATGTCCATGGTGCGCATCCAACCGGAACAAGATTCATCAAAACTATACACCAGCCCTTGAAGATGGAGACAGGTGGGTAGGGTAGGGATTAGGACATTAGGGAATAGGGAAGACATGAAAGATAACCCCCCAAACCAGATGAAGCTTTCCCAACTGCGCCATTCATCTGCTGCCCGATGCCATCGCCCAGTTCAGCCCCCGCATAGCGGGGGTGACCATCAACCTCAGTGAACACGACAACTATCGCCAGGTGGAAAAGGCTTTGCGGGAGGGACGGGCCGACATTGGCCTCACGGTGCTGCCCGCCGCCGAGGATCTGGCGATCTGGGTCATACTGGAAAACGAGTATGCCGCCCTAATGCCGCCTCGGTTCCAAGCCGCGAGTCAACGTCTGACCGGGGCCGATCTCACCCAGCAACCGATGATCATGCCGCCGCTAGATCGGGTGATGATGTGGGATGTCTATGCCCATAGTCAGGCCCACGGTCATCATCTGAACGTGATTTCTGAGGTGGAAACCGACACCACCATCGTCAACCTGGTGGCCCAGGGCATGGGAGCCACGATTTTGCCCCGCCTCGCCGCCGAGCCCATCCCCAGTGCCGTGCAGGTCTTTTCGCTGCCAGAGCCCCTGTCGCGGGTGATTGGGGCCGCTATCCTCGCCGATGGGCTCTATACTCCGGCCATTTACGGATGTCTGGATGTGCTCAAAGCTATGGCTAAGCCCAACCCACAACCCTGAAGTTTTCCTAAGCGTGGGTTGCCCCCAGGGGCTTTGCCCGTAAGTTGGAAAGGTAGGCCAAAATTTGGGTCTAAGAGTAATCCAACTAATCAAGCGTCCAGCCTTTACCCTCATCCTCCACCCTTCTCCCTAGGAAGAAGGGGAGCCGGATTCAGAACCCCTCTCCCTCAGGGAGAGGGGCAGGGGTGAGGGTAGAGAGCGATTACAAGGGGATGGTTATTCTCACGGAGTACTCTAAGCCCAATCGTGCTATCTGCCGAATTCGCCTGAATTTGGGACAGAGCCATCTCGGTTAGAGCAAGCTTTCGTTTCCCTCTTGGGAGGGGTGGGTTGGATATGAATCAGGTCATACAGGGATTTTTTGTACTGTTGGTACAGCTTCTCCACTGGATTCGCCCCTTTTTGGTGCCGCTGTGTTTTGTACTGGCCTGGGGGCTGGTGGGCATCACGGTGTGGCAACTGATCGCCGTAACCCGCGATGGGATGCAGCGGGCCAAGCGAATGCACCAAATTCCCTGCGCCGACTGTCGGTATTTCACCAATAGCCCCTTTCTGAAGTGTCCCCTCCATCCCCGAACCGCCCTCTCCGAAGCCGCCATCGACTGTGGCGACTACGAAACCAACGATCCCATGGCCCAGGGGATGACCCCACCCCATTCCGACTAGCAAAGGCGAATGTATGACCCAGTTTCCAACCACCATCGTGGCGGAGATTCAGCATTGCCGTCAGGCACTGGCCAAGCTGCTGATCTACGGCGATAGTTTGCAAGATCGGGTGGGCCAAACCTTTGTGGAATTGCTGGAGGCGGTGGCTAGCCAATCCACCATCGAGAGCCTGGGAGCCTATGGCCGCTGGTTCCAAGCCTTAGCCACGGATCAGGAAACCTGGGCAAGCTACCTCCAACGGGGCATCGCCTACGCCGACAACCCCTTCACCCAGCAGGTGCAGCACCGGGGGTTAGGGGAAACGCCTGCGGCCCTAGTCCAAGCGGCCCGCCACGATCTGGCCCTGCTGCAAGATCTGAGCGCCCTCACCAGCCCCCAGGTGGCTGAGTGGGTGCAGGTGGTGGGTGGCCTAGACCAGCCTCCGGTGGCCTGGGAGATGGTGCCCGCCCCCCTTCCTTTCACCTTTGCCCCCCTCCAGCCCTGGCCCGACCAGATCGACACCCTAGCCGCCCACTACCAGCAGCAAGGGGTGGGGATCTTGGCCCAGTATCACGTCTTTACCTGGCAGGGGAATGCCCTCCAGGGGGTCGCCCATCCCGACCCCGTGCGCCTAGCATCCCTCACCGCCTACGACCATCCGCGTCAACAACTGCGGCAAAATACCCTGGCCCTGCTGCGGGGCTATCCCGCCTTAAATGTGTTGCTCTACGGTAGCCGGGGGTCAGGTAAATCCTCCCTGGTCAAGGCATTGGTCAACCAGTATGGGGTGCAGGGCTTGCGGCTGGTGGAGGTGCCCAAACCCGCCCTGCAAGCCCTACCACAGATTGTGGATCGGCTGCGTAGCGCCCCCCAGAAGTTCATTATTTTTGTCGATGATCTGTCCTTTGAGGAAGACGACGATGCCTTTAAGGCGCTGAAGGTGGTGCTAGAGGGCAGCGTGACCGCTCGGCCTCAGAATGTGGTGGTCTATGCCACCTCCAACCGCCGCCATTTGGTGCGCGAATATTTCAGCGACCGCCCCCGCCCCAGCGACCAAGACGACGTGCAATCCTGGGATACGGTGCAGGAAAAGCTCTCCTTTAGTGATCGCTTTGGCCTCACCCTCACCTTCGAGCCCGCCGACCAGCCCACCTACCTCGCCATTGTTCAACACTTGGCCCAACAGGCAGGATTGCCCCTCGACGAGGCCGACCTCCAGGCGAGGGCGCTCCAGTGGGCCACCCGCAACAATGGCCGATCTGGCCGCACCGCCCGACAATTTATCGACTGGATCACCGCCGAACTGGCTGATTAAAGGCCATTATCCTGCTGGATCGCCCTCGGTTCGGTAGGGCAAGGAAACCTGGCCCCGACCAGGGGGAATCCGGGAATTGGGATTCTGGGGGCGATAGCATCGCGAAAGATCACGAAATAGTGAAAGATCCTGAAAGTTGGAGTACACTTCAGCAAATTAAAGCCCATCAGACCCGGTCTGGCTAACCCATAGGGTGAGGCTTGACCCTTGCATCCATGGCCACCTCTGGCTTCTAGCCGCCCCTGGCTTCTGCCCCTGGCCTTCCTAACATGACGAGCCCCTAAAGACCGATCAACGCTCCCAGCCCTTCTAACCGGGCCTCAACCGCTGAGTTGGGACGCCACCCCAGGACAACACCCATGAGCCCAGAAACATCCCTCAATACTGCCACCCTTCCCACCACAGCGCCCGCCCCAGAGTCCGCTGTCGGGGATACCGTTGAGGTCGCTACGGAGGTTGCCACAATGGATCCGGCAAAGGTCGTCAGCACCTACGCCGATACCCTGATGGCGGGCCTCTTTGGCGATCTAGATCGGCTACTGGATGGAGACGAAGCGGCCCTCGTGGCGGTGGAAGACGAGCTGAAACACCCACCCCAGCCCATCCAGGTGGCCGACAGACAGACCCCAGAGGATCACGGGTTAGAACTCCTTCAGGAAACGGCCCTCACGGCTCCAACGACGACCCTAGCGCCCTTGGTCGCAGTCGCAGAACCGCCCATCCCGACCCCGCCCGCCAAAACTACCCTCGGCAAACTGTTTGATCGGCTGCTGCTAGCCTGTACAGCGCTTTCTCTAGCTGGGGTGGTAGCCTTTTTGTGGATTGGGCAACGGCCCCAGGACACCCCCTCCAGCGAGGTGGCCCCAGACGGCACCGCCGCCCAAAGCGATGCCGAATTTCTGGCCTACCTCCAGCGATCCTTAGACGCCATTGAAACGCAAGTCGCCCAGGCCCAAGACAACGCTACCCCACCCCTGGAAGCCCCACCCGCCCCGGCCCTACTCCCCCCCGGTGGGTTCCCCTCCCAGCGAGCTGACCTAGACGGCCTAGGACGCATTAATGTAATTGAGCGGGTCTATATTCCCTACCAAGCCACGCCTCCGACCCTGCCCTCCACCCCTCCCGTGGCCGCCGTTCCCCCGGCTACCCCCGCCCCGCTGCCCACCGCCCCGCCCATCGCCCCACCACCTACCGCCAGAACGACCACCCCGCCCCAGCCCTCGGCCCCAGTGGTGAACCATGTGCTGGTTGGGGTACTCGAACTGGGGGATCGATCCGCCGCTTTGTTTGAAATTAACGGTGTGGCCCAGCGGGTCTACATTGGCGAACGCATCGGCAATGCAGGCTGGAGCTTGGTGGCGGTCGCCAACCAGGAAGCGGTGATTCGCCGTAACGGGGAAGTGCGATCCATCTACATCGGCCAACAGTTTTAGGGCTAGAAGAGCGACTATCCTAAAAACAGCCGTTGCCGCAGGAGTTGTCGTTGTGGGCCTATTTGAAGACCTCAGCAAGTTTCTGGAAACCCGTCTGGATGAGTTCTTGCGGGCCAACCCCCATCTAGAACTGATGGGCTTAGAAGATCAACTTCGGGGCCAAGAGCAGGATGCTATTCGCCTTCTAGGCGACCTGAAACGGCGCGAACAACAGCTTAAGGATCAAATTCTGGCGACGGCCCAGGAGATTCAAAAATGGCATGGGCGATTGACCAAGGCCAAGGCCGCGAATCGTCCTGACCTGGTGGCCATGGCGGAGGAACGGGAGGCCAATCTATTGCGGCAGGGCAACCAATACTGGGGCCAGATGCAGGGGGTAACCACCCAGATCGATCAGACCCGCATCCTTCAGCAGCAAATCCATGACCGCCGCCGAGAACTGAAGGCTAAAATGGCCCAGCTTGAGGCTGAACGCGCCGCCCAACGCACCGCTGAACGATCCGCCCAGAACACGAGCCATTGGGAAACGGGCTGGTATCAACCGCCGATGCCGGGGACAAGCCGAGCCAGCGCGGATCCGGTGGAGGATCGCTTTCAGCGCTGGGAAGCGGAGCAGGAACTCGAAGACCTCAAGCGACAGATGGGGCGCTAGGGGAAGGATTGGGAGGCGTTGGGCACGACGGTTAGACGATCCCCTCGGAGATTTACCCTGGCTTGGGGGCGGAGGGGCATAGATCCGCCAGGGAGCAGGCGGCGCAGTTGGGGTTGCGGGCCATGCAAACGGCTCGTCCGTGGTAGACCAGGCGAATCGACCAGTTTTCCCAGTCGGGCTGGGGCAGCAGTTTCATCAAATCCTGCTCAATTTTGATCGGGTCGCTGTGTTTGGTGAGGCCGAGGCGGTTGGTAAGGCGCTTAACGTGGGTGTCCACCGTCACCCCGGCATTGATGCCAAAGCCGTGGGCCAGCACCACGTTGGCGGTTTTGCGGGCCACCCCCGCCAGGGTGAGTAGGTCTTCCATGGTGGCGGGCACCTCACCGTTGTAGTCGGTGACGATGCGCTGGCAGGCCGCTCGGATGTTTTTGGCCTTATTGCGATAGAAACCCGTGGATTTGATCAGGCTTTCCAGGTCGGCCAGATCCGCCTCGGCAAAGGCGTAGACATCGGGATAGGCGACAAACAGGGCCGGGGTCACCTTGTTCACCCGTTCATCGGTGCATTGGGCCGACAAAATGGTGGCCACCATCAGTTGCAGGGTGGTCTCAAAGTCGAGGGAGCAGGGCGCTTCGGGATACAGCTCCTTCAGGCGGCGCAGGATTTCCAAGGCACGCTGCTTTTTGGGCGGGCGACGGGGGGCACTCACGGGGGGTTGAGGTGCAGACTACTGGCGCAGGTTTTGGAAAATCTCAAGCTGGGTGGTGTCGCGCACGATCAAGAACACGCCTAGCCCTAGCAGCAACACGAGGCCCGTCTGCATGACATTTTCCTGGAGACGGTCGGGCAGGGGCTTGCCGCGCAGGGCTTCTACCAGCAAAAAGGCCAGTTGGCCCCCATCCAGGGCGGGCAGGGGCAGGATGTTGATGATCGCCAGGTTGATGCTGATGATGGCGGTGAAGGGAAACAGCATGGCCAAACTGGATTCCGCCAGTCCGGCTCCCTGCTCGACAATTTTGACTGGGCCAGCCACCTGGTTAGCCATTTCGCCAAAGTTGGTCACCAGCATGACAAAGCCGTTCACCGTGCGCACCAGCATATCCTGGAACTGCTTGGCGGCTAGGGTAAACACTTCAATCGGGCCAGTGGGGCGACGGTAGCCAAAATCGCCATTGGGCTGAAGCTGCACGCCAATCACCGCGTTGCCATCGGGGCCGGGGGTGGGGACGACGGTGATCTCCAGTTCTCGACTGCCCCGCTGCACCGTCAGATCTACAGGTAGATTAGGGCTGTCTTTAATGAGCTGAATAAAGTCGGGGATGGTGCCCTCGCTACTGCCAAGGGGTTCCCCATTGGCCGCTACGACAATATCGCCGGGACGAATGCCCGCCTGGGCGGCTGGGGAACTGTCGGAGATGACCTGGGGGATGACAATGCCGGGTTGGGGGTCAAAGGTTTCGGGGATGCCGACGGTGGTGAACTGGGCCACAAACACCAGGTAGGCAAACACCAGGTTGGCAATCACCCCGGCACTAATCACAATGGCCCGGTCGAGGATGGGGCGATTGCGCAGCAGATCGGGGTCGTTGGGGGGAATGGCGCTGTCGGGGTCGTCATCGGGGAAGCCCACAAAGCCCCCTAGGGGAATGGCCCGCAGGGAATATTCGGTTTGAGCACCCTGGTACTTCCAGAGGATGGGGCCAAAGCCAATGGCAAAACGATTCACATGGATACCCTGGAGCCTTGCCGCCAAAAAGTGACCCGCTTCGTGAACGGCGACCAGGAGGGCAATGACGGCAATGGCGGCGAAAACGGACATAGGCGACCCGGTGCGTGACAACAAGACAACAGTTTCCCTATTCTAGCGCCCACCCAGCCGCTCCACAGGGCTGGAGCCATGGCCTAGGCAGCCCTTAGGGAAACCAAGATTAGGGGTGAGCCTTGAGTTTAGCGGCGGTACGCAGAATTTGTCCGGCCAACATCGCCGCCCCAAAGCCGTTATCAATGTTGACGACACCGATCCCCACGGCGCAGGAATTGAGCATGGTCAGCAGGGCGGATAGGCCCTGGAAGCTGGCCCCATAGCCAATGCTGGTGGGCACCGCCACAATGGGGCAATCGGCCAAACCCGCCACCACGCTGGGCAAGGCACCCTCCATGCCTGCCACCACAATCAACACATCCATCTCCCGAATCAAGTGCTGGTGACGCAAAAGGCGATGCAGCCCTGCCACCCCCACATCCCACAGGCGCACCACCCGAAACCCCGATAACTCTGCCGTAATGGCTGCTTCTTCGGCCACGGGCAAATCCGCCGTACCAGCGGTGAGAATGCCTAGGGTGCCCGGTCGATGGGGAGCTAGGTTGAGGGGGACAAGGGCACAGATACGGGCCATCTCGTAGTACAGAGCCTCGGGCAATTGTTGCCGAATCTGGCCATAGACCTCGGAGTCAATGCGAGTGGCCATCACCACCGGGTTACGGGCCTGCAAGCTCCGCATAATTTGCACGATTTGATCCACGGTTTTCCCTGGCCCCCAGATCACCTCCGGGAATCCCGTGCGCAGGGTACGGTGATGATCCACCTTGGCAAAGTCTTCGATGGGCTCAAACTCAAGGTATTTCAACTGATTTAGGGCGGCATCGGGGCTGATCTGCCCCTGGGCAACGGCGGACAGCAGGGCGCGTAGGGCTTCGGGCTGGGTCACGGTGGTGGAAGAAAAAACATCTCCTAGCTATTGTCCCAGATGGCGATTGTCACGGGGTTGACACAGAAAGAACACGCCACCGTCACACCCGACCCCTAGGGTAGAACTTAATCGTTCACTCCTCAACACCGAGCGTCAGAGCTATCTCTGGCGCTTTTTTATTGGACGAGTTGATTTACCATGGGCTAGAGATGAATAGGCGCAACCTGAGCGAGGACACCCCCCATGCTGACTTGGGCGCTGAAGGAATGGGATGCGGCAGTGACGGCCTTGCTCAAGGGCCAGACCATTCTGCTGTTGCGGAAGGGCGGTATTCGAGAACAACAGGGGCAATTTTCGGTGGTGACCCGCCAGGGCTTGCTGTTGCCCACCTTCGAGCACCAAAAACCAGAGCTGATTAAGCCAGAATTTCAAGCCTTGGTGCAACCCACCCCGGTGGCAGAAAATTCCGAATCCGTCCGTTTCTCCGGCTGGGCCGAAATCACCCACGGGTTCACCCTACCCTCCACAGAAGCCGCCCTAGCTTTGGTGCCCGACCTGATTTGGACGAGCCAGTTTGTGCAGGAGCGTCTCCAGTGGCAGTCGGATCGCCCCCTCTACGGCCTGTTGCTGCGAACCTATCGATTTAACGACCCCGTTTCCCTACCGTGGCACAGCGGCTATCGGGGCTGTCGATCCTGGGTGCAACTGGGGCAGAGCGTCGCCGTGGAAAACAGTGCCCCCGCCTTGGCAGATGCGGATTATCACCATCGGGTGACACGGATTTTGGCAGATTTGCCGGAGGGTGCCGCGTTGCTGTAGCCGAAACGCCGGGTCGGTTCAGGCCCAGCGGGCGCTGGTGGTCGTTTTAGGGATTGAGCTTAGGCATCTAGCTGAAAATCACGACCTTTGCCCTGGCGCAGGGTTGGGTAGTAGCTGGCGACGATGGCGATGGCCATCCACCAGAGGGTACTAATTTGGGGACGATACATCACCGTATCGGCAATGCCCTGGCCCAAAATACCGACGATGGAAGCCATGGCCCCCATTAGCCAATAGCCCTGGATAGACTGGATTTCCCGCAGTTTTTGGAGCTGTACCCAACCCTGCTGAAAGACCATCATCAGCATCCACAAAAAGGCGGCAAGACCAACCATACCCGCTTCCACCAGCACCTCTAAAAAGACCGAATAGGCGCTGAGGGCGGTGTAGCGGGGGCGTTGGTAGATGGGATAGACGGCATTGAAGGCGTCGTTGCCGGGGCCAATGCCGAGGATGGGGCGGTCTCGAATCATCTCTAGCACAGCGGCCCAAACGTTGATGCGGAAGTTGTTGCTGCTGTCAGCCCGTCCCACAAACATACTCAACACCCGCACCCGCAGGGCATCCACGGAAATCACCGCGAGCACCACAAAGGCCGCTGATCCCCCTAGCAGTAGCGGCATGGCCCAGCGCCGCCAAAAGGGCGTAAACCAGAGGCTCCAGTACTGTACGGTGAGGGTCAACAGCACGAAGCCCCCCAGCAAGAAACCAATCCAGCCCCCTCGGCTCAGGGTGAGCACTAGGCAGAGGATGTTGATCACCGCCGTGAGGGCCGCTAACCCCTTCGGCACCCAGCGCGGCCAAGCCAAGACCGCCATCACCGAAAACATGACGGCGGGAATCAGGTAGCCCGCCAGCAGGTTAGGGTTGCCCAAAAAGCTGTAGACCCGCGTGGTATTGGCCAATTCGGAGGTGGCATCGACCCAGGTGGCTAGGGCGGTGGCCCCAAAAAAGTATTGCCGCAGGCCGTAGATCGCCACGGGCAGCGTTGTGAACAGATAGGCGGAGATCAGCAGCGTTCTGGCCTTGGGCTGACGGCTCACCCGCGCAATGAGCAGAAACAGCAAAATATTCAGGGTGAGCTTGATTAAGCCACTCACCGCCGCCCCGCGCACCGGAGAGAATGCCGTAGCTAACGCCATCACCCCCCAAAAAAACGCGACTGTGACATGGACGGGGGTCATCCCAACCCCAGCCTCATCGGTGAGGGTGAGCAATACCCAGAAGGCTGCTATGGCCAACAACAGCACCCCAATCAGCGTCGTAGAAACGTAGGGGGCCAGGCTGTAGAGAGTTGCCACTAGGGCCAGCCCAATCCAGTCGCCCCAGGGCAGCAGCCAACTTCCCTGCCGCCACTGCCGCAGCGGGGCCAGGAGGCGATGGAGGAGGCTCACCTGTCGCCACTGGTCGAAGGCAAAGTTGGAAAGGGTGAGCTGCTGCCAAAAGGACATCAACATAGGTCAACCGATAGGAGCACAAATAAAGTCCTACCCATCATGCCAAGGTTTGGGCCGCACTGACCTGTTAAACCAGGAATTGGCTACCGGAAAATGCACACCGTTCCGGCCCAGACGTCTGTGATTTCGGCCTCGGGGGTGGGATCAGACAAGAGCCCCGCCAGTTGGCCAGCGGTGAACTCGGTGCCGATGGTGCTTTCAACCACGGTGATGGTATAGGCCGCTTCCAAGTCCTCCCGACTGGAGCCCACACCGATGCCCGACAGGGTGGTGAACTGATCGCTACCCACCTCAGGCCGCACCGACCAGCCGACAAATTCCTCACCGTCGGCGTTCAGCACCAGACCCTCGGCCCACCTTGCGCTCACAAAGGGATCACCGGGACATTCCTCATTGGCGCTCACCTCCTCCGGGTTGCCCAACCATTCGCTCACCGCCGCTTGCACGGTCTCCATCTCCATCCCAAAGGGAAGCAGCGTGGTCGATCCGCTGTCGGGCTCCACCAAAAACAAACCTTCCCCGGTCAGCGCTAGGGCGGTATCGGTGGACGTGGACCCGTCTGGAGACGGGGTGGGGCTGGGTTGGGTACAAGCGGCGAGGGCGAGGGCAAGGCTCGTCGCTAGGATGGAGCGCAGGGGCAAAGCAAGGGAAGTCATCGTGAACTGTTCAATCCTGAGGAAATAAAGGACAAAAATAGCGGGGATAATCCTGTGGTGATACCCAAAGATCCAGTGGGAACGCCCGTTAGAGTTTGAACGCCCCACTGCATCAGGGACTAGAGAATGCCGTCCTTTTGGGCCATGTAGGTCATCAGGTCAATCACCCGCATGGAGTAGCCCCACTCGTTGTCGTACCAGGCCACCACTTTAAAGAAGTTGCTGTTGAGGCCAATGCCTGCGCCCGCATCAAAGGTGCTGGAGTGGGCGTCGGTGATGAAGTCGGAGGACACCACATCGTCGTCGGTGTAGCCTAGGATGCCCTTCATCGGGCCTTCGGCGGCGGCCTTCATGGCGGCGCAGATTTCCTCATAGGTGGTGGCCTTTTCGGTTTTGAAGGTGAGGTCTACCACCGACACGTTGGGGGTGGGCACCCGGAAGGCCATCCCGGTTAGCTTGCCCTTCAATTCTGGCAGCACTAGGGTGACGGCCTTAGCAGCACCCGTGGAGGAGGGAATGATGTTTTGCCCTGCGCCCCGACCGCCCCGGAAGTCTTTCTTGGAGGGGCCGTCTACGGTGGGCTGGGTGGCGGTGACGGAGTGCACCGTGGTCATCAGCCCTTCCGTGAGACCAAAGGTGTCGTTAATCACCTTGGTGATGGGGGCCAGACAGTTGGTGGTGCAACTGGCGTTAGAAACAATGGTGTCCTTGGCGGGGTCGTAGGTTTCGTGGTTGACGCCGACCACCATGGTGTGAACTTTGTCGGGATCCTTGGTGGGAGCCGACAGCACCACCCGCTTTGCCCCGGCCTGAACGTGCTGAGAAGCCGTGTCGAAGGTGGTGAACAGTCCGGTGGATTCCACCACATAGTCTGCGCCCAGGGTGCCCCAGGGCAGTTCCGCCGGGTTGCGCATCGCCATACAGGGGATTTTCTTGCCATCGACGATAATGCCGTCTTCCACCGCTTCCACGGTGCCGTCAAAACGCCCGTGGGTGGAGTCGTACTTCAGCAGATAGGCCAGATTTTCTGGGGGCACCAGGTCGTTGATGCCGACAAATTCGATATTGGGGTTTTTGATACCACCCCGAAACACCAGACGGCCAATGCGGCCAAAACCGTTAATACCAACTTTTAGGGTTGCCATGCTGGATTCTTCCTCGCGTAGATGGGCCTCAACTGAAATAGACAGACGGCTTGGCTAGACCAACGCTGCCCATGGATAGACCGGGCCGACCGTGTGCCTATCGCCTGAGGCTTTGGTAGACCAGATCAAGATAAATCCTGGGTTAAGGGTGGGCCTGAACCCCTCCCCTAAACTCCGGCCCAGCGATCTTCTATCCGTTGAGCGACCTTGAAGTTCCTCCTCCCGCCAGAGTTCGGCGGGGCAGGCTGTTCAGGTCTGTCCTTATCTAAAGGGCAAATCCTTAAAGAGGGGCAGATCTACGCTTTTCTTTCAGAGTTCACGACTTCCTCATCCTCCCCAAGGAACAATCATATCCAGGATGGGGTGCATGTCCCGAACCATCCGCAGGTCTGTGGGAAAATCAGGGCCACCATGGGGTGCCAGCGGCAAGGCGACTGGCGATGACACAGGTCGCAGGCAAGATCTACGCCCACACTTCTGCTCAATTCGCACCGGAAGATAGAGGTCAGATCCCTAAGTGCTGATGTGAAAAGTAGCTATTGGCATTATTTTCTTCTAGCCGGAATTCTGCTGGTTTCGGCTCTTTTGCGGTTTTCTAACCTTGCATTAAGCCCGCTCTGGCTTGATGAAGTTTACACCGCCATCTTTAGCCTTGGGCAAGGGTTTGCCAACGTTCCTCGGAACCAATTTTTCCCGATCTCAACGATAGATAGCATTTTTACGCTCAATCCTACAAGCTGTCATCAGATTGCCCAATTTGTCATTACCCAGGATAATCATCCCCCACTCTTCTTTTGTGGATTGCACCTCTGGCTCAAGATGATTTCAGGGCTAGATATTCCCTTAACGTGGGGCTTAAGGGCCTTGCCAGCTTTACTAGGCGTAGGACAAATTGGAATCATTTACGCGTTCAACCGAGTCGCATTTTCCCCCGCTGCTGGATTGATGGGAGCCGCATTAATGGCGGTTTCTCCCTTCCATGTTTATCTCTCCCAGGAAGCCCGTCATTACACCGCCCCGATGTTATGTGTTTCCTTAGCGCTGCTAGGGTTAATCCAAATTGGAAACCATCTAAAGCAAGCCAAAATTCAGCCCTGGCTATGGCTAGTCTGGTTATTCGTTAATGTGGTGGGATTTTATACCCACTACTTCTTTTTGCTGGCGACTGTGGCTCAAGTTGCTACGTTACTGCTGTGGATGATTGGGCATCGATCGGTCTTAAAGCGCCGACACTGGATGACGGCAGGACTAACAATAGCCACTCTTTTGGTCAGCTATCTTCCCTGGTTGCCCACGTTGATCGATCACATGGGAAGGCCAGAAACGAATTGGTTAGCCCTCTCTAGAACAACCTGGCCAGACTATATTTCGCCCATTTATCAGGAATTAGCCGGATGGATCATCATGGTCATTGCGCTCCCCATTGAGCGTCAACCCCTATGGATTATTATTCCCATGGGTTTGCTGATGGTGCTCTTCTTCGGGTGGTTAATGCAAGCAGCCTATGGTAGGTTACGACGCCTAGGTCACGACCCTAAAACTCGATTGTCCACCCACATGCTGCTTTCCTTTACAGGCTTTGTCCTGCTGCAATTTCTGGCGATTATTTATGTCTTCGGCAAGGATCTATCCCTAGCTCCCCGCTATAATTTTGTGTACTATCCTGCATTCTGTGCCTTATTGGGCGCAAGCCTAGTAAAAAACTCTCATTGGCAACGTTGGTCAGCGCCTTTCTCGGAAAATCTTCACGTCAGACAGTGGTTACCCCTTGTAATTGGGGGGATGAGCTGTATTTTTGTGATTTTTAACTTAAGCTTGACGAATCTGACGCCCTATAATTCTAAATACCTCGTTGATGAGATAGCTCTATCTCCAACTCCTCAAATCTTTTTAATGCCCTATGAAGGAGATACCGAAATTGCCCTAGGCTTAAGCTTAATCTGGGAGATCGACAGCCGCGATAATTTACAGTCTACTCCGATAGACTGGGCGTTCCTATCCCAGCCAGTGTTGGACGATACGGCTTCAAATCGGCTAAAACAGACTGTCCCTCGGATGAAGTCAGCCCTTACGGAGGAAAGGTTTGACCTATGGCTATTGGGCTTCCGTTGGCAACCTAGCGATTTCCCCGCCAGCCTTCAGGTATTGAGCCAAGGTCAGGATGCGTTCCGCTGCCAAACGGAGCCTGATAATTTTTCATCCGCCACACTACCTCATCAACGGTATAGGTGCTCTCCAGAACCCTAGCTAGGGTAACGGGAAACGCCGCAGAGACCCACGCAACAGGGTAAAATCTGACCTTGGTTGAGCAACTGAGAGGACAGACCCCTGAAAACCCGCGTAATTATCGTCCGCCACGGGCAAAGCACCTATAACCAGCTCAAGCGCATCCAAGGCCACTGCGACGAATCGGCCCTAACGCCCAAAGGGGAAGCCCAGGCGCTTCAGGTGGCCCAGGCGTTGGGGGGCATTCCCTTTGATGCGGTGTGGTGCAGCCCTCTCCAGCGGGCACGCAAAACCGCTGAAATCATCACCGCCGAGCTACAAAAGAGCCTGTCCAACCTTGAGAACCCCCAAACCACTGACGACCTGAAGGAAATCAGCCTGCCCCTGTGGGAGGGGATGCCCTTTACCGAGGCCGAGGCCCAGTTCCCGGACACCTTCCGTCAGTGGCGCACCGATCCAGCCAACTTTGTGATGACCATCCCCACGGCAGAGGGCGGCACCGAGGACTTTTACCCGATCCGCAGTCTCTACCAACAGGCGGCGCGGTTTTGGCAAGCTTTACTCGCTGAGCATGAGGGGCAAACGGTGCTCGTCGTCGCCCACAGCGCCATCAACCGGGCCTTGATCAGCACCGCCATCGGCCTAGGGCCAGATCACTTTAACCAGCTTAGCCAAGCCAACTGCAACATCAGCGTGCTCAACTTTGAGGGCGGCTGGAACGGCCCGGTGCAGGTGGAGGCCATGAACCTGACCAGCCACATGGGGAGCCCCTTACCGGAAATGCGGAAGGGCCACCGGGGGCCGAGGATGCTGCTGGTGCGCCACGGCGAAACGGAATGGAACCGTCAGGGCCAGTTTCAGGGTCAGATTGACGTTCCCCTCAACGACAATGGCCACGCCCAGGCTCAAAAAGCGGCAGATTTCCTGAAACCTGTGCAAATTGACGCGGCCTACACCAGTTTCATGGCCCGACCTAAGGAAACCGCCGAAATTATCCTGCAACATCATCCTGGCTTAGAACTGCACAGCGTCACCGATCTGCAAGAAATTAGCCACGGCGAATGGGAAGGGCTCTACGAAGCCGACATCGAGACCAACTACCCCGGAATGTTGCACCAGTGGCAAACCGCCCCCGAAACCGTGCAAATGCCGGGGGGCGAAAACCTCCAGCAGGTGTGGCATCGGGCGATTTTGGCCTGGAAGCAAATTGTGGTGGCCCACAGCGGCGGCGACGAGGTGCAGACTGTCCTAGTGGTGGCCCACGATGCGGTGAACAAGGCGCTGCTGTGTCACCTGGTGGGCCTTGGCCCAGAGTCCTTCTGGCGGTTTAAGCAGGGCAACGGAGCCGTCAGCGTGATCGACTACCCCAACGGCATCGACAGCCCCCCGGTGATCAACGCTGCCAACATCACCATTCATCTGTCGGGCAGCGTGTTGGATAAAACCGCAGCGGGGGCCTTGTAACTGTGACCACCGAGGCAGAGCAGCAGCCGATGTCCGGGCATCCAACTCCCCCAGACCAGACACCCCCAGGCCGGATCCAGCTCATCCAACAGGTGCGGGTGCTGGATGCCGTCACCCAAATGGATCAAGTCAACGACGTGCTGGTGCAGGGGGGGAAAATCCAGGCCATCGCCAACCCCATCACCGACTGGCCCGCCGAGGCCGAGGTGATTGCGGGCGAGAGCAAGGTGCTGATTCCGGGCCTGGTGGATCTCTACAGCCACTCTGGGGAACCGGGCCACGAAGACCGGGAAACCCTGGCCTCCCTGCTGCGGGCCGGACGGGCGGGGGGATTCACCCGTTTGGGTGTGCTGCCGACGACGGAACCTGCCATCGACAATCCGGCCATGGTGGAGAAATTGCTGAGCCAACGCCAAGCCCTCGCCGCCGCTGAGCCTAATGTGCCCCACCTGTATCCTTGGGGTGCCCTCACCCAATCCGCCCAGGGCCAACAGATGACGGAACTGGCAGAACTGGCCCAAACCCCCATTGTGGGCTTTGCCGATGGTCGTTCGTTGCAAAATCCCCTGCTCACCCAGCGGCTGTTGGAATACCTCAAACCCCTCAACCGTCCCGTGGCGATGTGGCCCTGCGATACCACCCTGCGCGGCAATGGCGTGGCGAGATCTGGCCCCTCGGCGGTAATCTACGGTTTTGTTGACGATCCCGCCCTCTCGGAAACCGCCGCCCTCGCCGCCCTGCTGGAAATCGTTGCTGCCGTGGGCACCCCCGTCCACATCATGCGCCTGTCCACCGCGCGGGGGGTCGAATTGGTGCAGCGGGCCAAGGCCGAAGGATTGCCCATCACCGCCAGCGTCTCTTGGATGCACCTCATCTTTAACAGCCGCAACCTCGATAGCTACGACCCCAACCTGCGCCTCGCCCCGCCCCTGGGCAACCCGGAGGATCTCGTCGCCCTGATGACCGGGGTAAAAAACGGCACCATCGACGCCATCGCCATCGACCACCGCCCCCACACCTACGAAGACAAAACCGTGGGCTTCCCTGCCGCGCCACCGGGGGCCATCGGCCTAGATCTAGCCTGGAGCGTGTTGTGGGATGCCTTCGTTCAAACCAGCCTGTGGGAACCCCTCACCCTCGTCCAAGCCCTCAGCACCAACCCCGCCCGCCTCTGGGGCCAAGCGCCCCCCACCCTGCAACCCCAGCAGTCCGCCGAAATGGTACTGTTCGACCCCGCCCAAGCCTGGACGGTGACGCCCGACAGCCTAGAATCCCTTTCCAACAACACCCCCTGGCTGGGGCAAACCCTCAAGGGGCAAGTCTTGCAGACCTGGGCTTAGCTACGTTAGGTCTCAAGCCTATAGCCTCAAGCCCACGGCGACGTTGCGCCACCCCCCAAGACAACCTGACCACCTAGGAGGATTTTCGGGGCAATTGTGCCACGGCCAAACCAGAGATGCTAATATAGCTAAGCCTAAGGGCATGTAGCTCAGTGGATAGAGCACTAGATTCCGGTTCTAGGTGTCGCAGGTTCGAATCCTGCCATGCTCGTTAAAAAGTCTGTTACAAATATCTAAGCTTCTTTACGTCCTGGAGTGTATGTTCCGGAACTATTTGACATCGTTCCGGAGGTGGTGTCGTCAATGCCTGAGGAAAGCCACTTAAGTAAGCTGACCTTCGCAAAGACCTCACCCAAGAGCTATACCCTCAGATGTGTTAGTACAGACAGTCTGGGAATCCCTGCGGCTTTGGGCTGGGGGTGTTGTCAAATTGGGAGGATATCAACCGTGAATCAAGGACTTTGGCTGAAAAGCTGGCTCTGGAAGCCCATGGCCACCTGTCTAACGGGGGGAGCCATCCTTGCCACTGCGACCGCTGCCCAGGCCGACCCACCGGGGATTTACTATTCCTGGCGGGCCATGGCCACCGACGTAAACCAATGCCTGAACCAAGCCGAAAACGCCCTAGAATCCCAGAATTTGACCCCTGTGCAAACCGATGCCATTAGCATGGCCGGACAATCCGAGGACACCACCGCTGTTTTTGTCTGTATGGACTCCCCCGGCGAGGTTACGGCGACCACGGTGATGGTAATTGTGTCTAGCGCAGATAACGACCAAGCCATAGCCCTGCGGGAAGCCCTGAAGTTGGCGTTTTAGCCCCATGCGTTTTGTGGTCTACCGCTATTGCGATCCAGGGACTCATGGTTCCCCGCAGGACGCCCGTTCAGAACGCTCTGATATTGCTGAGATTGTAGAGCACCTCAACGCTGGCCTCACCGATCAAGACGCGGCTTCCAGCATCGAGGTACAGGTCTACGAAGACCGGGGCATTGCTGCCAATCCCAGCTATCGGCCCCAACTCGCCCAGCTTTTGGCCGACAACCAACAGACCCCCGCCCATCACCTGTGGGTAAACCATCTAGCTGATCTGGGCGATAGTCCGGCGGCGGTGCAGCGGTGTTTAGAGGAATTGTCCCAAGCTGGAACTACGGTGTGGGTCGGGGTCGATCCGGCCATGCCCCTCGCCCCCGAAACGGCCCTTGCCAACGGCATGGACCTCGCCACCGCTATGCAGGATCAACAGCAGCGACGACAAAAACGGGCGGGCCATGCACGTAATCGACTCCAAGCCCTACCGCCACCGGGCAAAGCGCCCTACGGCTACCGACGGGGACAGGGGCGATACCTGATCGACCGCACGGCGGCTCCAGTCATCACGGCCTTTGTCAACGAATTTTTGCTCTACGGATCCCTGCGGGGGGCGGTACGCTTTGTGGAAAAACGCTTTGGTAAGCGAATTTCAGTCTCCACTGGGCAGCGCTGGCTCAGCCATCCCGTCTACCGAGGCGATCTGCAATACTGCGATAGCCACGTCATTCGCAACACCCACGCCGCCATCATCTCCCGCGACGAAGCCGCCCAGATTGACCGCCTACTGCGCCGCAACCGTCCCCTCCCCCCCCGCACCGCCGGAGCCTCCCGTTCCCTGGCGGGCTTGGTGCAGTGCCACTCCTGCGGCAGTACCATGACCATTTCTACCACCACCATTCGGGGTAAGGCCCAACGCTACCTGTACCTGCGCCCCACCACCTGCCCCCAACAGCCTCGCTGCCGTGCGATCCCCTACGACGACGTGCTCCAGGCCGTGATTGCCGACATTTGCCACACCCTGCCCCAGGCCGTCGCCCAGTGGCAAACCCAGCGATCTGCCGCCGATAGTCCGCCCCCCAGCCCGTTGACAGCCTTGCAAGCCCAGCTACAACAACGGGCCGCTGTTCTAGAGCAATTGCCCATGCTGATCGACACCGGAGTGCTCGATGCCGAAACCGCCGCCCTACGTCGCTACACCCTGCACGGAGAAATGGCCCAAATCGAGCAACAAATCGCCCAACTGCCCCCGGTCAATCTTTCGGAACTGGCCCCCTCCGTCGCCCTGCCCCAATTTTGGCTGGATTTGTCTGAAGCCGAACGCCGTTTTTTCTTCCGCGAATTTATCCGTCGCATTGACCTTCACCGTCACGGCAACGCATGGCACATCACCCTCATTTTAGTGTTCTAGCTTGGGTCTACATAGGAGTAGCCAACCTGTCATCCCGGTAAGCGAACATCACTCAATCTGATCCGGGTCAATGCCCTGGGATTTCAGGAATTCAGCCAACCGTTCCGCCCGCAGTCGCTCCTGCTTGGCCTGTTGCTCGGCTGATTCGGCTCGCAGTCGTTCCCGTTCGGCCCGCAGTCGTTCTTGATCAGCCCGCTCCCGTTCCAGTTCCGTCGAGGTCAAAATCCACTGGCCATCAGTATCGAAAAAGCGCAGCCAGTCCCGCACACGACCTTGAAACTCGCCACGCCACAGCCCTAGTCCCATGCCTAAATCCGGGATCGTAAAACGCCCATTGAGGATAGGGATGGAGACATAGCCCTCCTCCGTGAGGCGAAAGGCTTGGAAATTCCCCGTGTAGCGGTCAAACACCACGTAGTAGGGGATGTGCAGGATTTGCTTGTAAACCTGCCACTTGGGCGGTGGGGTGTCGCGGCTAGTGGACTGGGTAAGGCCCAAATCCTCATCGGCCGTGCCGGGGGAGAGGAGTTCTACCACGATGTAGGGGTTGACCTGCTCCTGCCAGGTCACATAGCTGAGCCGGAGGTTGTCGTCGGGATGGAGTCGGGGCACACCCAGCACGGCAAACCAGTCGGGCCGCTTATACCAGTAGGGATGGGTGAGGTCGTAGTACAAATTCAGGTCAGCAGCGGTGAAAATGCGATCTGCGGCCACGTCCGCTAAGCGAAAGGTAGCGCTCAACAGTTGGGGCTGAAAGTCATGGAATTCGTCTGGCAACCCAGGCTCCTCCGGGTCTTCGCTGGGCAAATCATACATCGTCGGCCAGCTTTCCCGTGGGGTAGGTGCATCCGCCGGGACGATGTAGGGATTCTGGGGAATGTGAAGCGGTGGTGGGGAGGGAGGCCGAGGAGGCATGGGAGGGGGCTCCTGGAGAGCTTGGCTTGCAACGATGGGTTGATTTTAGCGAATTCTTCCCCTTGCCCTGCTCCCCCTTCGTGATACAACCGTTACGTACCTCGCAAAGACTTCCCCACTACCGCAATGAATCCGATGGCGATCCGCATTGGCAACGGCTACGACATTCACCGCCTCGTGGAGGGGCGACCACTCATTTTGGGCGGTGTTACCCTTCCCCACCATCAAGGGCTGGATGGCCATAGCGATGCCGACGTGCTCACCCATGCGATTATGGATGCGCTGTTGGGGGCGCTCAGTCTGGGCGATATTGGGCTCTATTTTCCCCCCGGCGATCCCGAATGGGCGGGGGCCGATAGCCTGAAACTGCTGGCCCAGGTGAACGCCATGGTGCAAGAACGGGGCTGGACGGTGAGCAATGTGGATAGCGTGATTGTGGCCGAGCAGCCCAAAATGAAGCCCCACATCGAGGCCATGCGCACCAAATTGGCGGCGGTATTGGGGGTAGATCCCAGCCAGGTGGGGGTGAAGGCCACGACCAACGAAGGCCTTGGCCCCGTTGGGCGGCAGGAGGGCATTGCCGTCCATGCGGTTGCTCTGTTGGTGCAAGGCTAACCGACGCTTTGCCCAAGGTTTGCCGAATCCTAGGCGTCCACGAAACCGACTATGATGATTCCTTGCCTGGGTGTCTGTGCCGATGAAGATTCTGCTGCTAGAGGATGATCCGCCCACCAGCGAACGACTGGTGACGATTTTGTCCGGTCATCACTATGCGGTGGATGCGGTGGCGGACGGGGCAGAGGGCCTGGACATGGCGATGCAGTGGCCCTACGACCTGCTGATTGTGGATTGGCAACTGCCCAGCCTGCACGGCATCGAGGTGTGCCGGAAGCTCCGTCAGCAAGGACACTGCACCCCCATTCTGATGCTGACGGTGCGGGACGCCAACGCCGACATTGTGGCGGGCTTGGATGCTGGGGCCGATGATTATTTGGCTAAGTCCTCGGATTCATCCCAACTGCTGGCTCGGGTGCGGGCCTTGCTGCGACGCAATCAGTCCGTGGCAGATCCGGTGCTGCGCTGGGGCGCTCTCACCCTAGACCCAGCCCAGGCCCAGGTGAGCTACCAGGGGCAAGCGATTTCCTGCCGCCCCAAGGAATACGAACTGCTGGAGCTCTTTTTACGCAATCCCCAGCGATTGTTGACTCGTAGCGCCATTATTGATCACCTATGGCCCATGGCCGATACCCCCGTCGAAGGGTCAGTGACGAACTTAATCAAAGACCTACGGCAACGGCTGAAGCGGGCGGGCGTGGCCGATAGCCCCATCGAAACGGTCTATGGGCTGGGCTATCGGCTACGGGCTACGGCTGCGGGGATGGCGCAAGATTCAAACTCCCTTACGGCCTTGGAAACTGAGGCATCCGGATCTGCCTTCCCCGACCCAGAGGCTCCCCTGCCGCCTCGGTTGGCCAACGCCCTAGCCGGAGCCTCCGAGCGCTTTCAGGCCGCCCTAAATCAGCGGCTTACCATGCTCGATCAAACCGCCGAAGCCTGGGCCGCAGGCATCCTCACCCCAGCAGATTGCCAGCGGGCCTTTACCGAGGCCCATCGCCTCGCCGGGGGGTTGGGGATGTTTGGCTATGGCCAAGCCGCCGCCGCCGCCGAGGAGATTGAAGCCCTCCTCCAATCCGCCGCTGAAGCCGACCTCCCCCAGATGGCCACCCAAATGCAGCACCACCTGTCCACCCTCAAACAAGCCCTCGCGGCGGACTTGTCCTAGCCCCAGAGCCCACCCTAACGGGAAGCAAGCTACACCCCCGGCCCCTCTTCCAGGGAGGAGAGGGGGGATAAAGAGAAGGTACTTCTAAGGTATTTCCATGGATCTGATGGCTTGATTTTCATGAAACCGCCGATCTCTCGCCCCCTGCGCCAATTGGTCAGTATTCCGCTGTTTTGGGTGATTACCATTCCCCTAGCGGTGTCGGCATTGGGTTCGCTGGCAGGGATGGGCTATTTTTCCTACCGCAATCATCAGGTGGTGGGTCACCTGGCTCAATATGAGTGGCAGGCAATGCTGCTGGGGCTGCTGGGGATCGTCAGTGCCTTGGGGCTGGGGCTGGTGGTGGCAAAACTATTGTTGCGGCGGCTAGGGCACTATCACTGGGCCAGTCAGGCTTGGGCGGCGGGCGATCTCAGCCAGCGATTACCCACCGATAGCCCGATTCGTGAACTGAATGGCTTGGCCAAAGCCTTTAACCAGATGGCCGACCAGTTGCAGCAGTCCTTTTGCGCCATCCAAACCGCCCTGGATGAGTCGGAGGCCAAATTCACAACGATTTTCCGCACCAGCCCGGTGCCCATGGCCATCGCCACCTTGGCCGAGGGACGCATTCTGGCGGTCAACCAGAGTTTGCTAGCGGTGTTGGGGCAATCCCAGAACGCGATGGTGGGTCATACGGCCCTAGACCTCAATCTGTGGGCCAATCTGAACCAGCGTCAACGGTGTCGGCATTTGCTGATAGAACAGGGACGGGTGCGGGATCTGGAGGTGGAGGTGCGTACCGCAACCGGGGAGATTCTCACGGTGCTGCTGTCGGCGGAGGTGCAGCCGCTATCCGGCCAGGATCAGGTGATTCTCACCTTCCACGACATCACCGACCGCCAGCAAATGGAACTGGCCCTGAAGGACAGCGAGGCCCAAAAACGCGCCATCCTAGAAGCCCTGCCCGACCTGATTGTGCGCACCCGCCGAGATGGCACCTATTTAGAAATCAAGCCCGCCGCCACCTTTCCTACGGAGTTACCCCACTTTGCCGTGGGCAACAACCTACGCCAGGTGCTCCCCCCCGACCTGCTCCCCCCCTATCTGCAAACCATGGAGCGGGCCTTTGTCACGGGCGAAACCCAGCGCTATGAATACGCCATTGAAGTGCAGGGAGAAGTTCTTGGGCAGGAGGTGCGGATGGTGCCCATGGGAACCGAAGAAATGCTGTTTGTGGTGCGCAACCTCACCGACCTGCACCGCATGGCCAGGGCCTTGCAGGAGAGCGAAACCCGCTTTCGACAACTGGCGGAAACCGTGGAGGATGGCTTCTTTGTCTACGAAATCAACGACCAGCGCTATTCCTACGTTAATCCCGCCTATTGGACAGTGTTGGGGCTGTCGCCCAGTGCCGACGACCACCCAGATTACCGCGCTGCCCTCAGCCAAGACCGATGGCTAGAGCGCATTCACCCCGAAGATCGCCCCCGCATTGACGCCGCCCTGCTTCGGGAGCAGCGAGGGGAAAACTTCGACCAAGAGTATCGCTACCTCACCCCCACGGGCGATCTGCGTTGGCTGAGATCCAAAGCCTTTCCCTTGGCGGACGACCGAGGGCAGGTGACGCGCATTGTGGGCACCGTGGAAAACATTACCGAACGCCGCCTCGCCGAGGATGCCCTGCGCCAAAGCGAAGCCCGTTTTCGCCGCGCCTTCGACCATGCGCCCTACGGCATTTCCCTGGTGTCGCCCACGGGCCAATTTGTGATGGCCAACCCCCAATACTGCGCCCTGCTGGGCTATCGCGAAGCCGAACTGCGGCAGATGACCTTTCAAGCCATCACCCATCCCGACGACCTAGACCATGATTGGCAAGGGTTTCAGCGCATGATGGCCGGAGACCTGCCCATTTACCAGGTTGAAAAACGCTACCTCACCAAACAAGGGGAAGCCATCCCGGTAATCATCAATGCCGCCCCAGTCTACGATGTCAACGGCCAGCCCCTCTACTCCGTCGGCCATGTGCAGGATATCCGCGAACGCCAAGCCATCGACCGCATGAAGGACGAATTTATCTCCATCGTCAGCCACGAACTGCGCACCCCCATCACCTCTATCCAGGGCGCTTTGGCCCTACTGGGGGCTGGCGTTTATAAAAACCGCCCCGAAAAGGCCAAGGCCATGCTCGATATCGCCATCAACAACAGCGAACGCCTGGTGCATTTAGTAGACGACATCCTCAGCTTCGAGCGGCTAGAATCGGGCCGCGTGCAACTCGACCCCGAACCCTGCCAAGTCGAAGACCTCTTTGTCCAAGCCCTCGACAGCGTGAAAGCCCTCGCCGATCAGTCCCACATCGCCCTCAAGTCCCAACCCATCTCCGCCACCCTACAAGCCGCCCCCGACGCCATCGTGCAAACCCTCACCAACCTGCTCAGCAACGCCATCAAATTCTCTGCCCCCGGCTGCACCGTCTGGCTACGGGCCACAACTATCGACCATCTCCCCGATAACCCCCAACCCATCCCCGTAGGGGTGTCTCCTCGCCCCCACAGATCTCTCGCACCAGAGGCCAACTATGTCCTGATCACCGTCCAAGACCAAGGACGCGGCATCCCCGCCGACAAACTCGACCACATCTTCGAGCAATTTCAGCAGGTGGATGCTTCAGACTCGCGCCAACGAGGGGGCACGGGCCTGGGCCTCGCCATCTGCAAACGCATTGTGGAACAACACCAGGGCCGCATTTGGGCGGAAAGTCAACTCGGCCAAGGCAGCACCTTCTCCGTTGTCCTGCCCCTAACCCTCGCCATCGACCCAGCGGAGAAAACCCATGACTAAACGCCTGCTGATTGTGGACGACGAAGACGACATTCGCACCATCATCAAAGCCGCCCTAGAGGAACTGGCGGGCTGGCAGGTGTTGGAAGCGGCCTCTGGGCAGGCGGGGCTACAGGTGGCCATCGCCGAACAACCCGACGCCATGTTGCTCGATATTTCCATGCCCGACATGGACGGCTTCGACCTCTTCGCCCAGCTTCAGCAGCACCTCGCCACCCAAGCCATCCCGGTGATTGTGCTGACCTCCAAGGTGCTGGCGCGGGATCGATCTCGCTTTGCCGCCCTGCCCCTAGCTGGAGTGATTACCAAACCCTTCAACCCCCTCAGCCTCGCCTCCCAAATCACCGATCTGCTGGCCTGGGAAGCGCCCCCCACGAACTAAATCCTATCTCTTTTTCGACATAGTCGTTTTGATTTCATGCTCTCAAGTCCTATAACTTTCCTATAGTTTTCCTATAGGCTTTGAATCAAGTGATTTCAGCCTAAGCTGCTGAAGTGATAACGAGTGCTTCTCCTGTGAGGTGCCATTCCAACCAGGGATTATCACTCTGGCCGGAGAATGATTTATCGGTTCACGGCACCTCATTTTTGGAGATATTTTGCGCTAGTGTTTGGTGTGAATCGGAGGTTGGTTAGTGATAAGCTGATGTGCATCTAAGTTGCATGTCAACTCTCTCTAAGCCCTTGCCAGAAGGCTTTTAGAGCGATCTGACCAGTGTATTTTTGATAACTAACAGCTTACGACAATTCATTCCTGATCTGAGGGGTGAACTATGCCCAATTCAAGGTTGCTATTAATTGAGCATGAAGCCAGTCTTCGATCTGTTCTTGATGCTTGTCTAGGTGAATTGGGAGACTGGGACGTAACCTCATCTCGGTCACTCCAGGAGGGAATTGCATTGTGTAATCAGCATCATCCCGATGTCATTTTGGTGGATACCTCAACATCAGAAACCGACGCTTTATTACTCATGGAACAGCTTAAGCGTGACTCCCAGCGTCAGGCTATTCCCATTATTCTAATCAGCACCAGGGCCGATTGGTTTACAATTTCAGAGCTGCATCAGATGGGATTTTTAGGGGTAATTTCTAAGCCCTTTAATCCATCAACTCTGTCTGCTCAAATTCATCGTCTGGTGGCCTATAAAATTTCACTTTCCTAGGGAAATGGCAGATCTATAGATGAGCTTAACCTTCCCTTGATGGTGATGACATACACTGAAGAAGCCCAGCGATAGTGAATCAGGGCAAGTCGACTGGATTGTTACCTCCGTCGATGGACAATTCTGAATAGGAGAATTTCATGTCTACGTTAACGGTTTGGAAATTTAAGACCGCCGAGGGTGCAGAAAGCGCCCTAGCCAAATTGGAAGGACTGCAAAAGCAAGAACTGATCAAAGTGTTGGATGCTGCTGTGGTGACCTGGCCCACGGGGCGCAAGAAGCCCAAAACCTACCAGGCCGTGAGCACCGTGGGTGTGGGTGCCCTGGGCGGGGCCTTTTGGGGGATGCTATTTGGACTGATCTTTTTAGTGCCCCTGTTCGGCATGATTGTGGGGGCAGCGGCGGGTGCCTTGTCCGGCAAATTCACGGACTATGGCATCAACGATGACTTTATCAAAGACCTGCGAGAAAAAGTGACCGAAGGCACTTCGGCTCTATTTTTGTTGACGGGGCAAGTCACCGTGGATAAGGTGAGTGAAGCCTTTGCCCCCGATGAAATGGGTGAGTTAATTCAGTCCAATCTCTCGGCAGATCAGGAAGCCAAACTGCGAGAAGATTTCGGAGCTGAACTGTAGGCGTAAACGGCAAAATCCTAGGGATCTTTAGCCGATGATGTCGGGCGGGGAAAATCCTATTTCCCTGTCCGACAAATGACAAGAAAAAGATATCCTTGATTCGCAAATGCCGGGAGTAAGTCAGCCGGATTGAGTATAAGTTCGCTAACCATTCTTTCCAGTCTTTACTAGCCATTCTTTCTAGTCTTTAAAGTCTAGGACGTTTAACCATGATGACTTTCAAATCCCTGGTAGCCACCCTAGCGGTAGTCGGTACTACTGCGGCGATGCTGTCCTCTCCCGCTGCGGCAAATGCAACCGATCTGGGTTTGCCCCAAACGGCAGATCTAGCCCAAACTATGACCTCTCCCACGGGCACAGGCCGTTCCTGTGTGGCGCTACAAGAGGTGACGACAGGGCAAACAGAAATTCGTCGCCGCATCGAAAATCGCGTTGTTGGTCGCAGCAATTGGCACACCGATTGGCTTGTCCCTAACCAGCCTAATTTCACCTATTTTGTAGCCGTGGTGACGCCGGAAAATACCGCCCCCTACTGGTTAGATGTGCATCTGCGAATGTCCCACGGCGGTTCCGAAAAAGTCTTTAGCGACCGGGCCGATGCGGAAGCGGGCAGCACGTTCATCATTCCTTTTGGGTCGCCCACGGGCCGTCAGCCTGCGTTGGTGAATGCCCGTCTCGGTGGCCTCAACGGCAACTTCTATACCATCTCCGTCGCCGCCTGCGAGTAACGCTCCCCTTGGGGACGAAAGCTCGACGGATTTTTCGGGGGAATTTTTCAGGGGAATAGAGGGCACACTTTTCGAGGGATGGTGTAGCATGACGGCTGATCGTATGCCATCGCCACCGCGAATCATCGTCCCGGAGAACCCTATGCTGTGTCCCTTTGGAGGAAAAACACCCTGGCTTGCCGCCGGATTGGTTGGCCTGACGGTGCTGCTAGGCGTCGCAGGCTGTAGCTCGTCAGAGACCGTGGCGACCGAGGCCAGTACCGCCACAGATGGCACCGATGACCCATCGGCAGAAATCCCCCTAGAGGAAACCATTGGCGGTTTTCAGGCAACGGTCATCGATCCCCCCCGTGTCACTACCCTCACCAGTCAAACCTCAGGGGCGCAAATTAACCTGCGTTCTCAGCCCACAACCCTATCGCCCATTCTCAGCAGTGGTACAGCGGGAGACGAAGTACGTCTGTTGCGTCTGGCGGAAGGGGAAGGTGGTCATACCTGGTACTACGCCCAGAATCCTGAAGCCGAGCAGGAGGGCTGGGTGCGAGGGGATTTTGTAGACATCAGCAATGCCACCACCCTAGCAGCGGCTCCGGGACAAGCCACCGACAGCTCAGACCAGACCGCCCTATCCACCACCAACCCCTGCGCCAATGATCGCCAGGAAGCCTTTTTTGAAACCCAGTCCTACGCGGTGTATTTGTGCCAATCGGCCCAGGAATTACGCTACGTGAGCACCCACAAGACCACCCAAGACGCCCTCATCACGGACGATGTGGCAGTTAACCGATCCATCTACATTGCCATCGACGGCAACCAGCAATACCACATCAGCGATACGCACCTCGCGGTCTACGAGGTCCACGATGGCAGCTACACCCCCCTCGCCACAGAACCCGTCCTCCGGTTCGAGCGCTTTCTGTATTGACATTTCCTGTACTGAAATTGTTGTCTTGAAAGTAGAGGGACATACCGGATTGCATTGCAGGTCCGAGTCCTAGCTAGGAAATCAGGGATATACAGGCCGGATTAGGCTCAACACCTATTGTTCTGCGATGAGTGCCCCGTAGGCCAGGGCAGCAGCGGCCTGTTCTGCTTGCTTTTTAGTGGGGCCATGGCCCTTGCCCAGGCAACGTTCCTGAAACCATACCTCAGCTCGATAGCGCTGCGGATCGCCCTCTCGACCGGGTTCAGTGGTGCGATATTCGGGCAGGACGCGATGGCGTTTTTGGGTAATCTGTTGCAGCAGATCCTTGTAGTTTTTGCGGCTGGGGTCGTTTTGCAAACTGTGGGCCAGCCGCCGAAAGTGAGGATCTAGCCAAGGGCGAATGAGCTTAAGATCGTGGGTTTCGAGGTAAACCACCGCCACCACTGCTTCTAGAGCATCGGCCAACCGCTGGGTGGGAACACCTTTGGACTTCAGGCTGGGATCGGTAATCAAATAGGCGTCTAGGCCCAGTCGCTCTGCGAGTTGCGCCAGGGTACGGTCGCTAATCAACTGAGATCGCAGGGCCGACAGTTCCCCTACCGACGCCTTCGGAAAACTCTCCTGCAAACATTCCGTCGCCGCTAGTCGCAGCACCGCATCGCCCAGCAATTCCAACTGTTCGTAGTTATCTTTGGCGTTGGCGGATTCATGGGTGAGGGCCAAATCTAGCCGCTCCCAGTTCACCTCTAAATCCGCAGGCAAACCCAACTTTTGCAAACACCGCTGAAGAGAATGGGAAGGCACCAAAGACACATCCTGTATAGCTGTTGATGACTTTGCCCTCACCCTAAATCTCTCTCCCAAGTTGGGAGAGGGACTTTGAACAGCTTTCCGGCTCCCCTCTCCTCCCAGGGAGGAGAGGGGCTGGGGGTGAGGGCGATATCTTGGCTCAGTAAGGCGCACCGTTCTGTAAAACTTGGATGCGTTACGCCGTCGCTAACGCACCCTACAAAGCATTGAGGCTAAAAAACGGGAAGGAGTCGGACATAAGCCGGGTTCTGTTCCCCGTTGCCGGGGGGCGGTTATCTATCTGGGACGACTGTTACCAGCCGCCTCATGCGGTACGCAAAGACGGGGCAGGAAAAAGACCAACCCTTGCCCCTTCGACCTTGCTCCCAACCGGGGTTTACCGAGCCAGCACCTCTCGATGCTGCTGGTGCGCTCTTACCGCAC
>JBBAWV010000025.1:0-42160 GCA_040396995.1 Nodosilinea sp. | reverse complement strand
CCACTGGAGTAAAACTGCAAATGAAGCCAGCCTTCTCCAAGGGAGTTGTAGAGGGGGATGCTTCGCCCGACCTAGAAGCTAAAATTCAGCAAGCCAGGGGAAATGGACAAACCCTAGCGCCTACCTTGCAGATGCAAATGGGCCAAGCCATGGGGGCCGACTTCAGCGGTGTGCGGGTTCATACCGATACCCAGTCCGATCAACTCAATCGCTCCATTCAGGCCAAAGCATTTACCACCGGACAAGATATTTTTTTTCGTCAGGGCGCGTATCAGCCCGGAAATCGAGACGGACAAGAACTGATTGCCCATGAGTTGACCCATGTGGTGCAGCAGCATGGCAGAGCGATACAGAGAAAATCTATGGATCGCTATCCGCAACAACAGATGGATTCCGACAGTGTGATGTTCTCGGAGTCAATGAAGCGTCAGCTTATTCAACAAAAACATGAAGAGACTGAAATAACTGGTGCCAACAAAAGTCAGATCACAGGAGCAATATCTCAAACATCTTGGGGATCTGAACAACTGCTTTTGCAGCGTGCACTGCCTAAATTAAAGCAGTGGAAGAAAAATTCTAAGATAGCTGGGGCTAGAGTTGATTGGCGTTCCACGGAAATGAAAGCCATTGGTAAAACCCTCAATACTTACAACAAAACAAACTATCCAAATATTCAATTAAAGATGAATGGCTTGCTGAATATCCTCAAGGCTATATCGGCTTGGCAACTGAAAAAAGATAGAGATGCAGGAGAAAATATACCAACCTTAAAGGGGACACCAATGGTTCCCAAGACCAAGAGCCATGCCCCACAATCTCACGAAACGCGTGGTCGTTCAGTAGCGGTCAATAATTTACTTAATGAAATCAAACTAGAAATACATAGCGTTCTAGCTTCTGAACAGACAGACTGGGATGAGTCTAACTTTACTAACCCAGATCAGCATGACAAGGATAACTTCAATTATTTAGTAAACGGAGTACAGGAGTATGATCAAGAACCTGAATATATCACGACTATGCTACAGGATCCATCCCTTCTAAAAAATGCATTAATGAGCATTTCATTTATCACAAATGATAAAACGCCGTTGTGGTGTCCCTCTGGCTTCATCGTAAAAGTCCCGAAAGAAAACATTGTTGCGGCCCGCCATGAAGACGCAGCATCAGAAAGTTCTGTAAGCCAACATCATAGTGTAGAAGTTTATAAGGAGGTGGCACGGCTCTTTATTAATATCGGGATACAAGCACCCGATGATCTTATTGCAAAAACTAAACAGGATCCGATTGTTTCAAAACATAATGAGGTCGTCGCTCTAGGTCAGGGAGCAACGGGAAAGACTACAGAAGTAGTCGGCATCTTTATCGTTGAAAACCCAGTCAAGCCAAGGACACCCATTGATGTAGCCTACGAACTTACGGATGAGGAGTTAGGGGGTCGTCTTCCCACAATTGAGGTAAGCAAAGGAAAGTATAAGCGGGTAGCTAAGAAGCAGCCAGGTGTATCTAAGGCGCGGATGGCCATCTATAAACAAACGGCTGAAAGCAAGCAGCTACCGGTTATTTATGTTCCTATGGCTGTGAATGCGGATTTTTCCACTACCCGGTACAAGGCCTGGAGCGATGCAAAATACATCGATTATGCAGATCCGCTCGTTAAACAGAAGTGGGGTCTCTGAACAGCCCCCTAGAGCTGGCGATAAATGCCAAAGACGGAGGTGACCCGTGCAAAAAGGCGGTGTTGCCGACGGGGCCAATGGGGCGATAGCCTTGGGCTAAATCGTAGAATGGATGAGTTCCTGGCCTGGTGCCCAGTCAGACTGTTCTGGCCCTGACTGACTGACACAACGCTGAAAAGCCTTGATTTCTCGTAGGTTGGGTGGCGCGATAGCAGAACCCAACAAGCCCAAAATTCTCGGTAAGTGTTGGGTTCCGCTTCGCTGCACCCAACCTACTTTGGAGATGTGTCAGGCAACCAGGTTCTGGCCACCAGGTAGCACCAGGTACTACGTCGGTACCCCGAAGGCACCAACCCTGACCGTCTGATTCCAGCCATCACACCTTCCATGACGGTAAGGTAAACACAGCCCCTTTGCTAATGCCCCTGTGTGCCCATGCTGCCCAAGGATGACCTGCTGAAATCCGTTGAAAACCGCGACTGTCTGGCCCGTCTTTTGGATCAGGCGGAGCAGGCCATCAAAACCTGGGAGGTGGTTGTCACCGATTTTCTCTCGCCGCCGGAGCGGATGGAGGCGGAGGGTGTCTTTCAGCGCCTCACGGATGTTCACATTTTGGGCTGGGGCGGCTATCCCCAGGCGGAACGGCAGCGCCTCGCCATTGCCCGCAGCGACCTGCCCCTAGACCTGGAGGCTAACCCCATTCCCCTGGCCCTGGTGAGCATGGCCGGAAACTTTATGTTTGACCCCGCCACCCATCGGGATTTCCTGGGTTCGCTGTTGGGCACGGGCCTCGTGCGCGACAAGGTGGGCGACATCATTGTGCTGGGCGAGAGGGGTGCCCAGGCCATTGTGGTGCCCGAACTGGCGGACTTCCTCACCCTCCACCTCACCCAGGTGCGGTCGGTTCCGGTCAAAACCCAGGTGATTCCCTGGGAGGAACTGAAGGTGCGCCCCCCCAAAACTAAGGAACTGACCACCGTGGAAGCCTCCCTGCGCCTGGATGCAGTGGCCTCGGCGGGGTTTGGTATGTCGCGGAGCAAAATGGCCGATCTGATTTCCGCTGGCGATGTGCGGGTCAACTGGAAGACCATCACCCAACCCAGCCATACCTTGGCAGCAGGGGATCTGGTGGCCATTCGCGGCAAAGGACGGCTCTCCATCGGCGAGGTAGTCGTCACTAAAAAGGAACGTTACCGCATCAACCTCACCCGCTATATTTAACCCACCCTGTCGTGATTTGGCCCTCTATCGCCAGCCGCTACCAACCCCTAGTAGGCGGCATAGTGCTCCTGCACCCAGGGCTGAATGTCGCGGGGATAGATCAGCCAGATGCGCTCCGAGGGTTGGCTGAGGGTGCTCACCAGGGGCGACAGGTCTTTGATGTCGGTAAAGGCATTATCCACATGCATATGGATACCCTGTTGATAGGTGGTGTAGCCTCGGCTCCAGGTGTGTTCTAGGGTGGCGTAGGTGTGACCCGGTCGCCCCTGACGATCCAGGTGGGCTTGCACTTGGGTCAGGAAGGTCTGCTGCTGATCCGCTGACAAACGAGTGACTTCCAAGGTTTTCAGCAGATCTCGATCCAGATAACGGCGGCAGAGATCCGCCAGTAGCGCATCGCCCCCCCATTGCCAGCGCTGGAGGTGGTAGTTCAGCACCAGATCATCGGCGGCTAGATAGGTGCCGAGGCTGAGGGGAACTTGGGCCGATTGCAGCCACGCCGCCATGGTATCATCCACCGCGAGCTGCCCCCATTGATGGAGGCTGCGGGCACGGTGGAAGGCACATTTGAGCAGCCAAGTCGCCGCAATATTTTTGGGATGGTTATACACCTGGGCATACATAAAGTGACGCACCATCAGGTAATGCTCAATGGCGGAAAGTCCTTTGTGGGCCACCACCAGGCGGTTGCTGTCCGGCTCCAGTTCCAACGCCATCAAGATGCGGTCAAGATCTAGCCGCCCATAGCTGGCCCCGGTGGAGTAGCTGTCGCGCAGCAGGTAGTCTAGACGGTCGCAATCCAACTGGCTAGAGACCAACTGCCACACCAGTGGCACCGGGTGGGTGTGGGTATAGACCTGGAGCAAACTGGGGATCAGGCCGGGGGAATACTGGTGCAGCGGGTCGCGAATGGCAGGGATTTCCTGGATGATGCGCTGGGTCCAATGCTCATGGTGCAGGCCAAAAATTTCCTCCGCCGTGTGGCTAAAGGGGCCGTGGCCAATATCATGCAACAGGGCGGCACAGAGGACAGTGGCCCGGTGGGGGCGCAAATGAGGGTAGCGGATTACCAGCGGGTCAAAGGCACGGCGGGCCAGGGCCATCACCCCTAGGGAATGGGTAAAGCGCGAACTTTCTGCCCCGTGGAAGGTGAGGTAGGCTGGCCCCAATTGCCGAATCCGCCGCAGCCGCTGAAAGGCCGGGGTATCAATCAGTCGAATCAGCAACGCCTCTTCAGGGTCGCTCGTGTGGAGGGTAATCGCCCCATGGAGTGGGTCGTGATAAGTACGGGAAGGCTTGGGCATTCGGGGGCCGTCATCCTAGACAACACGGCTTTCAGACGGAAATCGACACTGTAGGGCGCGGGCATCAGGCGCTAGGGGCAAGACGACTTCCCCTAGATTGTCCTACCGAGACTCCGATCTGCAAGATCTAGCCGATCAAGCTGTCTCGTTCTTATCAAAAGCGACTATACCTTGAGCAATAGAAAGGCCAGGGAATGGTAAACACTCCCTGGCTTTTTGGATTCACTCAGGAAGCAGTGGCTTTAGAGTTCTCAACTCTGGTCACTGTCCTGGGTGTAGGTTAATCGGCTAACGGACTAGACCGCAGCGGTTTGAGCGGTTTTGGCATCGAGTTCGCCCTTAGCGTACTTAACGGCGTAGACTTCGATGGGCTGCTGCTTGATTTTGCTGGCGTTTCCGGCGGTGCCAAAGGCTTGGTAACGCTCGGCGCACACCTCGGTCATGTACTTGATCGAGGGCTTCATGAAGTGGCGAGGATCGAAGTTGGAGGGATCCTTGGCAGCGGCTTCACGGATAGCGGCGGTGATGGCCAGACGGTTGTCGGTGTCGATGTTTACCTTACGCACACCGCTCTTGATGCCCTTTTGGATTTCTTCCAGGGGCACACCGTAGGTTTCGGGAATTTGACCACCGTATTCGTTGATCATATCCAGCCACTTTTGGGGCACGGAGGAAGAACCGTGCATCACCAGGTGGGTGTTGGGCAGGCGACGGTGAATTTCTTCGATGCGGCTGATGGCCAGGATTTCGCCGGTGGGCTTGCGGGTGAACTTGTAGGCCCCGTGGCTGGTGCCGATGGCAACGGCCAGCGCATCCACCTGGGTGGCTTCCACGAATTGAACCGCTTCGTCGGGGTCGGTCAGCAGTTGGTCTTTGCTGAGGGTGCCCTCAAAGCCGTGGCCGTCTTCGGCTTCGCCTTGGCCCGTTTCCAGAGAACCCAGACAGCCCAGTTCGCCTTCTACGCTACAGCCGATGGAGTGAGCCACTTTCACCACTTCGCTGGTGACGGCGACGTTGTACTCGAAGCTGGCGGGGGTCTTGGCGTCGGCTTCCAGAGAGCCGTCCATCATGACGCTGGTGAAGCCGTTGCGCAGGGCGGAGTAGCAGGTGGCGGGGGAGTTACCGTGGTCTTGGTGCATCACCACGGGGATGTGGGGGTAGGTTTCCACCGCCGCGATCACCAAGTGACGCAGGAAGTTTTCGCCAGCATAGGAACGGGCACCGCGAGAAGCCTGTAGAATCACAGGGCTATCGGTTTCTTCGGCGGCCTTCATAATGGCCAGAATTTGCTCCAGGTTGTTGACGTTGTACGCCGGAATCCCGTAGCCGTTCTCAGCCGCGTGATCCAGCAGTAGCCTCAGAGAGACAAGAGCCATAAAAATCCTCCTAATGTGTTCTCGCCGTTAGGCCATCGATCTAGTCGATTCAGCAACCCGTCGATTCGGCCAATCGTTTCAGGTGCTTGGGCACATTCCCGCTAATGGAAGGTTCGGGGCGATGGCGAAGTCAGAAGATCTGGCTATGCCAACGGCCTTGGTGAAGCCCTAGCCGGAAGACCCTGGGGTAGGTAGCCTTACCCATCAATCTTAGGATAGATCGATGATGTATTACGAAATGTTTGGAACAGTCTAAAACTAAGCTTAAGAGACTTATTCACCTGGTTTAAGTAAGAAGGCTACACCTCGCCTCCATCATAGAGGATTACGGTGGACAAGTTAAATGGCCCCCCATTGAGGTGATTGAGCGAAAGCTATAGGTCAGGATCAAGCGTTAGGAGGCAGAGCGCGATACCGTTGTAGGGGCATGGCCTCCTCTCCCTCTCTATCTGGGCTAGAGCACGGTGGAGAATCGGCTTGGGCTTTAGGGGCATGGTCTTCTCGACCTCCGTTCGGGGTAGGGCATGGTGAATGGTTGAGTTGTAGGGGTGTGGCCGCCCTGCCTACCGTCCGGGGCAGGTGATGGTGGGCGGTGCCTACCCTACGGTGTGTTTCGTGTGAGGGATAGCGATGAAATTTGTGCTGTATAGCAAGCCGGGATGCCATCTGTGTGAGGGCTTGGAGGAAAAGTTGGTGGCGGCGAGTCATCTCAATTTTGAGTTGGAGGTGCGGGACATTACCCAGCGCGAGGACTGGTTTCAGCGCTACCAGTACGAAATTCCGGTGCTGTGCCAGGTGCAAGAGGGGGAAGCAGGCACCACAGAAATTCCCCTGCCGCGCCTGTCGCCCAGGGCACCCCAGGCCAGGGTGGAACAATTGATACAGAATTATTTAGGCCAAGATAGGGCAGAATAGGTCAACTTCCGTGATGTGAGGGATTGCTGACATGGATCTGCGCCAACTGCTTGAAACCTTGCCCGCAGGATTGATCGCACCAGGGTTTGAGCTATCCGCCGAGCAGGGGGATTGCGAGGTGAAGGGACTGTCCACCAATTCCCACGCCTGCCAGCCAGGGGATGTCTTTATTGGGATGTCGGGGACGCGGGTGGATGGCGGCGAATTTTGGCCCAGTGCACTGGAAGCGGGGGCAGTAGCGGCCTTCGTTTCAGAAGCAGCCTTGCAAAATCGGCCCGCTGAGGGGAATGCCTGCGTGGTGCCGATGACGGATATGGCCCTAGCCTGTGCGGCGGTGGCAGGGGCATTCTACGGCCAACCCGCTCAGAAAATGGGCTTGGTGGGGGTGACGGGCACCAACGGCAAAACGACGACAACCCATTTAATCGAGCATTTGCTAAAGGCGGCGGAACAGCCCACGGCCCTACTGGGCACCCTCTACAGTCGCTGGCCCGGCCATCAGCAAACGGCCCTCTACACGACTCCCTTTGCGGTGGAGCTTCAGGCAGATTTGGCGGCGGCGCAGGATGCAGGTTGTCGCTATGCGGTGCTAGAAGTCAGTTCCCATGCCTTGGCCCAGAAGCGGGTGTGGGGTTGCCCCTTCGAGGTGGCGGTGTTCACCAACCTCACCCAAGACCACCTGGACTATCACCGGGATATGGAGGATTATTTCAACGCCAAGGCGCTGCTGTTTGGCGAAAACTACTTGGCCGGACGGGCGATTGTGAACATCGATACGCCCTACGGTAAACGGCTGGCAGAGCAACTTGCCGCCGACCGGGTGTGGACTTACAGCACCCAAAACCCTGACGCTGACCTCTACACAGGCGACCTCACCTATCAGGCCAATGGGGTGACGGGGATGCTGAAAACTCCGGCAGGAACGGTGCCCTTTAGCTCACCCTTGGTGGGACAGTTTAATCTCGAAAACCTGCTGGCTTCCGTTGGGACAGCCCTACATCTGGGGGTTTCCCTCGAAACCATTGCAGCGGTGCTACCCAGCTTTGGTGGCGTGCCGGGGCGGATGGAGCAGGTGAAAATTGCCCCCGATCAACCCGTCAGCGTGATTGTGGATTATGCCCACACCCCGGACAGTCTCAAAAATTCTCTGCTGGCGGCGCGGCCCTTTGTGCCTGGTCGGCTAATCTGCGTCTTCGGCTGTGGCGGCGATCGAGATCGCACCAAACGACCTCAGATGGGCCGGATTGCCTACGACTTGGCTGATGTGGTGGTGGTCACCTCCGATAACCCCCGCACTGAAGATCCAGAACAAATCTTGCAGGACGTGGTGGCAGGCATTCCAGCGGAACTGGGGCCAGACTCGGTGATTGGTGATCGCGCCCAGGCCATTCAAATGGCGATTCAGATGGCTCAGCCGGGAGATGGGATTCTCATTGCTGGAAAAGGTCACGAGGATTACCAGATCCTCGGTACCGAAAAAATCCACTTCGACGACCGCGAACAGGCCCGCCTGTTTTTGGCCGAGAAGTATCCGTTGAATCCGGTTTCCTAAAAAGCCTGAGGCTTGCCCCCAAAGGATTCAAGCGGGAAGACCTACGATGGACTACGCCTCGTACTCCCATGCTCTTTAGCGCATTGCAGCAGAGAGCATGGGAGCCATTCGCTGGGCCTAACCAAACCGATAGCCAAAGCCGCGTAGCGTGATGATGTATTGGGGATGGCTGGGGTCGGGTTCGATTTTCTCCCGCAGCCAGCGGATGTGAACATCGACGGTTTTGCGATCTCCCATAAAGTCGTCACCCCACACGGCTTGGATGAGATCTTCCCGCGACCAGACCCGGTTGGGGGCACGCATAAACAACTCCAAAAGCCGAAATTCCTTGGGCGAGAGGGCCACCTCCTGCCCCGCTACGACCACCCGCAGTTCTTCCTGGTAAAGGACGATGTCTTTGCAGGCTAGGATGGAGTTCCCTACCGTTGAGGGGCTCCACTGATAGCGGCGCAGCAAGGCTCGACAGCGGGCAATCAGTTCCCTCATGCCAAAGGGTTTGGGCAGATAATCGTCGGCTCCCACCTCTAGCCCCACCACGCGGTCAAGTTCCGATCCTCGGGCACTGAGAATCAAAATTGGGATCTCCATGTGGTGATGCCGCATCATTCGGCAGAGATCCAGCCCGTTTACCCCCGGCAGCATGAGATCAACAATGGCGAGATCGACCCGTAGAGCGTTTTGGCTGGAGGTCGGAAACATCAGTTCCACCGCCTGTTGCCCCGATTCTGCCATGACCACTTGGTAGCCCTCATCGGTGAGAGCCATGGCAACGGTCTCGCGGATCAAATCTTCGTCATCAATGACCAGAATTCGCTCAGATTCCTGAGCATGATGGGGTGAACCCAAGGCATTTCTCAACACAGCCCCATTCCCTTGTCCGCCAGCCAAACCACAATGGTCTCTCATCATGACGGTTAGAGCTTAAGGCCACACCGAGAATAGATTAAGGTTACGTAAATATGGCGAGTCCCTGATCGATGAGATGCACCTACAGCCTGGGAGCAAGGAACTTAGGCCCATGGCTCGGATGTCATCTCACCGAACCTCGCCTTATCGCCCTATTATCTGCGTTCATCAGGGATTAGAAGAAGGGGCCAGGGGAGATCGGTGGATAGGTGGGCGAGGTAGGCGGATTGATCGGCGGCTGAGGAATAATGAGGGATGGTGCCGATAGAATCGGGGGTAGGGATGGCACCGTGGGGTATAGCCGATGGAAGGCGCTCTGGAGGTCACTGATTCCTGGCAGATTGCTAAAGCCCTGAACTAACGGCCCTTCTACTAAATTGATGAAGTCGTCAACGGTGAGGCGGCTAATCACCGCTAGATCACTCTCGGCGTTAATCATCACCTGCTGCCCTTCGCTAATGACCAGCACGGTGTCTGGGTTAAATTCAACCGTTTCGGTAGGTTCAACCGTTTCAGTGGGCTCAACCGTGCCGTCATCCCCACTGGGATTGCTCAGGTCGATCTGAAACTCAGGGACGTTATCGTTGTGGCTAGGGTTTTGGGGATCCTCCGTGGGTGTGGCTGGATCACCCTGATCGAAGACTTGCTTCAGCCCATCTTCATCTAGCTCGTTGCCATCGGCATCGGAGGCCGGATTAGTCTCGGCGTCCTCATCAGGATCAACATCCGCATCGGGGATAAGCCCTTCATCAGGGGCAAGATCCGTTGGACGCTGGCCCACCAAAACTTCCCCTTCAAAGACCTTAACGGTAGTTTCACCCTCTTCCGTGACCTCTAGGGTGTACAGGGTGCCCCGTACGCCTGCCATCGTGGTAGTCGAGCAACCGTTGAGGGCTCCATTGACCAGCAATGTTCCTCGATTTAGTTGGGCACACTGGCCCACCATCAGGCTAGAGTTATGGGCTAAGCGAGCCACCGCCCCGTTATTAAACCGCAACGATGTGCGTGCCGCTTGGGTGCGCACCCGCTGCTGACGCTGGGCCACACTATTAACGGCGGCCTGTCGACTTTGGATAAAAACCTGATCGCTATCCAGAACTTCGGTGACTGTGGCGGAGGCCACCGTTTGCCCCCAGGCCGCTGAGAATCGGGGCAGGGCCATCGCGCCATTACCGATCAGGGCGCAACCCACTACAGCGATGAAACGTAGCGAAGCACTCCGCCGAGGGGGGGAGGATGGCATAGTAACTGGCTTGCGGCTAGCCCAGTGACGATAGGGAAACAGCATAGGTTTTCATGATTTCAGGCTATATCTACTGATCCATCAAGCCCCCGCGAAGTTCCGGGTAGAGGGACAAATCTTTATCCATGGGGTTATGGTCATCCCCTAGCTTCGCGCTCGCGGCCTCTGAATAATCCAGGGTAGGATTTGTGGTGACGGCAATTACGTAGGGCCATGGCAACTCAACCTGGGTTCCAGGCGGGGATGACCCCCTGGATGCATCGCGCAAATCGGCTGAAGACATGGTTAGGGGTGATTTTCCTCTGTGGCTGGCTCACCGCCTGCGGAACGGGTTCCCTAGCAGCTAGTGTCGATTATCAAACCATTTCCCCCAGCCAAGACGGCATTGGGCGGGTGTATTTGGGTCGAGAAATCGCCAAAACTATGGGCCATGAGGGCGCGGCCTGGTTAGATCGACCCAGCCGAGTCTTGCAGGAACGGCCCCAGGTGGCGGTGGATCGCCTGGATTTGCGGCCCACGGACGTGGTGGCGGACATTGGCGCTGGGTCGGGCTATTTTGCGACTCGGTTAGCGGCGCGGGTGCCCCAGGGGCGGGTGTTGGCGGTGGATGTGCAGCCGGAAATGCTGGATCTGCTAACCCAAAAACTCGCGATCAGCCCAATCCCCAATGTCGAGCCTGTCCTAGGCCAAGAAGATCATCCCAACCTACCCCCCAACACCCTAGACTTGGCCTTGATGGTGGACGCTTACCACGAATTTGCCTACCCCCGCGAAATGATGATGGGCATTGTGGACGCCCTCAAACCCGGTGGACGGGTCGTGCTGGCGGAATATCGGGCGGAAAACCCCCTGGTGATGATCAAGCGCCTCCACAAAATGAGCGAAGCCCAGGTCAAACGCGAAATGGCCACCGTGGGTCTACGCTGGCTAAAAACCGACGACGCCCTCCCCCAGCAGCACCTCTTGTTTTTTGAAAAACCCGCCGATAGTACATTTTAGTACAGGACAGTATCTTCTACGGGGGGGAACTGGGGTTTTCCAATGCAGATTGGGGATTGACCTGTGGGGTTAGACCTGGACAGCTAGACCTGGGCAGCTTTGAGGGCGGCTCCAATGAGGCCCACTTGGGGATTAAGGACAATGTGAACTGGGATATTGTCGAGCAGGGAACTCATGCGGCCCTTGTGGCAGAAGGCATCCATGAATTGGCCAGCGGTCATCAGGGGCAGATTTTTAGCGGCCACGCCCCCCGCCACGTAGAGCCCCCCGTAGGGCAGCAGCTTTAGGGCCAGGTTGCCCGCTTCGGCTCCGTAGGCTTCGACGAAAATCTCCATCGCCTTTTGGCAGAGGCGATCATGGCCCTCGGTGGCGGCTTGGGAAATCACCGCAGCGGGGTCAACGGTCTTGGTTTTGAGGCCAATCTGGCGTTCCCAGGCGGTAATGGCTGCCGCCACTTCGGGGGTTTCGTGGGCAAATTCTCGATCCCGCAGGAATTGGTAGATGGACACAATCCCCTGTCCCGACACCACCCGCTCCACCGACACCCGCGAGATTTGGTGCTTGTCGATGAGATAGCGCAGTAGTTGAAATTCTAGCTCCGAGCGCGGGGCAAAGTCTGCATGGCCCCCCTCAGAGGGAAAGACCTGCCAGCGCCCATTGTAATTGACGGCAAAGCCCTGACCCAGCCCGGTGCCCGCCCCTAAAATTGCTACCGGGGCGCTGGGATGATAGTCCCCCGGTTGCAGGGTGTGCAGATCGTCGGGCTCAAGACCAAACACGCCATAGCCCACGGCCTCGAAGTCGTTAATCAACTCCACCCGATCTAGGTTTAGTTCCTCCTTGAGCCGATCCCCCTCCAGCGACCAGGCCAGGTTGGTGAGGCTGGAGGTGTTGTCTACCACCGGGCCAGCGATGGCAAAACAGGCCCGCACGGGCAGAAGCGGCTGTCCGGCCTGGTCTGCGACGGTGTGGAGAAATTCCTTCACCATGGGCACCAAGTCGGGGTAGGCCTGACTGGAATAGCGCTGTTCGTAGCAGGTTTCGACGTGGGGTTTAGCGGTGGCTTCGGCGGTGGCATCCACTAGGCGTAGGATGGTTTTGGTGCCGCCAATGTCGCCAGCAAGAAAGTAAGTCATAGCAAAGGACAGGGGCTAGATGCGGGGCAGGGTTGGGGTTAATGCCAAGGTAGGGCCAAAATGGAGGGCGGGTCAAGAGCGCACCAGGGGCAGATCTTGGTTGAGCTTGCCGCTGCGGAAGCCCTCTAAGTCCAGCGTGACATAGGTAAACCCGTGACCCTGGAAGGCGCTCACCAAGGCACCTAAGTCATTATCCGCCACGAAATCCTTAATGTCCTCCGCCGGAATCTCAATGCGGGCCGTATCCCCCGCAGACCGCACCCGCAGATTGCGTAGGCCCAAATCTCGCAGATAGCGCTCGGCTCGGCCCACCCGGTGCAGTTTTTCGAGGGTGATTTCTTCGCCGTAGGGAAAGCGCGAACTGAGGCAGGGCTGGGCGGGTTTATCCCACCAGGGCAGGCCCAGGAATTGCGAGATCTGCCGCACCTCCAGCTTGGTGATGCCGATCTCGGCTAAGGGCGACCGTGCCCCCCGTTCCTTTGCGGCCTGGATACCGGGTCGATAGTCCCCCAAATCGTCGGCGTTCACCCCATCCACCACGTAGGGATAGCCCCGATCTAGGGCCAGGGGGCGCAGGGTGTCGTGGAGTTCGCTTTTGCAGAAATAGCAGCGATTCACCGGGTTGCTGGCGTAGTTGGGATTGTCTAGCTCGTGGGTTTGCACAAGTTCGTGGGCGATGCCAATGGTCGCCGCTTGGATGCGGGCATCCTCCAAATCCTCCGGCATCAGGGAAGGGGAATGGGCCGTAACCGCCAGGGCGCGATCCCCTAGCACGTCGTAGGCCACCTTGGCCACGAGGGTGCTATCAATGCCGCCGGAATAGGCAATCAAGGCCCGATCCATCTCGGCAAACAAGGCTTTAAGCTGATCTAATTTTTGGGCTACCATAACCATACAAAAACACGGCTAACAACACGAATCCCTGATTGACTGACGAAGCTTGTTAGCCAGATCCTCGAAAGCCCTCTCCCATAGGGAGAGGGGTTGGGGGTGTAGCTTGCTTCCCGTCAGGGTGGGCCATAAACTTTTGTCAGTCAACCAGCACGAATCCTGACTAGGCAAAAGCTCGGCATCCTTGGGCCTTGCGTTAGCCCACCAAAGCCCAATCCTACAAAGGTTATGGGTTGCTCATCTATCCTACCTCAAGATGCTTCGGTGACTGGGCTATGGCGGTGTGTCCTCCACTTCCCATAGATACATGCTGGCTCGTTTATTGAGAATATTTAAGGCATAGGTTTTGGTACAGGCCGAGGCCGCAAAGCCATAGCAAACATGCAGGGGTAGCAAATGTTCCTCCCTGGGGTGGCAATAGCGGGCAAAGGGGGCAGAATCCCAGTGAATGAATCGTTGATGGCGATCTTCTTCGGTCAAGTTTGGGTTGGAACAGGTGTCTAGCAACCAATCTTCAAAGGCTTGATTCATGGCCTTTTCATCGTTCGTTCCCGACTTGAAAAAAGCCTGCATATTATGAAAGGAAAATCCAGATCCGATAACCAATACGGACGGATCAGCCACACCCCGAAGGGCGCGTCCTAGCTGAATATGCTCTGCCGGATCTAAGGATTTTATCAACGACACCTGAACACAGGGAATATCCGCCGCTGGATACATCATTTTTAGGGGCACAAAGAGCCCGTGATCAAAGCCTCTGGTGCCGTTAAGGTGGGCCGAAAAACTAGCCTGATTCAGGCATTCAGCTATTGTGTTAGCCAGTTCGGGTGCCCCTGGACAGGGATACTGAATCTCGTAGGATTCTCTAGGAAACCCGTTGTAATCGTAGATGAGCGCTGGGTTAGAACCTGATGTAATGGTGGGATAAGGGGCTTCCCAGTGAGCGCTCACGACTACGATGGCCGACGGTCGCTCGATGGTGGTGGCGATGGTATTTAAACAGTTCACCATTTCAGTATGGGCAGGATCTTCTAAAAGGGGTAATGGGCCACCCCCATGGGATAAAAATAGCGCTCGGCGCAGGTTGCTCACGGGCCTTTCCTCATGATATTGGGAAAAAAGTTGGGAAAAATTGAGTTTGATTGAAGCAGAATGGTTGCTTGCCCACACTGAGCCTGTCGATTTTTCTAATCCTTCCAGGCAGTAACATTTTCCTAGATTTTCACTAGATTCCCAACCGACCTTTCAATACTTCATAGAGCACCCGCGAAAGTTCCCGCCGCTGGAGAAATTGGCGATCCGTTGGGGTGCGCATAAAGGCTTGGTCGTAGGCGGTGGGCATGGCCCGTTTGACCAAAAAGCCAAGTTGCTCACGGGTGATGGGGCTATGGGGATCAAAGCGGGTAGGGCTGATACCTGCCACCATGCCGTGGGCGTAGAGGGTTTCGATGGCGTCGTAGGCCCAGTGGTCGAGCGGTACGTCCTGGAAGGTGGACTGATTGGGGCTGGATTTGGGCAGTTTCAGGACGTTGACTAAGGCGGTGGCCACCACGGCTCGGTTGACGGTGGCATAGGGCCGAAAGCTAAGGCTGTTGGCGTTTTCGCTGCGGATAATCCCTGCGGTGGCCATCACCTGAATCGGCTCAAAGTCGGGGTCGGTGTGGTCAATGTCGTTGAACCAAAACAGGGGGATACCGTTGCGGGCCATCAGTCCCTGAATTTTGCGGATATGGCGTTCTTCTCTGGCCAAATCTCTCGGATTCAGCCCCGTCCACAGGGTAAAGGCCGCTAGCACCCCGCTGGCCTCACCAATAGCCCATTCCACCGGGTGCATTCGGTAGGCGGCGTTGGTCATGTGGGTGGTGCCAATGCTCTTGGCCGAGAGAATCAGGCCGTCGGTTTCTGCGGGCACCAGGGCACCCAGGGGCAGGGTGAAGGGTAGCGCAATCACATCCTTGCCCTTGGGGGTGATGTGGCCCTGGGCGTCGTTGCCGTGAAGGTCGAGGTAGTGGTATTGGCCGATGCCGACAGAATCGTCAAAACACCGGGCTCTGGCGCGGTTGGGGAAAAAGCTTTCGGCTACATCCTCGTGGCGAATGGTGGTGAGGGCTATGCCCCGGCGAGCTTCGCGAATATAGGGCTCTAGGGCGAGGCCATCCCCTGTCCAGGTGAGGTCGCCCCTGGGTTTGAGGTCGATGCCGTCCTGGCTGTGCAAATAGTGGAGGTAAGCCTGGGTGCGCTGCCTTGCCCGCTGAAGGTGCTGCTGGCGTTCTTCGCGGCTCACCCCCACCAGGCGGCCGGGGCGATAGTCGTTGCCGCAGCGAAAGGCCCGCTCTGGATCGCTGGAGGTGCCCCAGTTAATCACCGCCACATCCCCTGGGGTCACGGTCTTGTCGTGGCTTTTCACCCGATACAGACGACGATAGCGAAAGATGCCAAAGTCGCTGAAAAACTCCCATTTTTTCCAGTTATTACTGTTTTTCGTCCAAAAGTTAGCGGTAAATTCCTGGATATTCAGCCAACTGGCCTGCCCATAGCCCTCCGGTGCGTGAATCGGCGTTCCTTGACCGGGCTTGGCACATTCCACCACTGCATCCCAGGTAATCGACTGCTGACACTGGGGCCGAGCGTCCTCCGGCAAAATCGCCTCTCCGGTTTCGTGGCGGGCCTCCTGCCCTACGCGGGAGGGAATCTGGCCCACCTCCAGTAGGTCGCCCAAGTCCGTCGCCTCCACCGTCACCTTGGCGTTGACCGTGAAGGGATGGCCCGTTTGGGTATCGCGACAGACCACCCCCGTCACCTTGGGGTGGGGGCCATCGGTGGCGAAGACTACCTCCACAGGTTCCGCCAAGGGAATCAGGGTCAGCCGCCTGTCCCGCAGGTAGGGCATCAGCGCCTCATTCATCGCCGTCGCTGCCACCACCGGGGTGGTGGCCAACGGACTGACCCAGCCGCCCCCCGGATTTTCCACCTTGCGCTGGGCCACGGGCTGAAGTTCCCGCTGCCGTTCCCGAAATTCCCGCTGGGCTCTAGAAATGGCAAACCGCTCCCCCTCCACGGTCTGAAGCGTTGCCTTGGCCCGCAATAAATCGCCATCATCCGAAGCGGGCAGCGCCTGGGCCGTAAACTGCCCGCCCACCACAGCCTGGGGCTGCACCAGGCACACATCCAAATTCAGCCGCAGGGCCATCAGGGTTGTGGTGTAGGCTGCTGTAGAACCACCCAGCACCAGAATGGAGCAGGTCAACTCGGCCCCATGGTCAGGACGAGTAAAGGCCGCTTCGTTGAATAGGCCATTGCGCTGGGTGATGGTGACAGGCATAGGGACACCTTTCGATGGGAGCAGAGGGCTGTCCACGATTTTAGGCCACGGCCTAGGAACTGCCCAGATGGAGATCCACTTCAGCCATTGACGTGGCCGCAACGATGGGTGGATGTTACGGTAATGGGCGTTGTCCCAATCATCCCTTGATTCCCTTTCCCTTCTGATTCCCTTTCCCTTCCTGGCCTATGCGTCCTCTTTGGGTTGGCCCCTTGACCCTGGAAACCGTCACCATTCCGCTCCGGGATTTGCCGTCTACCTTGGAGGGATGCCGAATTGCCCAGCTTTCCGACTTTCACTACGACGGTCAGCGGTTGGCCAAGCCCCTGCTCCAGGCTGCCATCGCCCAGGTGAACGAGCTTCAGCCCGATATAATTGCCCTGACTGGAGATTTTATCACCCGCAGCCCCGCCCCCATGGCCGACCTGGCGGATCATCTGAGCCAACTGCGGAGCCGCTGTGGGGTGGTGGCGGTGTTGGGCAACCACGATAACCATCGCCCTGGCAACCGGGCCACGGTGCTACGCGAACTGCGGCGGGTGGGCATTCAGGCGTTGTGGAATCAGGTGGTCTATCCCCTGGGGCCAAACTTTCCGGTGGTGGGGCTGGCGGAATATCGGTCGAGGGATTTTGATCCCTCGGTTGTATTCGGAACCATTGCGTCCCACCTGCCGCGCCTGGTGTTGGCCCATCAGCCCGACAGCGCCGATGCCCTGACGCCCTGGCGGGTGGATCTTCAGCTTTCTGGCCACACCCACGGGGGCCAAATTGTGGCGCCGGGGCTGGGTCTTGTGCCCGCCCGGTTGGATAGATGGCACCAAGGGATCGCTGGGCTGCTGCCTTTGTTCGGCCCCAACCACGGAAAAATTAAGACCATAGCCCACTGGGAATGGGCAGCGGGGCTACACCCGGTGCCCCACAATCGGGCTAACCCCGGCTGGATCTACGTCAACCGAGGGCTAGGCACCTATGCCCCAGGGCGGTGGCGTTGTCCCCCAGAGGTTACCCTCATCCGCCTGACTGCGGCCTAGGGTTTGGCCTAGACCCATGCCCGCCCTAGCCAAACCGTCCAGAAACGTAGTCGCGGGTGTATTGTTCGCGGGGCTGGTTGAAGATCACCTCGGTTTTGTCATATTCCACCAGAAAGCCCACTTTGCCGCCCTGGTCGGTGGCTTCGGCATTGAAGAAGGCGGTGCGGTCGGACACCCGCGAAGCCTGCTGCATATTGTGGGTGACGATGATGATGGTGTAGTCCTGCTTGAGTTGCTGCATGGTTTCTTCGACCTTAATGGTGGAGATGGGGTCGAGGGCGGAGCAGGGCTCGTCCATCAACACAATGTCGGGCTGGATGGAGATAGCGCGGGCAATGCAGAGGCGCTGTTGTTGCCCACCAGACAGGGAGAGGCCGCTATCGCGCAGTTTGTCCTTCACTTCGTCCCACACGGCGGCTTTGCGCAGGGAGGTTTCCACCAGTTCGTCCATGTCGCCTTGGTAGCCATTGATGCGAGCGGCCCAGGCAATATTTTCGTAGATGGACTGGGAGAAGGGGTTAGCCTTTTGGAACACCATGCCAATGCGACGACGCAGGCTAACCGGATCCACCTGGCGCTGGTAAATATCCTCGCCATGGAAGGTAATGCGACCCTCGACGCGGGCACCGGAGATGAGGTCGTTCATGCGGTTAAAGCAGCGCAATACGGTGCTTTTGCCACAGCCGGAGGGGCCAATGAAGGCTACAATTTCGCGGGTGGGGATATCGAGGTTAACATCGCGCACGGCTAGGGTGGAGCCATAGTAGACGCTGAGGCGCTCGGCCTTGAGGGCAATGCTGGTGGTGGCGCTAGGTTCAGATAGGTTAGCCATGGACATATCCAGAATGACGCGACGGGCAGGGCGGTATAGAGAAAAGTAGAACCGATCTAGAGACCTCCATTATCATGGCAGGGAAGAGACAAGCTAGGGTTAAGGGGAGGCTAAGGCTTATTCCCAGGCAATTTGGCTTGATTCGGCAACCTACGGCGGCGGTGGCTCATCCTAGACGGGATCCCGGTTCAGAGTTGGGCGGACGGGGGAATGCGCTAGATCACCGTCAGCGGTGGGGACAGATTTGATGAGGCCTACGGCGCAGGGCGACAACCTTGAGATTGCTATCGATAGGACGCGCCATAGGCTTTAAAACTAAAGGTTTAGGGTGCTTTGCTGAAAACTCTCTCGCCGCTCCTACCCGTGCCAAATCCTCCTACGCCTGGGCGCTTGAGCCCCCGTCTTCCCTGGATACCGCTTCGGCTGCTGCTTCGGCTTGTTTTGGGGCTCCAAGTTGCCGCAGTGGTGGGGCTAATCGTTGTTTTCAGCCACGCTCCAGCTTGGCCGTTCCTAGGGGTTCTGAGCCTGGGGGTTCTCGTTTTGTCTCTGGGGCTGGGGGTCGTGGCGGTGGATCGACTCTGGCAATCGCTTCAGACCCTGAAGGCCACCCAGACGGTGACCCAGAACCCATGGTCTCCGCCTCAAAACCGGGTGTTGACCACCCACGAAGAACGGTGGCGGGAGTTTTTGGATGCAATTCCCCTGGGCATTGTGGTCTATGACCGGGGTGGTCAGATGGTGTTTGCCAGTACCGAAGCCCGTCAACTCCTGGGCCTAGACGATTTGGGCCTAGACAATCTACCCTCGCGCTCCCCCCTGGGCTTGGCGGATACCTTTACGGCCTACGATGCCGATGGCGGTTGCCCCTACCCCCTTGAAGCCTTGCCCATTACCCAATCCCTGCGCGGGGAAAAAGCTTGGGCCGACGATATTGTTCTCCAGCGTGGGGATCAGAGAATCCCCATTGAGATGGCCAGTACGCCCATTTTTGATGGGGCAGGGCAGGTCGAGTTTGCCGTGGCCGCTTGCCAAGACCTCAGCACCCATCGGCAGGCCCAGCGGGTCTTGACGGATTATAATCACACCCTAGAGGCGATGGTGGCCCAGCGCACCCACGACCTAGAGCAGGCCCAAATTACCCAGCGCGTTATCCTCCAGGCCATTCCTGATCTCCTGATCCGCTACAGCCGCGATGGCATCTGCCTCGATATTTTGAGTGCGGGTTCCGTGGTGCTGGTGGCGTCTCCCCACGCCCAAATTGGTCGTACCCTGACGGAAGTTCTCCCTCCGGCTATGGCGGTGGAGCGGCTGCACTACATCCATCTCACCCTGGAAACGGGACAGCCCCAGCAGTACGAATATCGCTTTGAGACATCGAACGGCTGGCGACACGAGGAAGCTCGTCTGGTGGCCAGTGGCGCGGATGAGGTGCTGATCATTGTGCGAGACATCACCGAGCGCAAGCAGGCCGAAGGAGCTCTACGGGAAAGCCAAACCCTCTACCGATCCCTAACGGAGGTGCTGCCCCACGGGCTCTATCGTTTAGATCGACAACAGCGCCTCACCTTTGCCAACCCCGCCTACCTCAAGCAGGTGGGCCGTTCCCTGGAGGATTGCCTAGGAAAAACCACCTTCGACCTGCTTCCCGCTGCCATGGCTCAGCGCTATACCGAGGATAACGAGTGGGTGATGACCACCGGACAGACGATCAATAAGGTGGAAACCTATGCCCTAGTGGATCGACCGGGCCGGGGCTACCTTCAGGTGTGCAAAGCTCCCCTCTACGACGACGATGGCCACATTGTGGGTATGCAGGGGGTGTTTTGGGACGTGACGGAGCTAAAGCAAACCGAAGCGGCCCTGGACAGCCAAAAGCAGTTTTTGCAGAACGTCATCGACAGCATCCCCAGCATCATTGTGGTAAAGGATCGGGAGAACCGTATCCAAATTGCCAACCAGGCCAGCGCCGCCCTCCACGGCATGACCCCCGACGCCATGCTGGGCCAGCGCGATGTGGAGATGAACCCCAATGTCTCTCCCCAGGAGGCCGAGCAAAGCCACCGGATTAACCAATGGGTGATGGAAACCCAGGAACCCTACCAATCGGAACAGGAAATCGCCGATGTCAACGGGGTGAGCCGCTGGTACCAGATTTTAATCAATCCCTTCCGCGATACCGATGGCAACGTCAACGGTGTAGTAGGCAACTGCATCGACATCACCGACCGTAAGCAGATGGAGACCGCCCTCCATGCCGCCAACGAAAAGCTAGAGCGCCTCGCCACCCTGGATGGCCTCACGCAAATCTCCAACCGTCGCCGCTTCGATGAATACCTCCAGCAGGAGTGGCAGCGCCTTGTGCGGGAACAGCGGCCCCTCTCGCTAATTTTGTTTGATGTGGACTATTTCAAGCCCTACAACGACCATTTTGGCCACCAGCAGGGGGATGAGGGACTAACTGCCATTGCCCAAGCCGCCAACCAAGCGGTGAAACGGTCGGCGGATCTCCTGGCCCGCTACGGGGGCGAAGAGTTTGGCGTCATTTTGCCCAACACCAACCGATCCGGGGCCGAAAACGTGGCTAAGGCCATCCATCGGGAGGTCGCCGCTTTGAAACTGCCCCACCCCAAATCCCAGGTTAACGACTACCTAACCGTGAGCATAGGCATTGCCAGCGTAGTACCCAACCCCGAACAAGCCCCAGAGGAACTGATCGCCGCCGCCGATGCCGCCCTCTACCAAGCCAAACGCCGAGGCCGCAACCGCTACTGGATTCGCCTGATCTAGCGCTACCCTAGGGGAAATGCGGCCCCCGGTGCCCCAAGGCCCGGTGATGGGCCATGCCCGATGCGAGTCTGCCTATGAATGCCGTCGAAATCGAAGCCGCCGTCTCCCGACTGGCCGAAGCCCCCTTTGATCCAGCGGAGTTTCCCTTTGCCTTTCTAGAGGCCTTTGGCAACAAATCCACCACCCTCAAGCGGCTGAGAAGTGGTAGCTCCAACCAGTCTGACATTGGCGGAGTCCTTCAGCGCAACAATATTCACCTCAAGGTATGCGCGGAGGGGGCAGTGGCGGCCACCCTAACGGCCCTGCGCGAAAGTCCGGCAACGGCACGGCAAAAGGCCAAGTTCATCCTGGCGACGGATGGTAACGCCTTTGAGGCCGAGAACCTGGTGGATGGGGAAACGGTGGCCTGCGCCTATGTCGATTTTGCGGATCATTTCGGCTTTTTCCTGCCCCTGGCCGGAATTACGACGGTGCGGCAAATTCGGGAGAATGCCTTTGACATCAAAGCAACGGGCCGATTGAACCGTCTCTATATTGAACTGCTGAAGGAGAACCCGGATTGGGATACCGCAGAGCGCCGGGAGGAAATGAATCACTTCATGGCGCGGTTGATCTTCTGCTTCTTTGCCGAAGACACCAACATCTTCCACACCGAAGGTCTCTTTACCCACACCGTCGCCCAGATGAGCGCCAGTGACTCTAGCAACACCCATGAGGTGCTGGCGGAAATTTTTCGGGCCATGAGCATTCCGGATCAGGAGCGGCAGGCGGCAGGCATTCGCAACTGGGCTAGACAGTTCCCCTACGCCAACGGGGGGCTGTTTTCAGGCCGTGTGGAAGTCCCCCGGTTTAGTCGCATCGCCCGATCCTATCTCCTGCACGTCGGCAACCTGGACTGGACAAAAATCAACCCCGATATCTTCGGCTCCATGATTCAGGCCGTGGCCGACGAGGAAGAGCGGGGGGCGCTAGGAATGCACTATACCAGTGTGCCCAATATCCTGAAGGTGCTGAATCCCCTGTTTTTGGATGACCTGAGAGAACAACTAGCGGCGGCGGAAGACAACCCCCGCAAGCTGCTGAACCTACGGAAACGGATGGCGAGAATCCGAGTGTTCGACCCGGCCTGTGGGTCAGGAAACTTTTTGGTGATTGCCTACAAGGAAATGAGGGCCATCGAGGCGGAAATTAACCGCCGTAGGGGAGAACCTGACCTAAAGACCGAAATCCCGCTGACCAATTTTCGGGGCATCGAAATTCGGCATTTTTCGTGCGAGATTGCACGGCTGGCGTTGATTATTGCTGAGTATCAGTGCAATGTTCTATATCGAGGACAACAGGAAGCCCTGCTAGAGTTTTTGCCCCTAAAGGCCGATAACTGGATTACCTGCGGGAATGCCTTACGGCTAGATTGGTTGAGCATTTGCCAACCGACGGGGACGGGGGTGAAAGTGCAGCGGGAAGATTTGGATATTTGGGGAGAAACCCAAAACGAGGCGGAGATTGATTTTGAGAATGAGGGGGGAGAGACGTATATTTGTGGGAATCCGCCCTATGTTGGTGACAAGTTTCAAAATCAGGATCAGAAAGATGATCTTGGCAATCTAGTAGTCGGACGAAAAAACGTCAAAGCTGTTGATTATATTGCAGGATGGCTTTGGAAAGCTTCTGATTATATTGAATTGTTTGGGGGAGCATTTGGCTTTGTTTCAACTAATTCAATATGTCAAGGAGTACAGGTTCCACTTATTTGGACACCAATATTTAATAAAAAACAAGAAATATTCTATGCACATCGTAGCTTCTACTGGTCAAATAATGCAAGTAAAAATGCTAATGTCATCTGTGTTATCGTGGGCGTTAGAAATATCACATCTTGCAAGAAATCTCTCTTTGATGGAGATTTAAGAAAGGAGACTGATAACATCAATGCTTATTTAGTTGATGGCCCAAATGTAATTGTTGAGAAACATGCTAACCCAATTAATGGGCTGCCCGAAATGGTTGCGGGTAATATTCCCCGTGATCAGGCAAATTTTATGCTTAGTTCAGAAGAAAAAGATGACTTGATACTAGGCTTTCCAGAAGCGAAGAAAATTATCCGCAGCATACAGGGCTCCAAGGAGTTTATAAACGGTCTTCAGAGATACTGTCTTTGGATTGAAGATGAACAAGCAGATTTTGCTGCATCAATACCTGAAGTATCAGAGAGACTAAAACGAATCCGACACTATAGAGAAATAGGTAGTGAACGAGGAAAGCTAGGAATCGAAACACCTCATCGATTTGAGAGAACTATCACGGGAAAACAAAATAGTATTATTGTGCCACATGTGTCATCTGAGCATAGAGAGTTTCTTCCTGTTGGCCTTTTACCTGCGGATATTATTATTTCTGATGCAGCACAAGCAATTTACGATGCTCCTCTTTATATTCTAGCAATTCTTACTTCTAAGATACATATTGTTTGGACTTCTCTAACTGCTGGCAGAATGAAGTCTGATTTTCGTTATTCATCAGGTGTTTGTTACAACGGGTTTCCGCTACCTTTATTCACCGAGCAAAACAAAACCGATCTCACCCGCTGCGCCGAAGAGATTTTACTGGCACGGGAACACTACTTCCCCGCCACCATCGCCGACATGTACGACCCCAACCGCATGGATAGCGAATTTCCCCTCGTTCGCCACGCCCACGACCGCAACGACGAAACCCTAGAGCGCATCTACATCGGTCGCCGCTTCAAAAACGACACCGAACGATTAGAAAAACTCTTCGAGCTTTACACCAAAATGACCAGCCAACAGACATCATCGAAAAAGACCACTAACCGCAAACCCAAAGGAGCAAAATGATGATTCAAATTCAACTCAACCTACCAGAAAGTGCCTTCTCTACCCTTCGCAGCACCCCATACGAATTTGCCCAAGAATTGCTCATTGCCGCCGTTGTCAAATGGCATGAAGTTGGCATGGTTTCTCAATCCAAAGCTGCCGAAATCGCAGGCATTAGCCGTCAAGCTTTTCTTCAAGCCCTTAACCGATTTGAAGTATCCCCTTTTCAAACCACACCAGAAGAACTTATAGAGGAGGTTGGCCGTGGTTAGACGTTAGGTGGTTAATGCCTCTCCTATCAATTGATAATGGCATCATCGAAGAAAGCTATCAAAAGTAAAACAAAAGGAGCAAAATGATTACTCCAAGGCTTCAAGCCATTCTTCAACACCTAAAACAGAACCTATCTGACCTCTATGGCGATCATCTGCGAAACATCACCCTCTTTGGCTCCCAGGCCCGTGGAGATCAAAATCCTGATTCAGACATTGATGTGCTTGTTGTATTAGAGTCCATGATCAATCCTGGCGAAGAAATCAAACGGACAGGCAAAATTGTAGCCGATCTTTCCCTCCATTATGACGTTGTGATTAGCTGCCTCTTTATAGACGAAATACAATATCAAACCCGCAACAATGCCCTACTTCGCAACATTCGCCAAGAAGGAGTTCTACTATGACTGACGAGCAACAAGAACTCTTACAAAAAGCCCATAAGAGCCTAGCTGCCGCAAAACTTCTACTTGCCAATGGCTATCCAGAATACGCCATCTCTCGCGCCTACTACACAATGTTCTACATTGCCGAAGCATTTCTAGAAGGTGAAGGACTTTCGTTTTCCAAACATTCTGCGGTCATAGCTACCTTTGGACGAGAATTTGCGAAACCTCAGAGAGTATCGCCTGAATTTCATCGCTTCTTAATTGAAGCTCAAGAACTTCGCACCACTAGTGACTATGGTCAACTAAATGCTGTTACACACGACCAAGCTACCGAACAAATTGATCGCGCCGCTCAGTTTTTAGCCATGGCAAATCAGGTAATCGATATAAGTTGAAGCTGCCGAGAAAATCAGCCTCTGCTAGATGTTAGATGGTTAATTTACCAAAAATGATAACAACATAATTCAGGCTATTTCAATTAGAGGATAGACTATGGCTTCAGCTTCCGATCAATCACCTAAACTAACTCCTGCCGAATACTTTGCTTGGGAAGAACAACAGCTCTGCCGCCATGAGTATATTAATGGCGAAGTCTACGCGATGAGCGGAGGCACCCAAAACCATAGTCGAATTGCCTTAAAATGTGCCGCCTTACTAGAAAATCATTTACCGGAAGGCCGTTGCCGCGTCTTTAACTCTGATTGCAGAGTTAACATCGTCGGCACCAACGACTACACCTATCCCGATGCCAGTGTCAGTTGTGATGATCGGGATAAAATCACCACACAATACATCACCTATCCTTGCTTAATCATTGAAGTACTCTCTGAGAGTACAGAAGCCTATGACCGAGGCAACAAGTTTTTTCGCTACCGCCAGAACCCACAGTTGCAAGACTATCTGTTAGTCAGCTCCCAAGACATCGCGATTGATCTCTATCGCAAAAACTCTAGTGGGCGTTGGGAAATCCTCAACTTTCGATCTGGAGATAGCGTGGAACTACAATCGGTAAATTTAACGTTCCCGATTGAGCAGGTTTATCGAGGAATTGACTTTTCAGAAGTTGCCATCTAGCCCAAAGAAACCTATGAGTAAACCACCTGCTGTCCCATCTGTTTCCGTCACCTATGCCAAGGATGGTAGCTCTACCTCATCCAATGAGCTAGGAATGCGCCCCATGCAGGAGCGGGCCTACCAGAAGCGGGGCGAACAATATCTACTGATTAAATCCCCCCCGGCCTCTGGCAAGAGTCGGGCACTGATGTTCATCGCCCTGGACAAGCTCAGACACCAAGGACTCAAACAGGCCATTATCGTGGTGCCCGAAAAATCCATTGGCTCTAGCTTCCACGATGAACCCCTCAGCCAGTTTGGCTTTGAAGCCGATTGGCAGGTCAAGCCTAAGTGGAACCTGTGCGATGCTCCAGGCGGCGACAACGGCGGCAAGGTCGATGCGGTGAAGAAGTTCCTAGACAGCGACGATCAAGCCCTGGTCTGCACCCACGCCACCTTTCGCTTTGCGGTAGAGAAGTTTGGCATCGAGGTCTTTGATGATCGCCTTATTGCCGTGGACGAGTTTCACCATGTTTCCAGCAACCCCGATAACAAGCTGGGCGACCATGTGCGACAACTGATGGCCCGCGATAAAACCCACATTATCGCTATGACTGGATCCTACTTTCGCGGCGATGCCGAATTTGTGCTGCACCCCGAAGATGAATCCCGCTTTGAAACCGTTACCTACACCTACTACGAACAACTCAACGGCTACCAATACCTCAAACAGCTCGACATCGGCTACTACTTCTACGCAGGCAGCTACGCCGACGAAATTATGCAGGTACTCAACCCCAAGGAGAAAACCATCCTGCATATTCCCAACGTCAACTCCCGTGAGAGCACCAAAGACAAAATCAAAGAAGTTGAGCACATTATTGAGGAATTGGGGGAATGGCAGGGCGTTGACCCCAGTACGGGCTTTCAATTGGTCAAAACCGCCGATGGCACCCTGCTCAAAATCGCTGACCTAGTGGACGACGACCCCAGCAAACGCGATCAAGTCGCCGCTGCCCTCAAAGACCCCACCCAGAAAAACAACCGCGATCATGTGGATCTCATCATTGCCCTAGGCATGGCCAAGGAAGGCTTTGACTGGATCTGGTGCGAACATGCCCTCACCGTGGGCTACCGATCCAGCCTCACCGAAATTGTGCAGATTATTGGCCGCGCCACCCGCGATGCCCCCGGCAAAACCCGCGCCAAGTTCACCAACCTGATCGCCGAACCCGACGCCACCGAAGCCGCCGTGACCGAGGCCGTGAACGACACGCTGAAGGCCATCGCCGCCAGCCTACTGATGGAGCAAGTGCTGGCCCCCCGGTTTGAGTTTCGGCCCAAGCGCCCGGAGAACACAGCCACCCCCGGCTTTGACTACGGCGAAACGGGCTACGACCCCGGAGGGTGCAATGTGGGGGTGAATCCTAGCACAGGCCAGATCCAGATCGAAATTGGTGGGCTGGCAGAACCCAAAAGCCCAGAAGCTAAGCGCATCTGCCACGAAGATCTGACCGAACTGGTAGCCGCCTTTGTGCAAGACAAGCCCACCATCGAGCGCGGCCTATTTGATGAGGATCTGGTGCCGGAGGAACTGACCCAGGTGCGCATGGGCAAAATTGTCCAGGAAAAGTTTCCCGATTTGGAGCAAGAGGATCAGGAGGCGGTGAGGCAACACGCTATCGCCGCCCTCAACCTGATTCAGCAGGGCAAACAGGCCGTAGGCGAAACCAAAGGAACCTATGGGGTCTCTCCCGACTCTAGCGACGGGGCCAATCCCGGCAGCACCGACGAGGCCGAGCCCAGCAAAAATACGGCCCTGATTGACGGGGTCAAGCGGTTTGCCCTCTCCGTCACCGACCTCGACATGGATTTGATCGACCGGATCAATCCCTTTGGCGAAGCCTATGCTATCCTCGCCAAAACCATGAGCGAAGAACGGCTGAAGCAAGTAGCCGCTGTGATCGCGGCCAAGCGGGTGAGCCTGACGGTGGACGAGGCCCGCGAACTGGCCAAACGGGCGCTGCGGTTTAAACAGGAGAAAGGCCGCTTGCCCTCTCTCACCGCCACCGATCCCTGGGAAAAACGGATGGCTGAAGGCGTGGCCTTCCTGCAACGCAAAGTAAACGAAGAGAAGGATGGCTAACTACACCACTGACGAAGATTTAGAACTTCTCGCCGATTTGGGCATTGACACCGCCCCCAAGTCAACGGCCCAACGTACCCCTAGGGAAGAACGGATTATTGCCGGATTTGAAGACATCGAGCGGTTTGTGGCCGAGCAGGGCCGCTTACCCCAGCATGGCGAAGACCGCGACATCTTCGAGCGCCTCTATGCTGTGCGCCTAGACCGCCTGCGGGAATCGGCGGAATGCCGTGATCTCTTGACACCTCTGGACTCCAAGGGAATCCTAGAGGCCAAGGCTGATACGGCCTTTCCCGCTACACCCGATCTGGATGATGCCGCCCTCTTAGCGGAACTGGGCCTTGATCTGAGCCATGGGAACGACATTACACGGCTGACCCATGTGCGATCTCGCCAGGAAATCAAAGCCGCTGAGGAAATCGCCCAGCGCACCCCCTGCCTCGACTTCAAACCATTCAAGCCCATCTTCAAGCAGGTGCAGCAGGACTTGGCATCGGGAGTGCGCCAAACCCTGAAGTACCAGGACAATGCCGCCGTCAACCCAGGCGCTCTGTTTATCCTCGATGGGCAAACGGTTCTAGTCGCTGAGATGGGGGAGATTTTTGTCGGCGACCATGGCCGACCCGATGCGCGTCTGCGCGTAGTCTACGACAACGGCACCGAGAGTAACCTACTGCTGCGATCCCTCCAGCGAGCCTTAAACAAAGACAAGACCAGTCGCCGCATCACCACCCCCGATCTTGGCCCTCTGTTTTCAGACATCACCGCCGAGGATGATCTACCCACGGGCTACATCTACGTGCTACGCAGTCTATCCGACGATCCCTTTATCGCCAAAAACCGGACGGTGATCCACAAAATTGGCGTGACGGGCGGTGATGTCAAAAAACGCATTGCCAATGCCAAAAAAGATCCCACCTACCTGCTGGCGGAGGTGGAAGTTGTCGCCACGTTCAAACTCGCCAACATCAACCGCACCAAGCTAGAAGCCCTACTCCATAAATTTTTCGACGCCGCTCGATTGGAGGTGCAGTTACCCGACCGTTTTGGTATCCCTGTGCAGCCCAGGGAGTGGTTTCTTTTGCCCCTAGGGGTGATTGAAGCCGCCATTGAAAAAATTAAGGAGGGAACGCTCGATCACTATCAATATGAGCCAAAGACGGCAAGCCTGACACGGTTGTAATCTCTATCAATCTCCGCCCAACGGGATTTCTATCGCGAAAACCGGGCCTTTCGATCAAGGGCTACCCGTCGCTGTGTAGGATGGTAAACAGACCTAGGCTGATTGTATACAGTGACCCGTGAGCTTAAACAGGGCTCCCGTGGTCAAAATCAGCCGAGGAATGAACGTTTTTGCCTATTTTGACGCTTGTTAAGGGGTTTGAGTATGACGGCGGCCACCACCCAATCGGTTCCGGCTTTTGTAGAGGGGATAAAGCACTTTAGTGACCTCCCCCCCGACTTTGAGGTTCACGGCAAAGAGGCCGCCATTGCCCCTGGACAAACCGCCATTGCTTCCCCTAGCGATCCCGCTGCCGTCTACCAAACCCTGCTGGCCGCCGACGCCCTGCGCTACCTCACCCTGCAAATGACCGCCAGCAAGGAATCGGGCCACCCCGGCGGCTTTGCCAGCATTGCCGAAGCCATCGCTTCCCTGGTAATGCTGGGCCATAAAAATATCGTCACCGAAGTCGGCCACCACGCCCCCGGCTTCTATAGCAACGTGTTTTTGGATGGTTCCCTTGCCGCCATGGGCATCAATACCGTCCAAGACTTGTGCGACCGCTTCCGGGAAACCCACGGGTTGCTGGGCCACCTGTCGGGCCAAATTCCGGGTCTGCTGGCCCCCGCTGGCCCCCTGGGTCAAGGTCAACATTTCGCCATGGCTGGGGCTAAGCTCCATCCTGGGGTGCTGTTCCCCGTCACCATCGGCGATGGCGGACTGGGCGAACCCTACATCATGAGCAGCATCGCCCACTTCAACACCGCCTACCCCAGCGCCACCAACTTCCTACCCATCCTGGTGTGGAACGGCTACAGCCAAGAGCACCACAGCATGGTCTCCACCAAGAGCAACCAGGCCATGATCGACTACTGGCGCGGCAACGGCTTCCAGGAGGTGATCCTGGTCGATGCCAAGGACTTTGACGACGCCAACCAACCCAGCGATTACGTCGATAGCACCGCCTTCTCCTTCCCCCAGCGGTTCGCCTTCACCCAGGCTGTGCTAGAAGCCACGGACAAAGCCGCCAAACTGGCCCTGGGCGGCACGTTGACGGTGCTGATTGTGAAGCAACTCAAGGGGGCAGGGGTTCACAAGCGCGGTGCCCAGTCCCACAACCTCTATCCGGGCGATTCCCTGACGCGGGATTACATCGTCAGCGCCCTCACGACCCGCGCCCTGCACCCCGATGCCTGGAATCTGGTGCGCACCAACTACGAACGGGCGGCGGGTGGCCCTGCGGCGAAGGTGGCTGTTACCGAGAAAACGCTACCCCTGGCGGATTTGGGGACGCTGCCGCTGAACGAGTATGCCCTAGGCGACAAGCAAGTGGCGACGACGGCCATGGGTGCCCTGGTGGGTTACGTGGGTCAGAAAGACGCGACCTTTGTGGTGACCAATGCCGACGGTAACGCCGCTTCGGGCATCAACAACATCAACCAAGCCCTGAAAATCATTCACCCCACCCCCGACGACACCTACTTCCAGCAGCCCCAGGGCCAGGTGTATGAACCCCTCAGCGAAGATGCCTGTGCGGGCCTCGCCGCTGCCCAAGCGCTGTTTGGAGGCCGCACTCTCTGGTGTTCCTACGAATCCTTTGCCATCAACGGCCTGCCCATTTGGCAAACCGTCACCCAGGCGATGGCCGAACTGCGCCGCCCCACCCCCTCCACCATCACCCTGTTTACCGCAGGAGCGTTGGAGCAGGGCCGCAACGGCTGGACGCACCAGCGCCCAGAAGTTGAAAACTACTTCGCGGGCATGATGCGCAACGGCAACGTGTTCCCCCTCTTCCCCACCGACGCCAACGGCATTCAGGTCTGCTACGACTGGGCGCTGGGCACCGTCAACAAGGGCGTCACCATCACCGCCAGCAAGTCGCCCCTGCCCATTCGCACCACCTTTGAGCAAACCCGCCAAGCCCTAGCCGAGGGCGCGGTGGAACTGGCCTCCACCCCCGGTGAAAAGACCGTCGTGTTTGCCGTCATTGGCGACATGACCCTGATTCCCGTCTTTGAGGCCGCTGAACAACTGGCCAGCGCAGGCATCGGCAGCCGCATTGTCTCCGTGGTTAGCCCCCGCCAGCTCTACCGCCCCACCGATGTGGCCTGGGATATGTGCTCTGAGGCCGATAGCCACTTCCTGGATGATGCTGGCTTCGAGCGGCTGTTTGGCGGCGATGTGGTGATTGGCGTAACGGGTGGTTCCAGCGCCATGCTAGAACCCATCATGCTGCGCAGCACCGCCCCCCGCGACACCTTTGCCTGGAAGCGCGGCGAAACCACCGCCACCGCTGGCCAAATCATGGCCCTGAATGGCCTCACCGCTGAGAACTTTGTGGCCCGTGCCAAGGCGCTGCTGGGTTAGCCCGATCCAATCCGGTTGGTTTGACCCCGGTACTTGACCCCGGTATGGGTGGGCGAGGAGACCTCGCCCCTACGGTTTTTGGGGTAGGGAATCGGGGTTTTTGAGTGCGGGTTTGGGGTTAAATCTTGGCAAGGGCGGCTAGGAGATCGCTGTGGATGGTTGGGTTTGCAGCCACGACCATCCCAGGCCGCTGGTAGGCATCGCAGGTGTGGAGGGGGGGCGGTGGGTCGCCGCTGAAGGTGGTGGCAATGTGCCCCATTTCCTGGGCCATAAAGGCGATGGCGGCTCCATCGATGAACTGCCCTCTGGCCAGCACGGCCCCGGCCAACTCGCCGCTGAGTAGCCCATTGAAGTTGGGAATGGGCTGGGTTTTGGAATAGTCGGCCTTGGTGTGGAAGACCCGGTAACGGTCGCTGAGGAGGGGCACCAAGTCGCCCATCTGCCAGCCCAGGCAAATGGCCGGAGTGGGGTTGTTCACGGTGATGCGTTGGCAGTCCTCCAGGGCGTCGGTAAGGTGGCCTTTAAAGGTGCCCTGACCGCGCAGGGCGTAGTAATAGCAGCCTTGACCAGGGGTGATGGCAAGGGCGGCCTCGTAGTCATCGGCATTGAGAATACCGAGAATAATCTGGTAGTTGGCATGGCCATCCAGGTAAAACTGGGTGCCGTCGATGGGGTCGAGGGTAATTAAATAATCCCCCATTTCCCCTAGGTCGATGGCCCGAAAGTACTTGGTGTTGTAGGTCTGCTCATACTCTTCCCCAAAAAAGCGCACCTGGGGAAAGAGGCCCAACAGCACCACCTCCATCATGGTTTGGATGGACAGATCGGCGTCGCTGAGGGCTGAGGCAAAAAAGTTGTCGCCCTTGTCGGCCTTGTCGGGCTGGGCCTGGATTTTGGCCTGGATCTGCTGGGCATAGGCCCCCGCTGTTTTGAGGTAGGGCAGCAGCGTCTCTAGGATCTGTCGGGGCGTGGGATGGCTGGACATGGCCACAAAACCTGATTCATCGGTGCGCCCCTAGTGTAGCCTGAGCCGCGAGGCTCTAGGCCGCCCTAGGGACAGGGATTCCTGGGCGGGTAACAAGAGGTCTCAAGGTCAAGCGGGATAAAATTTTAAGAACATTGTGCTGAGCTTAACCCGACCTGAGGCTAGGCTACAGACCGACGATCAACCCCCACAAACTCACGCCATAGACCAGGGTTGTTCCCTGCTGGCCCCAGCGCGAGAACCCCGCCTGACGGTGGAGTTTGGCGGACAAGCCGAGGGACAGCACCACTCCCAGCAACAGCGTCACCCCCTGAAGGAAGGCCACCACCGCCGGATCGGCCATCCAGAAGGGCCAGGGAACATCAGCGAGGCCAACGGTTTCGCCCAGCGCAGGCAGCACCCGCCCGCCTTCTAGCAAACCGAGCCGCAGGTAGTGGGCCAGGTTTGCCGCCCAAACCAGGGGCAGATAGCCGTAGGCCAGTTTGACAAAGGATCGGTGAGCTAAGCCAGGGTTGCGGAGTCGCCACAGTTGGTGGAGCCCCGCTAGGATGAGGGGCAAGCCAGCGGGGAGGGCCAACAGGAGCGCCGAGACCAGACCATGGCTGACTAGGTTGTCCACGGGCAACGCCAGTCCCCATTGGGCTTGGATTTCCGGTAGTCGGTGTAGGTACACCGCCCCCAGCAGCAAAAACATCAGGGCCACTTCGTAGGATCGAGGCTGGTGGGTCGTCCAGAGTTCAATGCCGGGGGGGCGCAGGTTAAATTCCACCGAGCGATGGGGACAGGCTTTGAGGCAGGTCATACACAACACGCAGTCGCGGTTGTCCTCAAGCTGGGCCGGGTGGGAATAGAGCGGACAACCAAGGGTTTCCTGGCCTTCCCCCTTGGCGGGGCCACCCTTGTAGCATTGGTAGGTGGTGCATTCCGCCGAACAAATGCCCTGCTGGGCACGAAGTTCCGTCATCGAAAGCTTGGCAAAGAGGCCGTTCATGCCGCCGATGGGGCAGAGGTAGCGACACCAAAAGCGGCGTTCAAACAGGGCGGAGAAAATCATTGCTCCGGCGGTAATCAGCAGCAGCAGACAGGCCGAGAGGTAGGCGGTGTCCTCCAAGTCCCAGACCTCTTCCCAAATCAAAATCAACGCAAAGAGGCCGAACATAAACCAGCCGCCCCAGCGATCCGCTGCCTGCCGGGGCCAGCGTTTACTCAAGCCTGGAAACCATCGCTGGGTGAGCGTTTGGGTGACTTCACCGTAGATCATAAACGGGCACACCGAACACCACAGCCGTCCCACCAAAGGGAAGCCCAGCAAAATCAGCGGCCACCACCAGGCCCAAAACACCGTTAGGGCCACGTTATTCTGTCGCGATTGGGGGCCAAGGAACAGGACACCCACTACCACCGCAAAGAGGGTGAGGGTGAGGCCGTAGTTAATTCGGTCGGGCCACCAGGGACTGCGCAAAAATCGCCGCAGGGCCGGGTAGCGGTTGAGCAGATTCAGCCGCAGCAGCCGTTTTTTCCCTTGGTTAGGCCAGATCAGTTCTTCGGTGATGGTGCCCCCAGACACCCGTTGGGCGGCGGATCGCTCTACCAATCCCTGGAGTTCGCGCAGGTTGTTGGGGAAGTCATAGGCTTGGAGTCGCCGGAGGGCTTCGGGGGCCAGGGTGAGCCGCGTAAGGCGACGCCGCCGACACCACAGCGCCAGGTAGTAGGTGACCCAGTCGTCAATATCCGCCTTACGCACCCGCAGGGGCGGCACTTTGATGCGGTGGGTGACCAGGCTATCCAGGTCTGCCACCGCCTGTTCAGAAATCAAAATGATGCGGGCGCTGGAGGACTGGATCGGCACCGCTTCCCCATCGCGCCCCACAGGCTGGTATTGCCCCGTTTCCATCAGCCGCACCACGGCAGCTTGCAGATCGGGGTCCAGTTTCCCCGGATTATTTAAGACCAGGGTGCCTTCCCCCAAGGCCGCCAACAGTCCGAGTTTACCCCCGGAGCGACCAAACAAATCGGCCCCGCTGGCCTGAAGCTGGCCACAGTTCACCTGCACCATGGGGGTACGCCGCTGGCTGGAGCCATAGTGAATCAAAGCCGCGAGGTTGTCCTTTTCTAGGCCCGGTTCGCCAAAAATCAGCACAGGTTGACGATCCGCCGATGCCTCTCGCAATTGGCCCCGCAGCCGATCCGCATAGCGACTACGACCGACGACGCCCCGTTTGGCCCGGGTCACCAGGTAGGGCCGCAAAATCGCCTGACGCTCCTGCTCGTAGCTGAACTGGAAGGACAGTCGCCGCACCGCCTCCACCAGTTGCCGGGTAAAGGTTTGCAGAATGTCGGGATAGTCTTGCACTAGGCGCTGGAACTGCTCCCGCTCCAGAAACCAGAGGGTACTGTCGGTGAGGGTTTGCACCGTTTGCTCCACGGGCTGATTCAGCAGCAGTGCCTCCAGGTTCAGCACCGATCCGGGCAAAAAGCTGATGCCCCCGATCCCGGTTTCCAGGGTTTCCAGCTTGCCCTGTCGCAGTAAATACAAGCCCTCCGGTGGCTGATCCGCCTCGACCACCAACCGCTGGGCGGGGAGCGTGATCACGGTTATACAGCGGGCGATTTGGGCCAGGGTGTTGGGAGGTAGCAAGCCTAGGGGGGTCTGCTCCTGCAAAAAAGCAAGGCGGTCGGATACAGTCATAACGGACATCACGCAATCGGGACACCGGAGGTTAGCCCCATGATGACCGGAAATGCGCTCTGGGTGCCGCTGGCATTACTCAGCTTAATCATTGCCGCCGCCGTGTATTTTCGTCGGGCCGAGTCCTAGGGTTATTGCCCCAGCGTTACTCTTGGTAGAAGGTTTCTAGGCTGTCGCGATCTCCGGTGAAGCGCCAGTGCCAGGGCTCGAAGGCCACCTGCTGAAAGTTGTTGCGAGGGAAAGATAGCTCGAAGCCATAGCGATTGGCGTTGGCATCCAGCCAGCGATAGGCTTTGGTGTCTTCAAAGGCTTGATCGAGATGGGTGCTGGTTTGGTTTCCGTCGCCAACGTCGATGGCGTAGCCCGTGTGGTGTTCGCTATAGCCGGGAGGGGCGCTGACTTCGGCGCGGGTTTGGGCATCCTGACCACGAGCCGCCCGTACCCCAAAAAAGATTTCCTCCTGCTCGCTGTGGGAACGGAAACCCGATAGAGGAATGATCTGCACCCCCTCCCGTCGCGCCGCCCGCACCATGGCGTCAAACTGCTCGGCGGCACTGGTGCGCAGCCGAATGTCACGGTTTATGGCCAGAGGCATCAGGTCGTCTTCCGGGGCTTCGTCATAGGCCCGATGACCAAGGAGGGTACGGCTAGTGGGGGCTAACTGAAGGGCACGATTGCGGGCGGCGTTGGTGGCCACACTCTCCGAGGCCATCCCCGACTGGGCGATCACGCCTTGGATTGGTTGCACCTGCGGCTGGGCCTGCCACCCCCTTTGAGACCAAGCCGCCCAACTCCCCACCACCAGGGATAGAACAGCGGCCACCACCGCCAGCCCCACCCACCGACCCCACTTCGGCCAAGTTCCCGACGTGCTCCAACGCTGGGGACTGCGATACCCTAAAGGCTGGTCGCGGGTGGCTTCTGGGAGATCATCCAAAGGTGACATAGGGATTTTGCAGAGTTCAATGCAGGTTTAACGAAGGTTCAGCAGAGGTTCAACGAAGGTTAAAAGATGGAGACGCAAGCATCAGCGACGGGCCATCGCCTCATCATTATTACCCTTGGAATGGACGCCATGACAACCAGCCTTGATGATACCCAGCCCCCTCGATACCCTACTAGACCATCCCCATGGGCCAGTCAGCCAGCCTATCGAGATTCCTATGCCTGGATTGGCCACCCCATTCCGGGGAGGGGGTGAGAGGATGCCACCGCTTGGGATTTTGCTACGGCTCTATCTCCCCATTGCGGCGGGGGTGTTGGCGGGGGTGGGGCTGGGCTACGCTCTCGCCCAACTCCAGAGAGGACGAGATCCCAGCCAGCGGCTCTACCAGCAGGTTCCCTTGGCCCTGGGCAAATTTCTCTTTTGGGTAGGCATTCCCATCAGCATTGTGGGGTTTATGCGGCGGGCCGATCTGGCCGGGGGGGTCTACGTTGCGCCCGTGGTGGCCTGGGTAGCCATGCTGCTGGGCCTGGGGTTGAGCCACCTGTGGATTACCCTGCGCGGCCACACCTGGCCCCGATCTACCCAAGGCAGTTTCTCCCTGGCCTCCATGCTGGGCAACACGGGCTATATCGGCTTTCCGGTGGTGTTGCTGCTGCCCCAATTAGGGGTGAGTGTCTTCAGTTGGGCGCTGTTCTACGACGTTCTGGGGACGTTGCTAGGAGCCTATGGGCTAGGGGTGATTTTGGCCGCCAAATTTAGCGACCGTCCCCAGGCATTGTCTCGCCCAGCCTGGATCACCTGGCTGCTTGAGGTGTTGCGCAACCCGGTTATCCTGGCCTTTTTGGCAGGGCTAGCCTTGCAGCCTGTGCCCCTCTCCCCTCGCCTAGAAGCCCTATCCTACGGTCTATCCTGGAGTGTGGTGATGCTCTGTCTGCTGTTGATGGGGCTCCGCATTCAGCAGATTCGCACCTGGCGACATCTCTCACGGGCGGGGGCATCGACGGTGATTAAACTGCTGTTGTTGCCCTTGGTCGTGGGGCTAGGGCTCACCGCAATCGGCATCGATGGCCCACCCCGATTAGTGATGGTTCTCCAGTCTGGAATGCCCAGCGCCTTTGCCAACCTGGTGCTGGCCGAAGCCTACAACCTCGACCGAGACCTCTCCGTCACCTGCGTGGGCCTCAGTTCCGTCGGGCTGCTCTTAACCTTGCCCCTTTGGCTATGGGGGTTTGCCCCCACCTAGGCCGCGTCCCCAACCTCGCCTCTGGGCCTAGACCTCTACCGAGGTTCGACCCCAACGCCCCAGAATCCAAAAAATTGTGGCATCGTGCTAAAGGCAGATCTGCGGATTGGGATCGGATGGCCTCGGTGCCCATCTGCCCCCAGTCTAGCCAGTCATTTGTCCCCGATTGTCCGCCCCACCGTCCCCTTGATTGCTTATGTCTGGAGCCCGTTCTCTGCCCACTATTCCTTGGCTTCCCCTTCCACCCACCCTCGCACCGGGAGATGAAGGGGAACTTGTGCGGCAGCTTCAGACGTCCCTGACCCAGGGGGGATGGTACCAAGGGGCCATTGACGGACGCTTTGGCGCTAACACCACCCAGGCCGTCCAAGCCTTTCAACAACAGCGTAATCTGCCCGACAATGGCATCGTTAACTCCGACACCTGGCAACATTTGCTCCTCAGCCTAGAACCCCAGGGCATCTGGGCCGCAATTTCCTTCCCCACCGCCGAAATGATCACCTTTACTCCCCTCCTAGTAGCCCCGCCCACCCCGCCGCCGTCGCCCCTATGGCTATTGCTAATGGCGCTCATCCCCCTGATGGGCGGTGGCCTCACCTACCTCCAACACCGCTGGCAAGGCCGCAAACTCTAGAAGCAAGCTTCCTACACAGCCCAGTCATCTGGGTTCCCATCGCGCTTCTTAATATCTGGAAGTGGGTTACGGATGGGGCATCCCTCAATCCTGGTACAGAATCTCCAGCGATCCGTCATTTCGTCTACCCCGAACACTTTAGACCCACATTTTTTAATAGGCTTCTGTAAGCGTTATATTAAGTTAAGCAAGCCCACTGAGCAAAATAATTCATGGTTGTCGCGTCAGACCTCACCTCCCTAAATCAGCGTGGGTTGACAGGCGATGCTCAAATTCTGAGGCAAGTTTTTGACTCTGTTGATGCTGCCAGTTGCCCGCACACCTACAATTTTCATATGCATACGGTGTGCTCAGACGGCAAGCTCACCCCCGCCGCCCTGATGGAGCAGGTAATTTCCATTGGCCTGCAAGCCTTTGCCATCACCGATCACCACAGCTTGCGCGGCTACCACCAGGCCAAAGCTTGGTTAGAGGATTGGCGCTGGCGACATCCCACCCCCCTCAGCCAGCGAAAAACACCCCACCTGGGGGAACCCGCCCCTAGGCTTTTCACCGGGGTAGAAATCAACGCCCTCCTCGCCGACACTGAAGTACATGTGCTGGGCTACGGCTTCTCCCCTCGCCATGCGGCCATTGCTCCCTACCTCCAAGGGGCTGCACCACGGGGGCCGATGAAGTCTGCCAATGCGGTCATCCAGGCTATCCAATCCGCTGGAGGATTGGCGGTGTTGGCTCACCCAGCTCGCTATCGGGCATCCGCCGAGGTGCTGATCAGCCACGCCGCCACCCTCAATATCGACGGGGTAGAAGCCTACTACGCCTACAGCAACCCCGACCAGTGGGAACCCTGCCCCCGCCATACGCCCCAAATTGAAGCCCTGGCCCGTCGCCATCGCCTGCTGACTACCTGCGGCACAGACACCCACGGATCCAACCTGCTACGTCGGCTATAGTCCTAGCCAAAGCCCAGGTCAAATCCGTGGGGCGTAGGATCCGTGATCTGACCTAGTAGCTTTCGTCGGTGGTTACGGTGTGCAGGGCGAGATCGTGGTTGGCCTGGTTCAAACGGTCGGCAATGGCCTTGCGCCACTTGAGGCTGACCTGCTCATCGGCGAGTACGTCCTGGGCCTCTTCTCGGTAAACCGCTCCCTGCGCCGTATCGACCTCTTCAATGTGCTGGAGATGGGAAAAGACTTCTTTGGGGGTCGTCATCGTTCTATCCTTGCGTCCGTTATGGCAATGAATATGGCCTTGCGGTCATGGTTTTTATTGTGGGCTAGAAGGCCCACTATCCGCCATTTCCCTGGGGAACCTTTACGCCTTGAAACGCTTGTTTGCAGTTCTCAGCAGAACTTTGCAATGGTGGCAGGGGGAAACCCTCCTTCGGTATGATGGCTCCACCGCTGCTGGGAGAGGCTATGGACGACACCACCAATTGCGAAAAGCTGGCCACCGTCTTAAATCGTGCTGGGGATCAGGGAAAAGGAGCCTTTTGCAAAATGCTATGGGGGAACCAGCCCAACACTGTCCAGGCCCAACTGAAACCCCTGCTCAGCGCCAACACTCTCGAACTCCTCAGCCAGCCTGATTGAGAGAATGCTTAAAAGGTTCTGTTGGCTGTAGCAAAGGTGGGGAGCAATCGTACGGACGAAGGCTCCTCGTCCGCTGATGCCGGGGACAAGCCAGCCGGATTTCATCGGGGGCTTTGGCCTACTGCCAGACGTAGATCAAGATAAACAGCACGATCCAAATCACGTCTACAAAGTGCCAAAACAGGGAGGTGGCGATGACGCCCACTTCGCCATCGTCGTAGTTGCCGGGGATGAAGGATCGGGCCAGCATGATCGCCTGGAGTAGGACTCCGGTGAGAACGTGAAGACCGTGGAATCCGGTTAGCAGGTAGAAGGTGCCGCCGTAAAGGCCGTCAGTGAAGCCGAAATTTAGGCCCATCCATTCCACCGCTTGGCCGTACAGGAAGAAGCTGCCCATGGCCATGGTGAGCAGCCAAAAGGCGCGGAAACCCCAGAGATTTTCTTTTTTCAGGTAGCGCTCGGCGATGTAAATCACGAAGCTGCTGGATACCAGGACGATGGTATTGATGAAGGGATCACGCACCTCCAGGCCCTCCACCCCGGCGGGCAGCCAGTCGGTGGTGGTGGTTTTGTAGACGATGTAGCCCACAAAGAAGCTGAGGAAAATCACGCTTTCCGACAGCAGGAAGACGATGAAGCCAAAGAGGCGGTGTTCTCCTTCTTCGTGGTGGTGGGCGGCGGCATGGGTGGTCGCGGCGGTGTTTGGGTTAGGGTCAAGGTTCACGGAACTCATGGGTTTACCTCCGTAGACGCGAGTTGCTGCAAGGCCGCCTGTTGGGCGGTGAGGGGTTCGTTTTTGCCGTAGCCGTAGGGTTCGGCGATGACGGTGGGGATGTCGTCGAAGTTTTCGTGGGGGGGCGGCGAGGCCACCAGCCACTCTAGGCCAATGGCGCGCCAGGGGTTGGCGGGGGCTTTTTCGCCCTGCACCCAGGAGCTAATCATGTTCAGCAAAAAGGGCAGGGTGGAGACCCCCAGCAAAAAGCCGCCCAGGCTGGCCAGCACGTTCCAAAAGGCAAATTCGGGGTCGTAGGAGGCGACGCGGCGGGGCATCCCCATCAGGCCAGCGGGGTGCATGGGCAGAAAGTTGAGGTTGGTGCCGATGAAGGCGAGGACAAAGTGCAGTTTGCCCAGCCCTTCGTAGTACATGCGCCCGGTCATTTTCGGGAACCAGTGGTATAGGGCGGCGAACATGCCCATGGTCATGGATCCATAGAGCACGTAGTGGAAGTGGCCCACCACAAAGTAGGTGTTGTTGACGTGGATATCCACCGGGGTGGAGGCCAGCATGATCCCGGTGATGCCTGCGAAAACGAACATGGTCATGCCGCCGAGGGCAAACAGCATGGCGGTGTTCAGCTTCAGCTTGCCGCCCCAGATGGTGGCGACCCAGGCGAACACCTTAATCCCGGTGGGTACGGAGATGGTCATGGTGGTGAACATGAACAGCATCCGCATCCAGCCGGGGGTGCCGCTGGCGAACATGTGGTGAACCCAGACGATGCCGCTGAGCCCGGTAATCACAAAGGACGATATGGCCACAACATGGTAGCCAAATAGCGGTTTACGGGCATAGACCGGGAAAAGCTCCGAAAATACCCCAAAAATCGGCAGCATAATCACATACACCGCCGGGTGGGAGTAGAACCAGAAGAAATGCTGATACAGCACTGGGTCTCCGCCCTTGGCGGGGTCGAAAAAGCTGGTGCCCACCATCAGGTCAAACAGCAGCATCACCGCCCCCGCCGTCAGCGCTGGCAGGCCGAAGAGTTGGATAATCTGCGCCGCCATCACCGTCCAGCAAAACACGGGCATCTTAAAGAAGGTCATCCCCGGTGCCCGCATCCGCACGATGGTGGTGACGATGTTGACCGCCCCCATAATCGAGGAAATTCCCGACAGCGCCACCGCCACCAGCCATAGGGCTTGGCCGTTAATCAGGTTTCCGGTCGGGTTCTGCAAACTCACCGGCGGATAGGCCCACCAGCCCGACTGCGACGGCCCACCGGGCACCAAGAAGCTGGCCATTAAAATGACGCCAAAGATGGGCACCATCCAAAAGGCCACCGCATTCAGCCGAGGGAAGGCCATATCCCGCGCCCCAATTTGCAGGGGCACCAGGTAGTTGGACAACCCATTCAGCACCGGAAACGTCCACAAAAACAGCATCACCGTGCCGTGCATGGTGAACAGGGCGTTGTAGACTGTGCGATCTACCAGGTCGGCTTCGGGGGTAATCAGTTCCCCCCGCATCACCATGGCGAAAAAGCCCCCCACCAAAAAGAAAAAGAAGGCCACCACAATGTATTGAATACCAATCACCTTGTGGTCGGTGCTGAAGGTGAAAAAGCGCCACCAGTTTTCCGGCTCACCGGGGCTGGGTTCCTGGCGATCCGGGGTAAGGGCGTCTATGGAGATGTTCGTCATTTATATAGATGTCCTTAGGTCAGGTGTCTTGCTGTTGATGTCTTTATGTAAGCGTTGCTGTCAGGGAATTGTTTTGGGTCGTGGCTTTGCTTTTGTCTCTAGCCCCTCCCTTGTTTCGATCACCGCTTGTAGATGGATGGATTCTGGCAAAGCTGCCCTCGGTTGATCCC
>JBBAWV010000024.1:0-42732 GCA_040396995.1 Nodosilinea sp. | reverse complement strand
CCTACGGTTTGCTGGGCTGGGAATCGGGGTTATTCGATTAGGATTTGGTATTACAACCTATAACTCACCCAGCTAGGGCTTTTGCGGCTGGGAGGCTTGAGCTGAACAACCTCGGCTTGAAAAAGTCGTTACAATTATTTACGCTAACATATATTTTCCAAGCAAAATAAATCGCTACCCATGCCTGACACACTCACCAAGCTGGCCTACCAAACCTTCCAGCAGGGCAAAAGCTATTTCGGAGTCGCCCACAAGTCCGTTACGGGCCAACTGATGCGGGCCATCAATCCGCCCAAGGTCAAGATTCAAGATCCGGGTCTTGATACCCTTCAGTTGCTTCAGCAGCGCATTAACGATCTTCTGGACCAAGATTGGGCTGATGCTGAGGCAGGTGTGTATCCTAAGGAACTGTTGTTTGATAACCCCTGGGACGAGTTTTTCCGGTTCTATCCCTTCGTGTGCCTCGATCTCCCTGGCATTTGGGAACGGGCAAACAGCCGCAAGTACCACAGTTTCGACGCCGATATCGAAACCTCCGGCTACCCCAAGTATTACCTGCAAAATTTCCATCACCAAACCAACGGCTATCTCAGTGATATGTCGGCCAACCTGTATGACCTTCAGGTGGAAATCCTTTTCAACGGCACCGCCGACCCCATGCGGCGACGCATTTTGCCACCCCTCAAAGCGGCCCTTGTGGATAAGCCTAAGGCTAAGGTGCTCGACATTGCCTGCGGTACCGGGCGCACCCTCAGCCTGATCCGCGACACCATGCCCCAAGCCTCACTCTATGGGGTGGACTTGTCTCCGGCCTACCTCCGCAAGGCCAACAGCTTGCTTTCCAGCAAATCGGGTGTACTGCCTCAATTGGTGCAGGCCAACGGCGAAGATCTACCCTTCGTGGCGAAATACTTCGATGCTGTGGTGAGCGTGTTTCTATTCCACGAATTGCCCGCCGAAGCTCGCCAAAACGTGATCAACGAAGCCTACCGTGTAGTCAAACCGGGCGGCACCTTCATTATTTGCGACTCCATTCAGCGTTCCGATTCTCCTGAATTTGATGTGCTGATGGACAACTTCCCAACCATGTTCCACGAGCCCTACTACCGCCACTACACCACCGATGATCTCAACCAACGGCTGATAGATGCTGGGTTTGAGTCCGTTAGCAACCAGATCCACTTCATGAGCAAGTACTGGGTGGCCCACAAACCTGCCGCCTAGACTCGGTTGGCTCATAATGGGGGTAACAGGTGTCGATCCAAGGGCGGGTCGGCACTGAGGAGCACATGGTGGCGGCACCCAAAGGCGCAAACCCCTAGAATTCAAAGACAAGGTTTGGCATTTGGGGTAGTGCATTCTTTGGACTCCAGTAGGGATTGACTAGACTTCAACCCATGGGAAATCCTTCACGGTTGGGAATCGCTCTTTCATCCCCCAGAGAACTTTGGGATGCTTAAAGCACTCATGGATGTCGATTTCTGGTATTTCTTTTTCGCCCAGGGGATTCTTAATGAAAAAGGCATTGTAGCCATAGCGGTTGCAGCCAACTAACCGATACCCCCTAGTTCGTGCAAGCCTTACGAAGGCAGGTAACGAAGCCCCACAAAAATTAGGCATCCCGAGGGTCATCGGGTTTCACGGGCATTAAAGGAGTCGCTGTAGGGAACGGTTAGCGCCCTGTCTGGCCCCAGGATGTCTTGGTATTCAACCACCACTACACGGGGGGAAATGCTATCAATAGCCTCCCATATCCAGTAATCTACGCCATCCATATCGATAGAAAGCAGGTCAATTTCCCCTTCAAACCCGTGGGTGGTGATGATGTCATTAACATTGTCACGGGTGATCCAAGAATGCGCAAAGGTGGGCGGATAGACATAGGTATGGGGATGTTTCTTGTAAAATTCTATGCCGCTTTTGATGCCTGTCTCATTGCCATCTACCAGTAACCCATGCCATCCATGATTGATGATTAAGTTGGCCGTGTTACACTCTATTCCGTTCCCGGCACACATCTCCACGGCTTTTTTGTTGGTAGCGCCAATAATGGAAAAGATATAGAGCAAAATGCCATCTTCATCGGTTTGCGAAAAGGCTTTGAAACCCACTTGACTGAACTGGGGTAACGTTCGCCCGGATTCCTTCAATGTCTGATAGGTGAGTTGAAGTTGAATTTGTGACGCCGCATCTGGATACTCAATGGTTGCGCTTCTCTGCAAAAGGGGGCCAATCAGGAAGTCTCGACCACGAATTGCCAGTTTCTTGAGTGCATTCATCGTCGTTTCTCCTCCGGAGGGGGTACGTTGGCGGTGGCGCAGGTTCAATGCCTGGGCAAATCGGGGTTATTCTTTGCGGCGGCCCCTTTGCGGCTGACGGCCTGACCCAAGGGTACCGTACTGGCGCTTTAGGCGATGATAAACCCAAAGCCGGATTGCCTAGGAGTTTTAGCTCAATGTCCTGCCAAGTCCCTGAAATCCATGTCTGGCAAGGTCTTGGCAGATTGTTCACGGTTTCCATTTGCCGATGAGTCCGATACCCTGATTCGATGACGGGTTCCTTGAGGCAATCTATGGCGGTTCGGCTTTCCAAAATTGTTCTGGTGGCGTCCATTGGGCTGCTGGCGCTGATCATTGTGGTCAACAACACCACGGATTACAACACGAATTTTCAGTACGTGCACCACGTCCTGGCAATGGATACGATTTTTCCCGATAGCACCCTCACTTGGCGGGCCATTCACACCCCGGCCCTTCAGCACGCGGCCTATGCAGCGATCATTGCCACTGAGGCGACTATTGCCGTCCTGTGCTGGGTGGGGGCGGCTCGGTTGTGGCAACGCCTAACCCAGCCCGGATCAGCCTTTAACCACGCCAAGGCCATTGCCACCTACGGACTGACCCTGGCCTTTCTGTTTTGGTTTGTGGGCTTCATGGTGATTGGGGGGGAGTGGTATGCCATGTGGCAATCTCCCGATTGGAACGGCCAACCCCCCGCCTTTCGGTTTATTGGCTGCGTGGGCCTAGTGTTGATTTACCTCAGCCTCGCCGATGGCGATTTACCCATTCCCTAGATTCACCCCCTAGCTCTCATCCTCGTCCTCTAGAAGAAGATCTTCCTCGAACGCTTCGTCGGGGTCTTCAATGGCGGTGGGGTTGCCGTTGATGGCCAGTTTTTCGCGCACTTGGGCTTCGACCTTGGTGGCAAAGGTGCTGTCCTCCAGCAGGCGGGTGATGGTGTTGTCGCGCCCTTGGCCAATGTTGTCGCCCTCGTAGCTATACCAGGCTCCCTTGCGGGTGATCACCCCGGTTTGTTCGGCCAAATCCACCAAGCAGCCCATGGTGGAAATGCCCTGGCCAAAGAGAATGTCGAACTCGGCGATGCGGAAGGGGGGAGCCACCTTGTTTTTGGCTACCTTCACTTTGGCCCGAATCCCGTATTCTTCGGTGCCCTTTTTCAGGGTTTGGATACGGCGAATATCCAGCCGTACGGAGGCATAGAACTTAAGTGCATTGCCCCCCGTGGTGGTTTCGGGGTTGCCGTAGGAAATGCCGATCTTCTGCCGCAGTTGGTTGAGGAAAATGACCGTACACTGCGATTTACCAATGCTGCCCGTAATTTTCCGCAGGGCTTGGCTCATGAGGCGGGCCTGCAAACCGACGTGGGCATCGCCCATTTCCCCTTCAATTTCAGCGCGGGGCACCAGAGCCGCCACCGAGTCTACCACCACCACATCGATGGCCGAAGACCGCACCAGTTGATCGACTACCTCTAGGCCCATTTCCCCGGTATCCGGCTGGGAAACGAGCAGTTCGTCAATGTTGACCCCCAGCGCCTTGGCATAGACCGGGTCGAGGGCGTGTTCCGCATCCACAAAGGCCGCTACCCCACCGGATTTTTGGATTTCGGCAATGGCATGGAGGGCCACCGTGGTTTTCCCAGAACTTTCGGGGCCATAGATTTCAATCACCCGGCCCTTGGGCAAACCACCCCCCAGGGCCAAATCCAGGGTGAGCGCCCCGGTGGGGATGGTCTCGATTTGCATCCGGCTGGCTTCGCCCAGACGCATGATGGAACCTTTACCAAAATTGCGCTCAATTTGGTTGAGCACCATGGTGAGGGCTTTTTGCTTTTCGGAAACGTCGCTGTTTTTAGGTGCCATAGCTGCCTAAGGGGGTAACGGGTCGCAGGGGGCGGGGCGGTGGCCAAAGCCAACCCCAAGGAACTCAATGAAGTGTAATTTTTCTTGGCCAAAAGCTCCATAGCTCAGCCCAACATCCAGGCCAAAGTACGGAGGCATTGCATCTAACAATGCCAGTATAGTACACTTGAACCAAATTGCAAGATATTGTCGCTGGGTTTCCGGCCCTCGACTCCCGTCCGAACTGCATCCGAACTGCAACGGTATGGCCTGAAGACCGATCTCGCTGGTGTGGGTGGCCACATCTGCTCCTATCCTACCCTCTCCCTTTCGCCAATACGAGGTGAATTTCCATGGCGATCAGTAAGCTGACTCACGTTCTTACCTTCCCCGGCTGGATTGCCGCCATCACCTATGAGGCAGGGCAGGGCTACCGCTGCTGGGTGGTCAATCCCGATTTCGTGGTGCTCAATGATGGCGAACGCTACCGCACCAGTGGCGAAGCCGTCCAGGCAGGCCGCATTTTCATTCACCACTCCATGGGGGCCGAACCCGATCGAGGTAGTCGAGGTGGGATGCCGTAGGGCAGAGAAAGCTGTGGGGTCACAGGTTATTGGGGTCACAGGTTATTGGGGTCACAGGTTATGGAATGGAGGCGAATGAACTTAGGTCGATTGTCGTCTTCAAAGTGGCCGTGCACGGCATCGCGTCCCCCGTTATGCCTTAGCCTCTCATTCCTCTGGATTGGGGGCAAGGGTGGCTAAGTGGCTAACGGTGGTGCGCCAGGTGTCGATCAGGGCGGGTGTCCAGATCCAACGTAGGCCCAAAACCCTGGGGTCGAGGATGGTGGGGTCGAGGTTGACGCCCATCAGTAGGTAGTCGTTGGCGCGGTTGAAGGCGGCTTGGCGTTGGTTGGGGTCGGAGGTTTGTTCGCCTTTTCGGGCGTAGGCCATGGCAAGGCCCGCAATGGCGTTGGTGGTAAAGGCAGAAGACACCTGGGCGGGGCGGTCGGGGTTGCGATCCCGCAGTTGGGCTTGGTCAAGGCGGAGGGCGGTTTCCCAGGCTTCAATGGCTAGGTCGTTGTCGGCCAGCACATAGTGGGCAAAGCCCAGGGCGACCCAGGCTTCTAGGAAGTCCTCCCTGGCCTGGATGGCCTGCATCCAGGCGCGGCGGGCATCGTAGGGGGTGGCTCCTTGGTCGCCGAGGATGGCCTGCTGCCAGAGTAAGCGCCCCCGTACGAAGGCCAGATCGGCATCGAGCAGGTGATCGGCCTCGGCAGCGGCCAGCACCGATTGGGCGGAGGCCAAGTCTCCCTGATCCAGCAGTTGTTCAAGGGCTCGACGGGCCTGGGCGGGGCGATCGGTGGTGAGAAATTGGATCGCTTGCAGGACGATGACCGCATTGCCACTCCCGGAGATTGGCCCCTCCGGTGAGGGCGACGGGTCAGGGTACACCGGGGGGGAACTCCCGTCATTTGGGGGTAGGGAGGGCGCAGGGCGCAGGGCTATCCCTAGGAGCACGGCAGATCCAAAGGCGATTACTCCCATCGCACCCCAGCGCCAAGAGGCGGGGAGGCTTAGCAGGATGTGGCGGAGTGGCTCGATGTGTTGGGCGAGGGCATGGAGCCTAGACGGGGGCGGGACGGGGCGCGGCGCGACGGGGGCACCGCCAACAACGACGCGACGGGGCGGGGGATCTGGAGCGTCGGGGGTAGGGGGAGAAAGGGGGGAACTTGAAGGGATGGAGGAATCTGGAGGGAGAGGGGGCGTTGTGGGGACTGGGGAGTCTGGGGCGGTAAGTTGCTGGACGAGGTTGGCAACGAGGTCTTCTTCGGGGGGAGTGGGGGCGTCAACGTCATTGAGCCAGTCACCGGTGACGGCGGTCGTGGGTGGTGTGGCCAAGGCGGCATGGCCAGAGAAGACCTCCTGGGCCAAGCTAGATATATCGGGATCGGTGCTGTAGTCGGGGGGCAGCAGCCCTGGTTCAGGGGACAAATCCTCTAGGTTAATGGTTTCCAGTAGGTCGGCGGGTTGGGCTTCTGGGATGGCGAACAGGTAACCGTCAAAGCCGGGGCGCAGGTAGAGAATCGGCAACATCCAGAGCGGTTGACGGGATCCGTGGGCGGTCATTAACCCCTGGCGCACCCGGCTGAGACAGACATCCACCGGATAGCCCTGGCGCAGGTTGCGATAGAGCAGTTGGGTGAAGGTGATGGCTACATCGTCGGGGATGCGGTCGGCCATGGCGATGACGCCGGGAACGCCCCGTGTCACCAGGGCTTGTACCAGGTTTTGCAAGCGCCAGTCGGAGGTGACATCGGGGTTGGGGGTGTAGGCTCCGCGACAGGAGTTGAACACGGCCAGCCAAATGCCGTTATTCACCAACAGACCTGCTAGTTCCTTGCCACTGAGGCTTTCGGTTAGGCCGTTGTGGCGGTTTACCAAAAAGAGGTCGCCGCCGCTGGGGTCGTGGTCGTGATCGTTGGGGTCGTGGTCAAAGCTGGCGTCGCTGTGGCCCGCATAGTGCAACACCTGAAAGTTGCCTTGCTCCAGCGCTTGCACCAGTTCCGCCCGACCGGGTTGCTCCAGGAGGGTCACTTGAATATTGAGGGGTTGCCGCAGGCGGGCGCTGGGATGGGCCACGGGGCTAGAACGGCTGGGGGGCGATTCCAGGTCGGCCAGCAGAGGTTTAATTTCGCGGGTGAGGGAGAGGCGATGCTGATCGCTGGGGGCCGAAACCACCATCAGCACGCGCAGGGGTTCGGAGGCGGGGGCCAGGGGTGGCAGAGTAGCCAAATCAACGATGCTGCGGCCTTGGTAATAGCGGCACAGGGTAATATCCATGCCCGTGGCCAGGGGGCGATCCTCGCCGTAGAGTAGTTCCCAGGGCAGACTTTGCAGACGGCTATTTTTAAACCCTAGGCGCAGGCGCAGGGGTTGTTGAAGGTGTTGGGCCACCCCCTGCGCCGCCAGCCAGCTATCGCGAATGCGCCCCTGGAAGAGATGTTGGTAGAGGTCTTGCCCTAGGTGGATAGCCAAATCTGACTCGGCCCCTGGGGGGAGCCCTTCAGCACCAGGGGCACGGCTAAGCAATTGATGTAGGGGATCTTGCAACAGGGCTTCGGCCCGGGTGAGCCAGTCTGCCACGGGCCAGGTAACCTGGGTTTCGGCCAAGGGCACCCCCGCCGCCACGGCCTCGGTGCGCAGCAGGTAGGTATCCTGCCCCGCCACGGGAGTGATGGAAATGTGGAACTCTTGAATCACCAGGGCCGACTCTTAATAAAGGCTTGTAAACCCCGTGTAGGGCACAAGGGACGGGTATGATGTCTATGTTTTTCGTTGCCCACGGATCTGATTCCGGGAGGTAAATCTATTTTCTTACCACGCGGCGATTTTCGTTTCTTCCACGGTAAAGTATCCGGTCTAATCTCGCGATCACCGCAATTTCCCCACCGGGCCGGGGGGGGCTGGGGAGGGCGCTGGGCACTCTGGTGTGGTGCGGTGCTGCTGGGCACGGTGGGTATTCCTCTGTTGGCGGGGGTGTCCACTCCGGCGGCCATTGTCACCGTTGGGCTTGAGGCCATCCCCGATCTGCCCGAACTATCCGAGTCGGAGCAGGAACGTTTGTCTGCCCTGCAATCGGTGCAGCGGCCCCACATTCTCAGTACCCTCAGCCCCGATGGCACTACGCTGCTGGTGGCCGTAGACTCACCCCTCAGCCCCGAAGAATTCACCCTCTACTTCCTCGATCTGCGCACGGGCGATCTCACGGAGGCGACGGATCTTCTGAATGTCGTGGTCAACCCCGCTGGCCTGGTGCGCTGGGTGGATAACAATACCCTGCGTTTTTTGCAACAGGATGTGTTCGGCCCTTGGGAAATCGTGACCCTCAACCGCGTGACGGGGATCGTATCTCGCACCCAGGTCTCTCCCTTAGGGGAGGAATCGGGGGAAGTGTTAGGGATCTCTCCAGACTTTTCCAGGCTCGCCATCCGGGTCTACGACGGAGACGAGGACGTGGTGTTTCTGGTCTCCCTCAATACCCTCCAGCGCCTAGAAGTCGCCCGCCTACCCCAGGACTTCACGCTCCAGCCCCCCACCTGGTCGGCCAATGGGCAGTATATGGCCCTCGTCGCCACCGCCACCGATGCCCAGCAGTTGTATGACCGCAGCCCCAACAGCCCCAGCTTTGCCAGTACGGTTGTGCAGGATGCCCTAGGCCGCACTCCTCCCCAAGACAACCTCTTCCGCCAGCACAACTGGGTACGCCTGTTTGATCTGTCCCAGCCCGAACCCCTACAGGTGGAACTACGGGCCGACCTAGAAGACAGTGGGGATACCCTGGGGGATAGCTTTGCTGACGCCTACTTCAGCCCCGACGGTCGCCGCCTATTGGTGAAACGCCACCGCCCCGCCCACCCCGCCGGACGCCCCCACCCCACCTACCTCTTTCCCGACTCCGCCTACTACCAGGTCTACGACCGCGATGGCACCCTTCTCCATACGATTGATGAGCCCGCTATCCAAGGCCCCTATGAATCTCAGGGGTGGTTTTTGGGCCAAGATCAACTGCTGTTTTGGGCCTCCGCTGGTCATCAGCGTCCACTCTGGGTGTATGACCTCGGCCCCGATTCCACGACCGATTCCAGCATCGGCCTTAGTCCCAATTCGAGTACCGATTCGAGTACCGAACCCAATCCTGATTCCAGGGCTGACCTTACTACTGATTCCAGTGCCGAACTGAGTCCTGAACTGAACTCTGATCGCCGTACCCAACCCCGCCAATCTCGTCTGCGTCCCCTAGCCCTGCCCCCCGGCTCTGTAGATCCCGCTGCCTTGGCTCTCAGTCCCAGTGGTGACACGATTATTTATGGCTTTTCCTCCGTCACCCAACTGCCCGAACTCTTTCGCTGGCGATCCAACGACCCATCTCCATCGGCACCCCTCACTCAGATCAACGCTGATCTGCAAAGCGTGAACCGGGTGCAATATCAGCCCGTGCAGTTTGCGACCCAGCACGGGCCACGCCAGGGCTTTTTGGTGCAGCCGGAGGGCCAAGCCTTCCCGCCCCAGGGGGTGCCCCTCGTGTTTTGGCAGGAGGGCGGGCCAGGGTTTTCCATGGCCAATGAGTTTGCTACGGAGGTGGAAATTCCCCTCAACCTGCTGCCCAACTTTGGCATTGCTGTCCTAGTAGTGCCTCTTACCGGACGGGAGGGGTTTGGCTCAGCCTTCTATCGGGGGCAGGCAGATCACCAAAACTTCGGCCAAATCGACCTTGTGGAGGGCAGAGACATCATTCAACAGGTGGTGCAGATGGGCTGGGCGCGGGCCAACCAAATTGGCGTGAGCGGCTGTTCCTATGGCGGCTACTTTGCGGCCCAAAGCCTGCGTCAGTTTCCCGGTCTGTTTGCGGCGGCGAACCCCCAGTGCTCCCTGCTAGATACCCTCACCGAATGGCAACTGGGCTATTCTGCACTGCTCTCCTACCTAGTGGGCCAATCCCCCATGGAAGACCCCGCTGCCTACATCGCGAACTCTCCCCTCTATGGAGTCACTGCCATCACCACCCCCACCTTGATGTTCCACGGTACGGAGGATTTTCTTCAAATCGACGTAGCCCGCAACTTCCACGACATGCTGGAGTCCGCCGGAGCCCCCGTCACCCTCTACCAGTTTGAAGGCATGGGCCACGGCATCAGCGATCCCCAATTCCAAAATCTCGCGGCCCAACTCCAAATCCAATTCTTCCGCCAATATCTCACCCCCAACTCATACTAAATCTGGCTCGTTTGCCCCCGGGATCAGCGGGCGAGGAGACCTCGCCCCTACGGTTTACGGGGCTGGAGATCGGGGTTATCCAATTCGGATTTGGCATAAAGCCGAAACAACACCTCTACCAACGTCTTGATTGCGTATAAACGTCTTGATTGCGGTGGATACTGCGGTAGATTGGGCTAAGCCCGTTTCGAGACAGCGGCGGAATCCTCGACGTACCAGCGCCAGGGCAAATCCGTCCCTTGGGTGAGGCCGATGCGGGTGGTTTGGGTGCGGTTGTGGGAAGGCGCGACTCGCTGCCGCCACTGGGCGGTGGGCAGGGCCAGCCATAGGCCGCTAGCGGGAATTAGGGGCTGTTCCGTCAGGCGACGGTCGATGTCAAGCAGTTGACAGGTTTTGCCGGGGCCAGCCCCCCAGCGAGTGGGTTTCTCTGGTCGTTTTCCCCGGTATTTGGCGTGACGATCCTGGGCCAACCAGGGGGGCACGGTTTCCAGTTCCACCGCCCGAATTAGCACGGCACTGGGCACCCGGTCTTGGTCAGTCACCACGTTAAAGCAGTGGTAAATGCCGTAGATCAGGTACACATAACTGTAGCCCGCTGGGCCAAACATCACCCGGTTGCGGGGCGTTTCGCGACGGTAGGCATGGCAGGCCGGATCGCCTTCCGTGTAGGCTTCGGTTTCCACAATGACCGCCTCCAGTTGGCGACCATCGGGCCATTGCCGCACCAGCCGACAGCCCAACAAATCCGGGGCCACCTCCACCGCTGGACGACTGAGCCAATCGGGAGAAATCCAGCCGTCAGCGCCCATTGCGGTGGACATCTTAGCGGATAGCTGAGTGGACATCGTGGTGCCTAGCCCTAGAACCATTCGTCCTGGGCTTCTTCCTTGGTGTTGGTTTTGCGGTCGGGGGTTTGGCGATCAAAGGTCATGTGAATCGACCGATTTTGTTCGCCATCGGCTGCGACGGCCATGATGGGGTAGTCGATGTTGCCATCGGGGAAACTGGTGTGGACGCGGAAGGTGCCTTCGGGGCTAAGCTGAATGGGCTGTCCGGCAATGGTAACGGTGGCGTCGGGCTCGGTGGCTCCGTAGACGATCAGTTCGGCATCGGCCACCAGCCAGAACTTGCGCGGGCGGGCCGGGGGCATGGAGGCCGAGAAGCCCACCCCAGACATCGTTAAGCCCGAAATGCCGGACATCGTCAGTCCCGACACATTCAACCCAGATACATTCATGCCGGACATGCCAACGCCAGACATACCAACACCGGACATATTCACACCCATGCCGACCCCAGACATCATGCCAATCCCCGACATCGTGGGCACCATGCTCCCTGGCCCCGGCATTCCGTGGAGCAAGCCCGCCCCGGAGGCTCCCCAGGCATAGGAGCTTTCTGCGGACTGATAGGGTGCGATGGATCCAGCGACGTGCTGAACAGATCCAGCGACGTGCTGAATCGATCCCGCTACCTGCTGCGCCGAACCCGGTACGTGGGGCACCGATCCAGGAACGTGCTGCATGGAACCATAGAGCGAGCCATCCACCCGTTCCGCCTCGCCCGATTGGGAAATGGCATACATTTGCTCGTGTAGGCTGCGAGATTGCTGGCTGGGATCGACCAAGGTCATTAGGGTTTTGCCCCGCAGGTCTTCTTCCCAGGTAACGGTTTTGAAGTGGTCTTCGCTCCAGTCTGAGGGGTAGATGGGGGGAATGCGGATGGTGTTAGATCGAGCCAGCAACAACCAGCGACCATCGTGGGCAAGGTAGCCAATTTCGGCCTGGTAATCGCGATCACTGACGGGAATTTGCAGATACCAATCCCGCGCCAATTCATCGCAGTCGCACTGCTGCATCCCATGGGGCGCTTGGTAGCTGCGGTCAATATCGGTGACATCGTAGAGCCGCAGAGCCAGCCGTTCGCCCCCTTGGCGGCGCAGGTCTTCCTTGTGAGTGTGGGGCACATCCCAATAGACATAGGCCCACTGAGGATCGCGGGGCATCAGCACAATCCGGCTTTCCCCATAGCCATCGGGCAGGGGCGGCAGGCCATCGTCAATGGTGGATAGGTCGATGTCGCCATCGGTGGGCTGCCCCACAACATCAAACTTTCTGGCCTCAATGGCAGACTGATCCTCGGTGCTAGCCATCGCCGCCGCCGCGCCCGCCGCCAGACCCGCCGCCCCTGCGGCCAAACCAGTCATCCCCGTGGCCACCGCCATCACCGGAACCGCACTGGGCTGAGGAATGGGGGTTTCCTCAACTGAAGGCGCAGTCGGTGTTTCAGGGGTTTCAACCGTGGGTGGGAGTGAACTATCCTCGGCAACCACAGGTTCAGAGATTTCAGCCGCAACGGGTTCATTCGTCTCAGCTACGACAGGCTCAGGAGTCTCAGGAGCTACAGGTTCGGGAATCTCAGCTATGCCGGGTTCGGAAATCTTAGGAACTACGGGTTCAGGTGTCTCCGCCGCGACAGGTTCAGGTGTCTCCGCCACGACGGGGGCTGGATCAAGCCAGGGATCGGCTTCTAGGGAGGCTGTGGCTGCACCTGGAAGGGCGTCTTCTTGGGGGAGCGCTGTGGTGGTTAATGCTGGTGTAGTTAGGGGAGTTGCCGTTACCGCTGTGGTCTCATCAACCGGGGGCGGCGGGGGCGGGGCGGCGGCGGTCTCCCCCGAAACGGGCGGCGTATCCGATGGGGCGTCATCTTGACGGCCCAAGACCCAGGCCAGAGTTCCGGCCAATCCGGCGGCGATGGGCAGCAGCCACCACCAGGCAAACCCTCCCTGGGGTTGGGCGGCGGGAGCACTGGGGGATTCGGTGGCTTGGGCCAGGATCAACGCCTCGGCACCTTGAGGTGGCATACCTTGAGGTGGCATAGCCGCTGGCACGTTGTCGGGCACCGGAACCGTCGTTGAGGTTTGGGCCACTAGGGGGGGCAACGGCAAGGCTAGAGCCTTAGAGCCAGCTTGCGCCGTGCTGAGGAGCAGCAGCGCCGCAACGAGGGTTCTGGAGGAATACGGCATCGTGACGGGGGGATCAGAGTACTCTAACTGCGAAGGTGATGTCAGGCTGAGCCTGTCCAACCGGGCGGATGCCGCCGAGGGTGAACCAGGTTAGGCGATGTTGAGAAGAGTAAGCCTCCCCTCAAGTCGTCGAGTTTTAGGCTCAGACCCAAGAATTACGCACAACTATCGCAGTATTCGCCAGGGGAGTCAATGGGAATTGGCGACATAGGAAAACAAGGCCAAAAACTGGCCAAAATCCCACGATTCCTCGATATAGATAGGTCAAACAGGTCAATGCCGCCTACCGCCGTTGTCTTGATTGGGGGATCGATTCCTAATCGATTCCTAATCGATTAGGAATCTAAATAGAGTTCGGCCCGCCAAACCCGCTCCTGAAGCTGCCGAAACAGGGCACATTTTGCCGTACTAAATGCCTCCCCCGCCACCAAGGCCGACAAAATGGCCTCTTCGTCCCGACGGGCTAAACGACCGTCCGCTGTCAGGTGGTCGATTAGGTGCTTGAAGGCCGAAAGTTCCCGCTGATGGGTGTTATTGCCACCAAGGTACGGGGAACCATCCCCCTGAGTACGAGAGGAAAGATAACCCTGACCCCGATTTCTGAAAGACACCGGAACTTCTCTGACCATGACCATGGCAACCTCCTAGTGAGGCGAGGTTTACTGGAATGCCGTCCACCATTGAACGCCAAAGCTCTCCACACCGATGTTCACCGGGGCACAACCTCCAAAAGGTTTAAGGATTGTCTAGGCGTGGGGGATTGGGGTGCAGCAGCAATCCGGTTTCTGGGAGGGCTAGGGGTGGGTCATGCGGCGGGGATTGATGGCCCGGTCAAAGTCTTCGGCGCTGATGTAGCCCAGGGAGAGAGCGGCGTCCTTGAGGGTGAGGTCGTGCTCGAAGGCGTGGTGGGCAATTTGGGAGGCTTTGTCGTAGCCAATCACTGGACTGAGGGCCGTCACCAGCATGAGAGAATTGTCTACATACTGGCTGATTTTCTTCCGGTTGGGGGTCATGCCCTCCACCAAAAATTCGGTGAAGTTGTGGCTGCTATCGGTCATCAGCCGCGCCGACTGAAGAATATTGAAAATCATCAGCGGCTTGTAGACGTTCATTTCCAAATAGCCGCTGGCCCCGGCGAAGGCAACGGCGGCATCGTAGCCCATCACCTGCACCGCCACCATGGCTAGGGCTTCGCACTGGGTTGGGTTTACCTTCCCCGGCATGATCGAGGATCCGGGTTCGTTTTCGGGCAGATGCAGTTCGGCAAAGCCCGCCCTGGGGCCGCAGCTCAGCAGGCGAATGTCGTTGGCAATTTTGTACAGCGACACCGCCAGGGTTTTCAAGACGCCGCTGGTCATCACCAGGGCATCGTGGGCACCCATCACCGTGAATTTGTTGGGGGCGGTGACAAAGGGCATTTCCGTAAATTTGGCGATGTATTGGGCGGCGGTTTCGGCAAACCCAGCCCCCGCATTCAGCCCCGTCCCCACGGCGGTTCCCCCCAGGGCCAGGGGATAGAGTTCGGGCAACACTGACTCCAATCGAGCGAGATTATCGTCCAACATGCCCACATAGCCGGAAAACTCTTGTCCTAGGGTGAGGGGAACGGCGTCTTGCATGTGGGTGCGGCCAATTTTGACGATGTCAGCCCAGGTGTTGGCCTTTTCGTGCAGGGCATGGCGCAGACGGTTGATGCTAGGAATCAGCGAGTGGTGCAGTGCTTGGGCCGCCGCAATGTGCATCGCCGCCGGAAACACATCGTTGGAAGACTGGGACATATTCACATGGTCGTTGGGGTGAATGGGAGTTTTGCGGCCCAGTTCGCCCCCGGCCCGCTCAATGGCGCGGTTGGCAATCACCTCGTTCACGTTCATGTTGCACTGGGTGCCGCTGCCCGTCATCCACACCCGCAACGGGAAATGATCGTTTAATTGCCCCACCACAATCTCATCCGCCGCCTGGGCAATCATCTGGGCCTTCTCGCGGGGAAGTTTGCCCAAATCCGCGTTGGCCAGGGCCGAAGCCTTTTTGATCGTCGCAATGGCATGAACCACCGCCAGGGGCATCTGGTCTTGGCCAATGGAAAAATAGCGGATGGAACGCTGGGTTTGAGCCCCCCAGTAGCGATCATTGGGTACCTCAATGGCCCCCATGCTGTCGGTTTCTTGGCGAGTGGCGGGCTGTTCCGGCATGGGGTGTCTCCTTGAGAGTCTTTGGGCTAGATGGGATAGGTCGATATCCACCATAGGACAACGCCCCGAAAACACCAATGGGCTTCCGAGGCGCTATGACAGTCTAGGAAAGCGTACCCCAGGGTTAGCGGTCGGCAGGACGCTGCTTTTTGCTCACGCCAACGGCGGTGAGGCCAACCAACACCAGGGCGGCGACGGCGGCGGATTCAGGGACTTGGGTCGGCGGTGGGGTGACCGGACGGCCCACAAACAGAGACGCATGGGACAAATCCTTCTGGTCGAAGGTGGCCCAGGATCCGCCGGAGGTGGGGAGGCTACCATCAAAGTAGTAGGAGGTGTACCGATTGCCCGCCTTGAGGCTAATCACAAAGGGGCTGTTCACGGCTTGGTTCACAGCCCAGGTGCCACGGCCTTTGCTGTTTTGCACCCAGCTAAAGCCGAAGTTGTTGGGGCCTGAGGTATTACGTCCGTTTTCAAACTTGCCGTCAAAGGCCCAGCCTTCTCCCAGGGTGTCGTTCAAAAAACTGGTCAGGGGGGCGCTGATGCTACTGGTGACATCGTTGCCTCGCACCGGATTTAGGCAGGTGCTATAGCTGAGGGAGGATCCGCCCGCCAGGGGGTTGCTGGTAACCGCGCCCGATGCACAGGACAGACTCGCCGCCGCTTGAGTTTGGGGGGCCATCACGACGGCCATCACAGATAGGGCCAGGGTGGAACCAAGTAGGGTCGAGGGTTTCATTGAGCGATGATTCTCCGGTGAGGATAGGGACGATCTCAAGCCATCGACGGAGCGGGGATCTCCTCTCCGTGGCGCAGTCTAGGAACAGCCGATGCTCGGTGTTCTTTTTTACTTAAGCATCCCTATCTACGTATGCCCTGCGTTGAAATACGGTTTCTCCGTTGCAGCCTCGAATTGGCGTCTAAGTAGTTTTCGGGAAGGTGGGCTATCAAGTCTCAATAAATCTGGAGATTCCTGACGGGGCGAGACTCCAAAATCTCCCTACGCCTCGGTTTAGAGTTTAGGGTCGTGTGGATGAAATCAGCGCCCTCAAAACTGACGAATGGGCAAGCTAGGCAACCTATCCGTGATTATCACTAACCCAAACTCGAACCAGTAATATCAACTAGCAAAATTCCCCTAAACAATCGGCTAGGAGCTGTTCATCTGATCTTCATCTAAGCCTTAATCCTGGTTAGTTCAAGGCCATTCTAAGTGCCTTAGACCAGTCAAGGTCATTTCAGCTTTGTGGTTAGCTTAGGGGCGAATCTGGCTTTGTCCGCTGAGATGAGGTCTGGACTTAGTCAAGGGGGATCACATCCCTGTAGATCGGCATTTTGGCACCATAATCGGGCCGATAGTATTCCCTGAATAGAGGAAATTACGCCATTGATATCCGACACAAAGACCACAAAGATCTCCAGATCGTAACAATTTAGTTACACCGTAAACTTGCATCCCTAAGTTCCAGTCAGTCCCGTCAAGTATTGATGAAGACAAAGACTGCCTAGGGAATCATCCTGAAGGGGAGTGATAGTCTACGTAGGTAAGGCAACTGCGTACTTATACGCATATCCCTAGCCCTAGGTCTGTATACCGCTGCGTGAGCAAGCCTAGGCCCGGTTGCATCTCACCTAAATACCTCTTCATTCCGTTAATCTACGGAGATAAGACAACCTATGAAAACAATGGCATTTTTCGGGGCATCCGCCCTAGCCGCAGGTTCCATCGCCTTAGCAGGCACCTTTGCCCCCGCTCAGGCTCTGACGCCGACTAGTGTTTCCTGTACCGCTGCTAGCGGACTTTTTAACCCCATGTATATGGAGTGCTGGGGGGCTTTCTCAGGAAATGACGTTTCCAACGGTGCCAGCGACAATTCCAGCGAACTCATAGCTCTTCTCGCTGAATACACTACCAATGGGGGCTTATTAGGGACTTGGTCGGCAAGCACCGCTGATAAGTCTGACTCGGCTGGTAATGGCGTGTTTACCAGCAATCCAGAGACAAATGATGGCGTTTTAACCTTCGACACCGCTAAGTTTGGTCTGTTTGGGATCTCTCTCAAGGCGTCCAATTCTTTCAGCCTCTACCTGTTTGATGGGGGCACTACTGGCATCACTTCCATCAACTTCAATACTATCGGCACGTCAGTGACTGGTGGCCGGGATCCCCAGGGACAGGATCTCTCTCACGCCAGCTTCTTTGCCTTTACCCCTGATGATGATTCTGCCGATGTGCCTGAGCCTGCTACGGCTGCGGCTTTGGGCACCTTTGCCCTGCTTGGTCTAGCCATGAAGAAGAAGTCTCAGGTCTCTGCGTAGTTTCTGGGCTTAAAGTCCCGGGGCCACCATTAGTCTCCCTTGTCGCTGTCGTATTTGGGGTTTGCCCTGCCTACGGCGGCGATTTTGTATTGTGGGTGTGGTGCTCTATGCCCTTAGGCCATCGCGCTGCCAAAGGGGCAATGCTAGACTACAGGGGTAATGTTGGGCGTTGTATGCATGGGATCAACTTGGGTAACCCAACCAATTGAGGTGCCCCTTAGCCTTGCGCCGATGATGGATCGGACGGATCGGCACTATCGCTATTTCATGCGGCAGATCACCCGGCGCACCTTGCTCTACACAGAAATGGTGACGGCCCAGGCGATTCACTACGGCGACCGGGATCACCTGTTGGGGTTTACGCCCGACGAGCGGCCCTTGGTGTTGCAGGTGGGGGGCGATGATCCGGCCTTGCTGGTGGAGGCAACCAGGGCAGCGGCGGATTTTGGCTACGACGCCATTAATTTGAATGTGGGTTGCCCCAGCGACCGGGTGCAGAGTGGCAACTTTGGCGCTTGTTTGATGACCCAGCCACAGCGGGTGGCCGATACGGTGGCGGCGATGCGGGCGGCGAGTTACCTCCCGGTGAGCGTGAAGCATCGCATTGGCGTGGACGACCTGGATCGCTACGAGGACATGGTGAATTTTGTAGACACCGTGGCCCAAACCGGATGTCGGCATTTTACGGTTCATGCCCGCAAGGCTTGGCTTCAGGGGCTAAGCCCCAAGGACAATCGTACGGTGCCGCCCCTGCGCTACGGGGATGTGTATCGCCTCAAGCAGGACTTTCCTCATCTATGGATTGAAATCAACGGCGGCATCGTCACCCTCGACCAGGTCGCAACGCACCTAGAACGGGTCGATGGGGTGATGATTGGCCGCGCCGCCTACGATAATCCCTACCTATTTGCCGAGGTGGATCAGCGGTTCTTTGGGGCCAACGCAGCACCCCAGACTCGCATTCAGGTGGTAGAAGCCCTGCTACCCTACATCGACCATTGGACGATCCGGGGGCTAAAGCTGAACAAAATCACCCGCCATCTGCTGATGCTGTTTGCGGGGCAACCGGGCAGCCGCCACTGGAAACGCATTCTCACCGAGGAATCTTGCAAACCCGGATCTGGGGTAGAGGTGGTGCAGCGGGCACTCCAAGCTGTTCAGCAGTCGGCGGCCCAGCAGGCCGAGCTTCAAGCCTTAAAATAGAATCTTTAGAACCTTTAAGACCTTTAGGCCACCCCCCCTAGCCCTTGCTATGACAAAACAATCGATGCCCTATCAGCCTTTTTTGCTGCGGGTTTTGCATGGCACGACGGCCCTGTGTCTGATCGCCGCTATTCTCACCGCCTATTGGACCTACGACACCTACGATGGCCGCTGGGGTGGCATTTCTCTGCCTAAGTTTCCCGATATTGAGGGCATTCACGGCACCTTTGGCCTGTGGACGCTGCTGATTTTTCCGGCCTTGGTGGTCTATGCCTTTCACCGAGGGCAGCGGCGACTGGTGCAGCCCAATACCCTAGATAAACTCGCCCAAGTGGGCAAACCCGTTTGGTGGTACACCCTCAACCGCATCACCAATACCCTGGCTCTGCTGGCTCTCACCTTTGCCCTATTTAGCGGCAAAATGATGGGATCTAGCTGGTTGCCCGATGGCGAACTTGACCACGCCTGGTACTACGCCCATCTGATTTCCTGGGTGGTGATGGTGTTGGCTGTCGCTCTGCACCTATTGATGAATGCCAAGGTCGGTGGTGCGCCGCTGCTGCTGTCGATGCTGACCTGGCGGTTTCGCGACAAAGACAGCCCCGCCCACTGGCCCAATCATCTGTCCCAATGGTGGGTAGCAACGCAGCAAGGGGCGTGGCAAGGCTGGTTTCAACCCATGACGACGATGATTGCCCTAGAAATCGCGATTTTGGTGAGTATCGTCGCCGCCTGGATCATTCCGTTGTTAAAGGACAAGTAGAGTTCTGGACAATTCTCTCCCCATTACCCTTCCCGCCCTTGGCTGGTTGGCAAAGCGGGGCGGCTTTGGTAGGGCATGGGGATGTATTGCACCGTGGGACGGCCCATCATTGGCTGGGGGTAGAGATCCATGAGGGTGTAGATTTCCATCGGCAAGCCCACGGTGACGGGGAGGCCCATATCGGTGGCTTCCTCCACGGTGATCGGGTAGTCGTGGGTGACTTGCCCGGTGGTAAGGCGGTCGATAATTTTGTCGATGTTGGCGGGATCGACCTTTTGGCGGGGCACGGTGTCTTCTAGGAGGGTGCGCACAAACCGCTGTACTTGGTTGATGGCCTTGCGGGCCACATCGGCGGTGATCAGGGTTTGGTCGTCAATTTGGTCGAGGGGTTTGGCCTCTAGCACCTTCAGCACACTGGCGGCGGCGACGTTCCCCAGTTGCGGATCCACTGGCCCCAGCACGGCGTTTTCGTCCATCACAATTTCATCAGCGGCCATGGCCAACATGGTGCCGCCGCTCATGGCGTAGTGGGGAATGAACACCGTCACCTTGGCCTCGTGGCGAATGAGGGCGCGGGCAATTTGTTCGGTGGCCAGTACTAGGCCACCCGGTGTGTGCAGAATCAAATCAATCGGCACGGTGCTGGGGGTGAGGCGAATGGCCCGCAGGATTTGCTCCGAGTCTTCGATATTGATGAACTTGGAGATGGGGATGCCCAGCAGGCTGACCGACTCCTGCCGATGGATGAGCAGAATGGTTCGACTGCCCCGCCGCTGCTCTAGGGCTCGAATGGCCGCTAGCCGTCGAGCTTCCACCATGCGCCGCTGGAGGGCGGGCTGAATGGAAGAAATAATCAGAAAAACAAGAAACAGGCCCACTAAGGTCATGGCAGGAACTCGGAACGTAAGGTTACTAACGGCTTACTAACGGAATACAGCACAGCCAAGCTGAGCAGGATGTCTTCCCGATTGCCTGACAAGCAGGAGGATAGGGGGCATTCGTGCCAGCCATGCACGGCTCAACCTCACCATACTCAACCTCACCATAACCGACGCAGCCGTTGGTGGAGTACCGCCAAAATTCCCAGGGCGGGCAGCACCGAAGCAGCCAGAAACAGCCAATAATTTTGAGCTACGGGCGATCCTTGGTCAATCGCCCAGCCACCTAGGGGTGGGCCAATTAAGTAACCAAAGGCCCAGCCCATGGAATTCACGGAGAGATAGACCCCACGCAGGGCATCGGGGGCAATGGCCGCCACCAGGGCTGAGCCAATGGGCGTATAGGCCACCATACCTAGGGCCATCAGGGTTAGGGCCAGCCCGGCCCACAGAATTGGCTGATCCCCCACCCCCGCCAGCCAGACCAGGCTAAATCCTAAGCCCCAGAAGATCGACGACAGCATCAACCCCTGGGCCGCCGAAAATCGCCGCAGCCACCGCGCCATGGGCAGTTGGCACAGGGTCGCCAAGGCCACATAGCCCGTAAACAATACCCCTAGGGTTGAGGTGGGCAAACCTTGGCCCGTGGCCCCGGTGGCAAAGCGGTTGAGATACACAGGCAGCGTACTTTGCACCTGGGAGAGGTAGCCCGTCAGCAGGACGTTTACCAGGGAATAGATCATCAGGTTGCCGTCTCGCAGCGCTTGGCCCCACCCCTGGAAGAAGCTCGCCTGGGAGGGGCCGGGGGGGCGGGTTTCGGCAATGGAGGTATAAATGAGCCCAAAAAACAGTAAAAACGTGATGCCGTCAATCACAAATAGAGCGCGATACTGCCCACTGAGGGCAATCAACAGCCCACCCAGCACCACCCCAGCCCCCAGGCCCAAATTATCCGCCAGTCGCACGATGGCAAAAGCTTCGTTACGGTGTTCTGGCGGCGTTAGGTCGGCGGCAACGGTTTCGGTGGCAGGCCAATACAGCCCTACCCCAAAGCCCATCAATCCCTTGCCCAACAGAAACAACGGCAACCCCTGGGCCAGCACCAATACCCCATCCGCTGCGGCAGAAATTAACGTTGACCACAGCAACACCGGACGCCGACCCCACCGGGGCGAATCCACCATCGACCCGCCCAAAATGCGGCCCACAATGCCCAACACTGACCCCAGCCCCAGCCCCAGCCCCACCTGGGTCGCCGAGATCCCCACCTGGTTGACAAAGAAAATGGGCGCATAGAATAGGGTGAAACCAATGCCCACCTGGGAAAGCAGCCGCCCCGCCGCCAGCCACCATACCTGGGAATGCAGCACGGGCAACCACGCCACAAACCGCCGCCAGCTTGCCGTTAAATACCTGTTCATCAGGATACCGGGCCGTTCCGCCGAGGCCGTCCCAGGGCATCCAGCAACGCCACCGTGCCGCCGAGAGTGCCCCACAGCAGCCAAATCCCCAGGTCATACCCCTTACGAAAGGCGACCTGCGCCGCCACCAGGCCAATCAGGCAATGCAAGAACATCGGCAACCAGGATAGGGGAATGGTTTCGGCCATCGTTACGGGAAGAATAGGAATGTCAGGGCGTTGTCAGAATCCCTATCCTAGTACGTCAAGGTGCTTCAGGCAGATCCCAACGCACCTTGAGAAATTTCCGAACGAGGCTGCCGGACTACGGGGGGCCACCGGGCTCGTCCCGCAGGGCGAGGTAGTCGTCCCAGGTGGCGGGGTACCAAGTCTGGAGGAGGTGATCGCGAACACCGGGGGCAGAAAAAGTTGCCGTCATGGCGATGACTTCAAGAGCGCTGATTCTAAATTAACAAAACGCCCTAATCACAACTGACTAGGGCGCAGAGATTCCGGAGAAAACGGGACGGCTGGAGTTTTCCCCAGCCGCTAGGTTGATGGAATTAGGAGGCCGCTTGGCGTTCCTTGGCTTCCTTGATCACCGTCTCAGCCACGTTGGTGGGGCAGGGCGCGTAGTGGGAGAACTCCATGGAGAACTGACCGCGTCCGGAGGTCATTGTCCGTAGGTCGCCAATGTAGCCGAACATTTCGCTCAGGGGCACATCCGCCTTCACCCGCATCCCAGTCAGGGTAGGATCCTGGGACTTGATCATACCGCGACGACGGTTGAGGTCGCCAATCACGTCGCCCATGTAGTCTTCGGGGGTGAACACGTCCACCTTCATCACGGGTTCCAGCAGTTGGGGGCCAGCCTTAGGTAGAGACTGGCGGTAGGCCGCTTTGGCCGCGATTTCAAAGGCGATGGCCGAGGAGTCTACGGGGTGGAAGCCGCCATCGGTGAGGGTGACCTTGAGGTCTACCATGGGGTAGCCCGCCAGCGGCCCTTTGTCGATGCTGGTTTCAAAGCCCTTCTGCACCGCTGGCCAATATTCCCGAGGCACGTTACCGCCCGTCACCTTCGACTCGAACACAAAGCCGGTACCCGGTTCACCGGGCTCGACGATATAGTCGATCTTGGCGTACTGACCGGAACCACCGGACTGCTTCTTGTGGATGTAGCCATCGGGCAGCACCTTAGTGATGGATTCGCGGTAGGCCACCTGGGGCTTGCCAACCTCCACTTCCACGCCGTGGGTGCGCTTGAGGATGTCTACTTTAATATCCAGGTGCAGTTCGCCCATCCCCTTGAGGATGACTTCGCCGCTCTCTTCGTCGGTTTCCACCTGGAAGGAGGGATCTTCCTGCACCATCTTGCTGAGGGCGAGGCCCATTTTCTCGTTGTCGCCCTTCTTCTTGGGGGCCACGGCGATGGAGATCACGGGGTCGGGGAAGACCATCGGTTCCAGGGTGGCGGGCTTCTTAGGATCGGCCAGGGTGTGCCCGGTTTGCACGTTCTTCATGCCGATCAGGGCCACAATGTCGCCCGCTTGGGCCGATTCGATTTCTTCCCGGTCGTTGGCGTGCATTTCCACAATCCGGCTGATCCGCTCGGTTTTGCCCGTGGCGGTATCCAGAATCGTGTCGCCTTTCTTCAGTTGACCGGAGTAGATCCGGGTGAAGGTGAGGGCACCGAAGCGGTCGTCCATGATCTTAAAGGCCAGGGCGCGCAGGGGCTTCTCAGGATCCACGTAGGCATAGCCACCCGTGGGATTGCCTTCCAGGTCGATTTCGGGCTGGGGGGGCACTTCCGTGGGGCTGGGCAGGTAGTCTACCACCGCATCCAGCACCAGTTGCACGCCCTTGTTCTTGAAGGACGAACCGCAGTAGGTGGGGAAGAAGGCCAGTTCGCGGGTGCCCTTGCGGATACAGGCTTTCAGCTCGTCGATGGAAAGTTCCTCGCCTTCCAGGTACTTTTCGAGGGCTTCTTCGTCCTGCTCAACGGCCAGTTCCACCAGCTTTTCCCGATACTCTTCCACCTGATCCACCATGTCGGCAGGGATATCGGTAATTTCGTAGTTCTCAGGCTTACCGGAATCATCCCAGATCCAAGCCTTGCGGGTGAGCAGATCCACTACGCCGGCAAAGTCGTTCTCGGTACCGATGGGCAGCACCATCACCAGGGGCTGAGCGGCCAGTACATTCTTCACCTGCTCGACGACCTTGTAGAAGTCGGCCCCAATCCGGTCGAGCTTGTTGACGTAGATGATCCGCGCCACCTTGGAGTCGTTGGCGTAGCGCCAGTTGGTTTCCGACTGGGGTTCTACACCGCCGGAGCCGCAGAACACGCCAATGCCGCCATCCAGCACCTTCAGGGAACGGTACACCTCAATGGTGAAGTCTACGTGGCCGGGGGTGTCAATGACGTTGAACTGGTGCTCTTTCCAGAAGCAGGTGGTTGCAGCCGACTGAATGGTGATCCCCCGTTCTTGCTCCTGCTCCATGAAGTCGGTGGTGGCGGCACCATCGTGCACCTCACCAATTTTGTGGATTTTGCCGGTTAGGGCCAGGATACGTTCGGTGGTGGTGGTTTTCCCCGCATCTACGTGGGCGAAGATACCAATATTTCGGTAACGGGTGAGATCTTTCGTGGGCATAATAACTGCTTCTCCGGATTCTGTGCGACAGGCCGCTGGCGACCACCTGACAAGGGTGACTCAGACGGGTTCTGGGTTGCCCTGGTAGCCATGTACAAGAGGGTTCTCTATCACGCGAGCATGACGACGAGTCTTGGGTGAGGCTGCGGTAACAACGCCTAGTTATGAACTATTGTAAAACCCCTAGCCCCCTTCTTGGAATAGACCAGGATGACCAGCGGAATTTTACGCAAAGCTTATCTAGCATAGCCGGATTGAGCCCCCATCGTGTCTGGCAACCTGCCCCAACCCCCTGGCCGATGTGGGGAATTGGGGATATTTGGCTGGAGTATTTTTTCAAAGCCCCAAGGGCTAAGCTTCCTGGGTTCAGCGCTTAGCCTGCCTGGGCCTGGAGAAATGTCATTGCCGATACAAATATCTAGTGATATGGTGAAGCCTTGGATCACAAACCCATTCGTAACCCATAGCCCAAGATAGCGACGGTTTAAGCAAGCGTAATCGGTCGTTCTGGGCTACTTGTTGTTACAGCGCAGAGCACAAGCTTGCCGCTAGCCTTTTCCCATACGGAGATGGTCTAACGCGTGTTCTGGGCGTTGAACTCAGCACACGCGTCAATGACCCTATTTGGACTTTTCTGGGCTGCCCATCTACCCTCGATGCAGGCGGTCATTCCTCACCTCATGCCCGTTACTCTTCTAGGGGGGGTGGCTTGGGCTGAGTTGTCCCAGCCTGTCTTATCCCCCCTGACATTGGATCCGTTAGGCCCAGGTGAGGCTGTGGAACCCGCTATCACTACCCCGCTGCATAGTCTGGAATCCCGGCCCCTGAAGAACTTGGGGCTTGCTGTGGATTGGCAACGGTGGAAAAACACCGCAGCGGTCACGGTAGTGGATATCTCCGCTACAGAGGATCTGTCTACCGCTAAGCCACAGCCCAACGACCTAGCCTCGATCTCCTGCCCATCCGCTCATCTGAAACATGCAGGGGCCAAAAAACACCTAGCTCCCACGGTGGTGGCGACCGCTTCAGAACCTACCGCTCTAAAAGAGGCTACAGCAGAGGATTCCACCGCAGAGGAGCCCTCCTTCGTGATTCAAGTCAAAGGGGTGGCTATAGGTCAAGTGGCTTCGGCAGCGGTGGCCGAGCAGGTGGCCACCGATCTCCGACAGGCTATGCCCGTTTTAGCCCAGGATCCTCAGGATCTTGCGCCGACTATGGAGGGCAGCCGGGGCATTGGTGAACTCCAGGATCACACCATTTTCTCCCTGTCCCCAGCGGCCCTAGGGGATGAGGAATCTGTGGCCCTAACGACCGTCCAGTGGGTTAATAATCTGCGGATCGCCTTGGGAGCTACGCCCCTCACCCCTGGGCAGGTGCAGCGGATAGCCTATGGGCTCGACCACACCGCCACCCAACTCCAGGGCACAGCCTCTTGGTACGGGCCGTATTTCCACGGTCGCCAAACCGCCACCGGGGAAATCTTTGACCAAAATGCTCTCACCGCTGCCCACAAAACCCTGCCCTTCGACACCTACTTAGAAGTGCGAAACCTGCTGAACGGCAGAACTGTCGTCGTCCGCATCAACGACCGTGGCCCCTACGTGGGAGATCGATCCCTAGATTTGTCCTACGCGGCGGCGCGGTGTTTGGGCAGTGTGCAGGTGGGCGTCATTCCCTACGAGGCCACCATTCTCACCCCTGACGACTCCCAAGCCTGGGAAGAAGCCGCCCTGCCGCTGTAGCTTGGCCCTATAAGCTTGGCTAGCTTGTCGGGGGGCGGGATTGTAGGATAGGCAGCAGACCACATCCATACTTGTCACGGTGTCGGTCTCCCTGTTGTGAAACGGTCGTCTATGAATTCCGTTGATCTTGCCTTTTTGCCCGCCACCGCCCAGGCCGAGTTGATTCGTCAGCGTCAAGTGTCGCCCCTGGAACTGGTGGAGCTTTACCTGGAGCGCATCGAACGGCTGAACCCGCAACTGGGAGCCTATGTGGCGGTGATGGCCGACGCCGCCCAGGCCGACGCCAAGGCCAAAACGGAACAGGTGATGACCACCGACCCCACCGATCTGCCGCCTCTGTTTGGGGTATCGGTGTCGGTAAAAGACCTCAATCCGGTAGCGGGGGCACCCTGCGCCTACGGCATCAAAGCCGCCTGTGATCGCATCGCCAGCCAGGATGACTACATCGTCACCAAGCTGCGGCAGGCGGGGATGGTGATTTTGGGCAAAACCGCCACCTCCCAGATGGGTTCCCTACCCTACACGGAACCGCCCGGATTTCCTCCGGCCCGCAACCCTTGGCATGTGGACTATACCCCCGGCGGATCCAGCGGTGGCGGGGCAGCGGCCCTGGCGGCGGGGTTGTGCGCCATCAGCCAAGGGTCGGATGGCGGCGGTTCTCTGCGGGGGCCAGCCTTCTGTTGCGGACTGGTGGGGATGAAAGCCTCTAGGGGGCGGGTGAGTTTTTCTCCGGTGGGGGAACGGCTGAATGGCCTTGCGGTGAATGGCCCCCTAGGACGCACCACCGCCGATGCCGCCGCCCTACTAGATGCCCTCAGCGGCTACGAACTGGGGGATCCCTACTGGTTGCCCGACCCCGACCCCAGCTTTTTGGAGGGACTTGCTACCCCACCCCCACCCCTCCGCATTGGCTATACTACCCGCCTAGACCCCATTGGTGAGGCCGATGTCGTCTGTCGGCAAGCCGTCTACGAAACGGTGCAGCGGGTTGAAGAACTGGGCCACACCGCCGAGGAAGTCACCTTTCCCAGCCTGGAAGACCTGGTTGAGCCGTTTACCGTGGTGTGGCAATGCGTGCTAGCCGAGGCGGGCATTCCCTGGATTGTGATGGAAAAACTCAACCGCTGGCTCTACTGGCGGGCTTGGCGCATCAACAGCGGTGCTTACCTGCGGGCGGTGGCCAAGCTGCAACAGGTCGCCCGCGACATTGTGCGGTTCTGCGCCCCCTACGATGTGCTGATTTTGCCCGTCTACACCCACCAAACCATCCCCGTGGGGGCGTGGCAATCGCTAAAATCGCCCCAAATTTTGGAAAACGTGATCAATTGGGTGGCCCCCTGTCCGCCCTTTAACGCCAGCGGCCTGCCTGCCCTCGCCATTCCCACCGGGTTCTCGCCTCTGGGGTTGCCCGTGGGGGTGCAGTTGGTGGGTCGTCCCGCCGCCGAAGCCACCCTCTTTGCCCTCGCCCACCAGATCGAAACCGCCTACCCCTGGCACCACCATCGCCCACCCCTGGCCAATCTGTAGCGAGTTTTGGGGCAAGCAGTGGGGATGCGGACACCTAAGACCGCCATACTTTCCGGCAAAATCGCCCCACCGTCGCAATGTTTCGCTATAGTGGGTGAAATACTTCTTAATACTTCACCCCTGCGTGATCTAAGTCACTCCCTTCGTTGATTTAGGTCACGTTTTTTTCGTGAAGGTATCACTGATTTCGTTCCCCCTTTGCAGGATAGTGATGCTATCGAGACACATCCCCCCTGCCATGGTCGCCCTATCCCTGCCCTCCAACGCCCATCTCGGTGCAGCCGCCCCCCGGCCCTCGCTGCCGCTTCATCTGTCCCGCATTGCCACGGCCCTCGCTGCCCTCGTGGGGATTTGGGCCATGGCCAGCCAAGAGGCCTCCAGCCAGGTGCCTGGTTTGGCCGATGGTACCTATCTCTATGGCGAATCTCCCATCGCAGAAACCGTGGGAGCTACCTACCTAGTGTTTGAGGTCTCCGGCACAAACCTGACGGGGGCCGTGTATCAGATGTCCTCTTCCTTTGATTGTGTGCAGGGCACCGTGACCCCTAGCGCTCTGGATCTGACCATCGTGGATGCCTACGACCAAACCGAATGGCCCCACAGCGTGGCCCTGCTACCGGGCGAAACCACGGTGGCGGGCCTCAATGGCGGTGCGCCCCTACCCAACCTAGACGGCATGACCCCGATTGCCAATCTGTCCGCCCTCGACCACCAAGTGCTCGCCGCCTGTCAAGCGAACTAAGAAGAAGCGACCAATCCTTTAACGCCTCTTTCCCAGCTTGGAAGCAGGATTTAGATCAAGGGCGATTTACACGTCCAGCGCTAGCCAGACCTGTTGCAGCAGGGGTTGGGTGCCCAGGCCACTCACAGCGGAAATGCAGTGGATGGAGTGATTCAATTCTGTTTCAAAGGTTTGAACGAGGGCATCAAGGGTAGCTTCGTCGAGGGCGTCGATTTTGTTGAGGGCCACGATTTGGGGTCGATCTGCCAAACCGTGACCGTAGGCGCTGAGCTCCTGCTGGATGGTGTGGTAGTGGTGGAGGGGATCTTCGGCGGTGGCATCGACGAGGTGCAACAGCAGGCGGGTACGCTCGATGTGGCGGAGAAATTCGTGGCCTAGGCCTAACCCCTGGTGAGCGCCTTCAATTAAACCCGGAATATCGGCAAAGACGGTGCCATCGCCCGTGGGTCGGCGCACCACGCCCAGGTTGGGAATGAGGGTGGTGAAGGGATAGTCGGCAATTTTGGGCCGCGCCGCCGAGAGGGCCGCAATTAGCGTAGACTTCCCGGCATTAGGTAGGCCGATAATCCCCACCTCCGCCAGCAGTTTTAGCTCTAGCCGCAGCCGCCGTTCTTCGCCAGGAAGTCCGGGTAGGGCGTGTTCGGGGGCGCGTTGACGATTGCTGAGGAAGTGCCGATTGCCCAAGCCGCCCTTGCCACCCTGGGCGACACAGAGGATTTGGCCAGGATCAACCAAGTCCCCCAAGATTTCGTCGGTGTCGGCATCGTAGACCATGGTGCCGCAGGGGACATCCAGCACCAGGTCGTGGCCACAGGCTCCGGTCATGTTTTTTGGCCCACCCCGCTGGCCGTCTTCGGCCTTGAACTGGTGGGCGTAGCGGAAGTCTAGCAGGGTTTGCAACTGTTCTGTGGCGCGGAGGATAATCGATCCCCCGTGGCCGCCATTGCCCCCCGATGGCCCCCCAGCCGGAACGTACTTTTCGCGACGGAAGGCCACAATGCCGTCACCGCCCTTTCCGGCGATGACATCTACCTCGGCTTGATCGATAAATTGCATTATTTCAGGGGACGAAGGACGTTAGGGACGGTAACTAGGGAGCCGTTTGAGACTGCTGCTGAAGCTGCATCAGGGCGGCCCGAATTTGTTCTGCCAGGGTGGCATCTTCGGGATAGGCGGCGGTGATCGCATCGAAGCGCTCATTCCGCAGGCCATTGGCCTGGACAATTTGACTGGCCTGGTTGCAGTAGTTCACCACAATGGTGCGCACATCGTTGCGTAGGCCACGGGGCAGTTGGTTGAGGCTATTAGTGTCGGCGCAGCGCAGGCTAATGCTATTGATGTTGACATTGGTGCCCGACAGCAACGCCTGAATTTCGGTGTAGGCCGTGGCGCGAGGGCCTTCCATCTCTAGCACCGAGCGGGCATAGCCCATAATTTCCTCTGGGGAAACATTCAGACCTTGGGCCAGGGCTGCCGATCCCCAGCGCACTTGGCCTACCCCAGGCACACTCAAGGATAGGGGCACCGCACTAGTAACCAAGGTGGCACCGCTGACCAGGCTGGCCACCAGAAGGGATCGCCCCCACTGGGCGATAGCGACGGAGATGGAGTTGGACATGTTCATAGCCATAGCTAAAACCGAAATTTCATCAACAGGATGGATAGGGCAAAGGTGAAGGAAGACACAACGGGGTAAGAGACCCTCCGGTTCATTGAGCCAACTCACGGTGCTCACGGGCTGTCGTCTTTCCTCAACGACCGATCCTAGGTCTCCCTTGCTGTTTTGAATGGCCGCGACGCCGTTAAGTTCCCCTCGGGATCGCTAGCGAATCGGTTGAAAAATTCGGCATAGTTCAATCACTTTGGTCTGCAAGGTGGCGCGTTCATCGCGACCGAGTTTTAATTCAGACTCTAATTCTAGTAGCAAAGGCAAGCTCCGTTGCAACTGGGCTAGGGTAATGCCCCGGATCTCCTGACGTAAAAAATAGATGCGCTTGGGGTTGGCAATTTCCGCAGCGGCGGCAATCTCCGCTTCGCTGGTGACGCGCTCGGCCTCCATCACCTTGAGCCACAGCCACAGCCGAAACTGACTCACCAAGGTCGCGACAATCCGAAGGGCGGGTTCGTTGCGGTTCAGCAAATCTTCTATCAGCCCCAGGGCCGTTGGGGTATCGCCCTGTTTGGCCGACTGGGCTAGTTTGAGGCTGTTTTGGGTCGAGACCGTGACCAGAGAAGCCGCCGCTTCGGGGGGAATGGGCCGCTGGGGGTTGTTCCAAAACAGGGCCAGTTTTTCCAGTTCGATGTGCAGTTGGCGGGTATCGTTACCTACGGCTTCAGCCAGTAAATCAATGGTTTTGGGCGCTAGGTTGAGGGAACGGCTCTTGGCGATGGTTTCTACCTGCTGACGAATTAAATCCGTCTTCCAGGGCGGAATCACGGCAAATTCTCGAAATTCACCGTGTTTTTTGAACAGTTTGTAAAACTTGGAACGACCGTCCGGCTTATTGGCACTGGTCAACAACAGCACCGACTCGCTAGGCAAGTTCGGCAGGGTGCGCTCAAACTCGGCCAGCATATCTTCTGAACAACGCTGTCCTAGGGTTGTCTCTTGCAGCCACACCAGCCGTTTTCCCAGGCCAAAGGGCGGCGTCATGGCTTGGTTGAGGGCTTGAATAGGGCCATTGGCCACCGAAGGCGGAAACACCTCATAGTTAAAGCTAGCCCAGTCCTCATCCAGGATTTGCTGACGCAGGGTGTGCACCGCCGCTTGCAGTTGGAAATCATCATCGCCCCAGAAGAAGTAGGCTGGCATAGGAGATTGGGAGTCGGGAGTGGGGAGTCGGGGCAGAAAGTAGGGATTATGGGATGATGGGGGACGGTTTTGGAGGGCTGGGGTGTGAAGGGGATGGCGCAGCGGAGTTCTGTGGACGCATCAAATCGACGGGTGGGCTAGGGTGTGATGGCTAAGTTGTGGCAAAGCCCTATTTTAGAAGAAAGTTTTGGCTTGATTGATGCGGAATTTGGCCCCCATTCTCTCACCCCAGAGGAATATGCTGTGGTGCGGCGGGTGATTCACAGCACGGCGGATTTTGAGTTTAAAGACCTGGTGCGATTTGAACAGGGGTCGATCTCGGCTGGGATATCTGCCTTGGCCCAGGGTGCGCCGATTGTCGTGGATGTCACTATGGTGCGGCAGGGGGTGGTGGGTCTGGTGGAGCGCACCTTTAATAATTCTCTGTGGACGGCGGTGAGCGAGGGCGATCCGCCAGAAACGGGACGCACCCGCACGGAAACCGGATTATTGCGCTGTTTGGACAAGGTATCTGGCCAACGTCCTGACCTAACCTCTGGCGCAACACCTGGGGCGGTGGTGGTGATTGGCAATGCCCCCACAGCGCTGATGGCTCTGTGTGAGGAAATCGAGGCGGGACGGGTGCAGCCTGCGCTGGTGATTGGTGCCCCAGTCGGGTTTGTGGCGGTGGAATCCTCGAAACAACGGCTGGCCCAGGTGACAGTACCGCAAATTCGGGTGGAGGGGCGCAAGGGTGGATCGCCAGTGGCGGCGGCGATTCTGAATGCCCTGCTGGTGCTGGCCTGGGAACAACAGCCATGACGCCCATTCAGATCATCGGCGTGGGGCTAGATGGAGCGGCGGGTTTGTCTCCAGCTTTGAGAAAGATGATTGACCAGGCCACGGTGTTGGTGGGCAGTGAGCGTCACCTCAGCTATTTCCCTGATGTGGCGGCGGAGCGCTGGCCCTTGGGCAATCTGCAAGCCACCTTGGAACGGCTGCGACAGTGGTTAGCAGATCACAATCAGGAAAAGGGCTACGGTCAAGAAAAGAATTGCAATCAGGAAAAGGGCTACGGTCAAGGAAGGGAGCGCATTCCCGATAGAGAAATTCAGTGGTCTGGCGAACTGGCGGTGGTGCTGGCGTCGGGGGATCCGCTCTTTTTTGGCCTGGGGCGGTTGTTGCTGGAAACCCTGCCAACGGAAAGTCTGACCTTTCACCCCCATCCTAGTTCCGTACAGTTAGCCTTTAGCCGTCTCAAGCTACCTTGGCAAGGAGCTACGGTGGTCAGCGCCCACGGTCGGTCGATGGATGAACTGGTGGCGGCGCTGCGGCGAGGGGATGACTTGATTGCCGTGCTTACCGACCCCACCCACAGCCCAGCGGCTATCGGACGGCTGATTTTAGACTTGGGCCTGCCCCAGGGCTATACCCTCTGGGTGTGCGAGAACCTGGGTGGAGAAGGGGAATCGGTGCATATCCTAACGCCAGAAACGGTGCTGGAAAGATCCTTTGCAGCGCTGAATGTGGTCGTCCTTCAGCGGCAAAGCCCACCTGTCCCAGACCCCGCTACTCTGCCCCTGCTGGGCCTGCCCGATAGCGCCTTTGCCACCTTTGCCGACCGGCCCGGCCTGATGACTAAGCGGGATATTCGCATTCACATTGTGGCGGATTTGACCCTGCAACCGGGACAGACGGTGTGGGACGTTGGCGCAGGCACAGGCTCCGTTAGCGTGGAAATCAACCGCCTGTGTCCGACCAGTCCGGTCTATGCCATCGAGAAAACCCTGGCCGGATCTCGTCTCATCCAGCAAAATCAGCAGCGCCTTGGCAATGGCAATCTACACCCTATCCATGGCACCGCCCCAGAGGCTTTGGCGGATTTGCCCGACCCCGACCGCATCTTTATCGGCGGCAGCGGGGGCCATTTGCCAGATATTCTCGACACCTGCGCCCAGCGCCTAAGACCTCAAGGACGCATCGTCCTCGCCGTCGCCACATTGGAACACCTGAGCGCCGTGCTTGGTTGGGCCAAACCTCGGTCTCCCGATTGGTCAGTGGCCCTACGCCAAATTCAGGTGCAGCATTCCGTCCAGGTTGGCCCCCTCACCCGCTGGCAACCCCTCACCCCCATCACCCTCATCACCCTAGAACATCGGTAAAGGGCGACAAACCCGGTTGCTTCCTCGCCTTCACGACATCATCCGTGTTTTGGTCGAGAGACCGGGTTTTCTACGGGGTTAGCGAAACCAAAGGGTGTAAGTCCAAATCCCTAGCCCGGTCAATACCATCAGCCCCAGGGCGGGCAATCCGGTGAGGGGTTGGTCGGGTTTTCCGGCCAGGGCAGGGGCATTGGTGACAGGCTGAACAAGGTGCAGGGCATCAATCAGGGCGATGGCAAAAATCCACCCGGTATGCAGCCCCCAGGCAAGGCTCAGGTCTCCGGCCATGGCCCACCGGGCTAGCAGCAGCACCAAGCCCATCAGCCCCAATCCGGGCAGCGAGGGCACCCCAGCGGGGCCATCCCACACCAAATGGGAGACGGCAAAAATCGCGCTGGCCAACACCACAACGGCCAACCAGGGCAGGGCTGCGAGTAAGCCGTTGACCAACACGCCGCGAAAAATCAGCTCTTCTACCCAGCCAATAAACAGCGTGAGGATGGGTAAGGCAAGCAGCAGGGCGATGGGGGTTGGGGACGGATGGGAGGGCGAATTGGCAGGCAAATCGGAGGGTTGCCCTAGGGGGGAGGTGGCTGGCGGATTGACGCGAGCACTCGTCTGGGGACGCCACTGCCGCCACCCTAGCACCAGTTGAACACCCACAAGGAGCGCCACACCGAAAATAGCAACCCCCAGCCCAACGACCAGGGACGTCAAGGTGTGGGTTGGCCAGAGCACGCCATAGTTGGCCCAGGGTTCACCGCCCCCATAGCGACGGTAAAGTTCAACTGCGACGGGGGCTAATAAATAGAGAGGGAGTAAAAGCGGTAGTTTATGCTCTGGGGCGATGGGATAACGCCAGGGAATTTTGACTAACCGGGCAACGCCCAAAGCAACGGGAAACCAAAGCCCAATCCAGCCTAAAAAAAAACGGTTAAACCCAGTATTGGGGGCATAGGGAAAGACTCCAAGTTTTCCACAGGTTTTCCACAGGAGACAGCGGCGATTGTTCCCACCAGATTTGGACAGTTCCCACTGAATCGGGATGGGAGGAACGAATGGCCCAATTTTACCTGTAGAAAAGCAGTTGGCCATCCATACCATGGAGAACCAACTGCTTTTGAGATTGATGCTAACCAGAGTCACCCCATCAACCGATCAAAAATCTGTGCCATGGGGTGAACCGAGGCGAACGACTGGATGGCTAGCCAGCGACAAAACTAATGTCAGAGGCTAGACTACTCTTCTTCGGAGATGCCGTCCATCTGCTTCAGGTGAATGTGCTTATAGCCCAACTTAATCTCAAATTCGTCACCGGGCTTGAGACCCATTTCTTGGGTATAGGTGGAGCCAATCACAATTTGGCCATTTTTATGGACGCTGACCCGATAGGTCGGTTCGCGGCCACGGCCATCTTTGCCACTGTCGGGATCTAAATTAATCCCCTTCGCTTCTAGTAGAGCATCATAGAAGCCAGAAAGATTGACACGGGGCTGACCATCCTTAGTAAAGGTGTAGTAACCGCACTCTTTGGCGGTTTCGCGCTTAGTCAGGTGGCTGAGCTCTTTGACCTTTTGCAGCAGGGCTTTGCCTGCGAGGGGAGTTGTTTTCTCTACCATTGTTGCCATTGTTAGGAGAATTCCTTGTAGGAAAGTACGAAGCCAAGGCTAGCTTGGCCACTTGGAGTGATGACGCACCAGCGCCTACAGCGTCTTGGCGGCTGGGTGTTTGGATGCGATCCCCAGTATTTTTGAGGAGTCTGTTCCCATGAAAATATTATAGGCATAGGGTAGAAATCTGTCATCTAATAACGGAAAGTTTTGATGAGTTTTTTGTTTAACTTATTAGGATGATCGGAGTCTTAGAGGCAATGCTTTCTCTCTGTCTAGGAAGGCTAGCCGCTGTACCTTTAGCTCCTGTTTAAAGCTTTTGAGGGTTCGGATGAATGCCCCCGCCCCGGATCAAAATCTGGAGATTCTGACAAACGGCATCAAAAAGTCTCAGGATTTGTCAGACCTCTTTTAGGCATATCCCTGGCTTAGTCATGGTGATGGGTGGCCTCAGGATACCCGGAGAATGAGTGATTTTGGGGTGGAGCCGAGATGAAATGGTGAGAGCCTAGAGCTTGGCCCAGCGGTTGAAGCCAGGACTTGATCTGGGGCTTGATGGGGCACTGAAGAGGATGGGTTCTGAGGAGGTATGTGCTGGTTTTTGTGGGACGAGGTGATGGGGTATCAAGGCTGCATTCTAGCCCTGGGAACGGGTATTCAGCCCGATCAAAAAGCAGACGGTGCCCTAGGAAGGACTTCCGTCTGCGGGGGGGTACGGCGGGGGCTAGGGCTGGGATTGCCCCATTCCTTAGCCCTGATATAAACCGAGTCTAGGATGGCTTCTAGCCCTCGCGCAACTGGTCTAAAACCGACTGATCTTCCATGGTGGACGCATCTCCGGCGATGGCTTCACCGCTGGCCAAACTGCGTAGGAAACGGCGAATGATCTTGCCGGATCGGGTCTTGGGTAGGGCATCGGCAAATTTAATTTCCCCCGGTCGGGCGATGATGCCAATTTCCTTGACAACGTGATCCTTGAGCTCCTGTTTGAGGGCATCGCTGGGGGAATATTGCCCCTCCAGGGTGACGAAAGCATAGATATCTTCGCCCTTGATGTCATCCTTGCGGCCCACCACAGCGGCCTCGGCCACGGCAGGGTGAGACACCAGGGCCGACTCAATTTCCATGGTGCCTAAACGGTGGCCAGAGACGCTGATCACGTCATCGACGCGGCCCATCACCCAAAAGTAGCCGTCTTCGTCCTTGCGGGCACCATCACCAGCAAAGTAGAGGAACTGGCCATCCTGGGGCGGGATGTGCTCCCAGTAGGTGCGGCGGTAGCGTTCGTCGTTGCCGTAGACGGTGCGCATCATGCTGGGCCAGGGGTGTTTGATCACCAGATAGCCGCCTTCGTTGGGGCCGACGGGATGACCATCGAGATCCACCACATCGGCGATGATACCGGGGAAGGGCAGAGTGGCGGAACCGGGTTTGGTGGGAATGGCTCCAGGAATGGGCGTAACCATAAATCCGCCCGTTTCGGTCTGCCACCAGGTATCCACAATCGGGCATTTTTCGCCGCCGATGACGGTGTGGTACCACATCCAGGCTTCGGGGTTAATCGGTTCACCCACGGTGCCCAGCAGCCGCAGGGAGGACAAATCCCGCGCCTTGGGAAGTTCGTCACCCATTTTGATGAAGGCCCGGATGGCAGTGGGGGCGGTGTAGAAAATCGTCACCCCGTACTTTTCGATCACATCCCAAAAACAGCCCGGATTGGAGGGCCGGGGCACCCCTTCGTACATCACCGTGGTGGCTCCGTTCGATAGGGGGCCGTAGACAATGTAGCTGTGGCCCGTAATCCAGCCCACATCGGCGGTACACCAGTAAACGTCGGTGTCCTTGATGTCAAACGTCCATTTAAACGTGGTGTGGGTATAGAGGTTGTAGCCGCCCGTGGTGTGAACAACCCCCTTGGGTTTGCCCGTGGTGCCGCTGGTGTAGAGGATGAACAGCATATCCTCGGCGTCCATTTCCTCGGCGGGGCAGTGGGCAGAAGCGCTGGCTTGCAGTTCGTGCCACCAGTGGTCGCGACCTTCTACCATGGTGACTTCGGCCTTGGTGCGCTGCACGACGAGGACGTTCTCGACGCTGGGTACGCCGTTGTCGGCCAGGGCTTCATCCACGGCGGCTTTGAGGGCGATAGTCTTGTCCTTGCGGAAGCCCCCATCGGCGGTGATCACCAGCTTGGCCTCGGCATCGTTGAGGCGATCCTTCAGGGCTTCGGCACTGAAGCCCCCAAACACTACGGTGTGGGGTGCCCCAATCCGGGCACAGGCCAGCATAGCAATGGCCGCTTCGGGAATCATCGGCATATAAATTCCGACCCGGTCGCCCTTTTTCACCCCCAGGCTTTTGAGGACGTTGGCCACTTGGCACACTTCCCGGTGCAGTTGGGCGTAGGTGAGAGTGCGACTGTCGCCCGGTTCCCCTTCCCAAATTAGGGCAGCTTTGTTGCGTCGCCAGGTGGTGAGGTGGCGGTCTAGGCAGTTATAGGAAATGTTGATTTTGCCACCCACAAACCATTTGGCAAAGGGGGGCTGCCAGTCCAGCGTGGTGTCCCAGGGTTTGAACCAGTGCAGTTCCTGTTCGGCCAGTTCGGCCCAAAATTGAGCGGGGTCGGCAGCGGCTTTTTCGGCCAGCGCCTTGTAGGCATCGAGACTGTTGATCGCCGCCGTGTCGGTGAAGCTAGCCGGGGGCGAAAAAAGACGGCTTTCGTTTAAGACCGATTCAATGGTAGGTGAAGCCATAACTAAAATACGTGCGGGTATGCTTGTGAGTATCCTTTGAAAACCATACGTTTCCGGGGGACGCTTTGGGAATTCTGTACGCTTTCTTTAACCTCTAGGCGGATGATCTACCCATCGTTGGGGGGATGGATAGTTTAGGGCGTGCGCTGGGTATGCTAAGACTAATCGGGGTCAAGAAACCTTGTGGGGCAGCGTCAGCCTTAGCCACCATGTCCTTGGTGGTGCAGTAGATATGAGCCATCCAAGCTTTCTCGCTACGGTAGCAATCCCTTCCAAATCAGCGTTACTGTAACGGTGCAGTGATGTCTAAACCTTGAAAACTTCAACCTTCGTCGTTCCCGCCGCTGCGTTAGCCGCCCAGATCCGCCTATGACTACGGTAAAAGCCCCGGAACCCACCGGAAAATCCTCCCCCTTGGCCTCCCAGGAGGGCATCCTCAACAGCATTTTGGGGGTAGCTATTTTCGACCTCAACAGCCTGCCCAAGGAATATTACATTACTGACGAAAACGACAATACCAACTGGGTGCAGCTCGTGTTTCAAGCCCTAGGCTTAAAATCCCTGCTGATGTCCTCCCTAAAATTAGATGGCTTTTTGCACATTTCCATCGGCTTTAGCCAGCAAACCGCCATCGTGGTACGGGCCAAGAACGACTATATTGCCCTGCTGATGCGGGAACCCATTCTGTTTAAAGATGTTGAGCAGGCCGATAAGTTTAGCCTATGGGTGCGTAACTTTGAACAAAAATTATTGCGCCAAAACAGCCGCTTCATTCCCGCCTAGGGAAGATCATCGGCCCCCAGCCATCGGCCAACATTAGACAACCCATTCAGATCTGAAAGCCTTATTCTTTCGTCAATACCGATTGAGGATGCGTTTGCCCTGGGGAGAGGGTGTCGCTAATTAATTGTGCTAGACGCCGAACCATGACGCTGGTGTAGGCTTTATCCATGGCCCTCACGGGGTCGAACGTTCGTATGTACAACCTAACCGTGTGAGCTCTTTTACTGGCCCTCCGACTGTTCAAACAACCTCTGAGGAAGGCTAAAGCTTCTTGGTAGGATTTCCCGATTTTCCAGGACGGCAATGGCGCACCCACGGCAATACCTAGGCTGGAGCGGCTGTTCTACTGTCTAGCCCGCGCAGTTGATGAAATAACTGTTGGACTAGGGCGAGATCTTTAACGCCGGGGCGATTTTCTACGCCGCTAGAGAGATCGATGCCGTAGGGGTGGAGGCTGGCGAGGGCTTGATGAATGTTGTCAGGGCGCAGCCCTCCGGCGAGGAACCAGGGGCAGGGCGGGGCAAAGGTTTTCAGGGCTTGCCAATCGAGGGGGAGGCCCGTGCCGCCGAGTTGATCGGGGTGGTAGGCATCGAGCAGCAGAGCATCGACGGTGGCGGCGTAGTCTAGGGCTTGGGCAAGATCCGCCGTGACCCGAACGCGAATGGCTTTGATGAACCGATGGTGGGGTAGGGCTTGGCGCAGGGTGCGGCATTGCTCCAGAGTTTCGGCACCGTGGAGTTGCACGGTATTTAAGCCTGTTTGCTGTACAACGGCGAGGATCGTTTCCGTCGTGGCGTTGGCAAAGACGCCGACGGTACCCCCTTGCCAGCCTTCAGCGTCCAGAGTTTCTACAATTGCGGTAATCTGAGCCGGGGCCACATAACGAGGGGACTGGGTCACGCAGATAAACCCTAGATCGGTCGCCCCCATCTGGGTGATGGACAGAGCTTGATCGACCTGGGTGATGCCGCAAATTTTTACCCGCATGTTAACTCTGTTGAACATTCCGCCAGTTCGATTCTACAGCTTCCTATAATCCAGAATGATTCAAAACTGCTTTAGTTGGGAGACATAACATTGCTGAATACCGCACTGCTGATGGCCTTCACCACCCCCACCACCCCCGAATGGTCTTTCAAGGTGGCGCTGATTATGATCACCTGCAATTTGTTTGTGCTGGCCATTGGCAAATATGCCATCCAGCGGCCTGGGGTGGGGCCAGCCCTGCCCGCCAACCTACCCATGGTGTTTGAGGGCTTTGGTTTGCCAGAACTGCTGGCCATCGGCAGCTTTGGCCATATTCTGGGCGCTGGCATGATTTTGGGCCTAGGAAACGCTGGGTTGCTGTAGTTCTCCCCCAGCCAGTTGTCTAGAATAGGGGCATCTCCCCCGGCCTTAGTCCAGCATTCAGGGGTGGGGCGGGGGGATGTTCTTCAGAGGGTTTGGTAATGCAATCTGGTTGGCGTGTGGGATCCATCCTGGGTATTCCCCTATTTATTGACCGATCCTGGTTCATCATCCTGGTGCTGATTACCCTGGCCAATGGCCTCAATCCCGATTGGCAAATGCAGTGGGGCGAGTTGGCGTGGGTGATGGGCTTCGCCATGGCCCTACTGCTGTTTGGATCGGTGCTGCTCCACGAGTTGGGCCACAGCGTTGCGGCCAAGCTTCAGGGTATTGGGGTCAACTCCATTACCCTATTTTTGTTTGGTGGCATTGCCTCCATTGATCGCGAATCCAAAACCCCTTGGAATGCCCTTAAGGTAGCGATTGCGGGGCCATTGGTGAGTTTTGGCTTATTTTTGTTGCTGTCAGGGTTGGTGCAGGTCTCGCCCCTGCCTGCCCCAATGCGCCTGGTGTTGGTCAACGTCGCCTACATCAACCTGGTGCTGACCCTGTTCAACCTCATTCCTGGGTTGCCCTTGGATGGGGGGCAAGTCCTCAAGGCTGTAGTGTGGAAAGTGACCAACAGCCGCATTCAAGGTATTCGCTGGGCGGCGCGGTCGGGGCAAATTTTGGGCTGGCTGGCCATTGCCCTAGGACTGGGGAGAATTGTGATCAACCAAGACTACTCTGGCCTATGGATTGCCGCCATTGGCTGGTTTGCCCTGCGCAATGCCGCCGCCTACCAACAGGTGACCAACCTCCAAGAGGCGATGCTTGCCCTTACCGCCGCCGATGCCATGGTGCGCGATTTTCGGGTGGTGGATGCCCACACCAGCCTGCGGAGCTTTGCCGAAGCCTACCTCCTAGAGGATAACCATCCCCCCGCCTACTTTGCGGCGTCGGAAGGGCGCTACCGAGGGCTCGTTAGCATCGACGCCATTCGCACCATCGAGCGTGGGCAGTGGGATCAGCGCACCCTCCAGGACATTGCCCAACCCCTGCTTACCATTCCCTCGGTGCGGGAGAATACGCCCCTCGTGGAAGCCATCGCCAAGCTGGAGGATTTGGCCCTGTCCAGCCTCACCGTGCTCACCCCTGCCGATGCGGTGGCGGGCGTCCTCGACCGAGGAGATATTGTTCGCGCCATTGCCGAACGCCTAGGGCTAGGGGTAGCCCCGGCCATGATTCAGCGCATCAAGGAAGAGGGGGAATACCCCCCTGGGTTGCAACTACCCGCCATTGCCCGATCCGTGGCCGAGGATTAACGCTGGAGGGTGAACGCGAACCATCAGCCCTAGCCAAATGCCGCCTGGAGAGCGTCGTCGGAGTCATCGGCAATGGTGGCCACGATGGTCATGAGGCGGGAAATTTCAGCGGCGGAAATATCTTGCAGAATGCGGCTGGAAATCACGAGCACCTGGTTTCCCGACAGGCCAAAACGGGCCTCTAGGGTCTCGTAACAGTTTTTCTCCAGCAGAGACTTCATCAGCCCAGGCTCATCCTTGGCGGGAAGGGTCAGCACTGGAGACCAGATAGTGAGGGTATCCGAGTCGGTTTCCCCGGTAAGTTGAACATAGACATCGACGCTGCCGTATTTAAATGTCCATAGGTGCCCTTCGGCATTTTTTTGAATTCGGGGGCCATCCCCCTGATCCAAACTCGTTAGCACCGCCTCGATGGTCTCAATATAGGAGGTGCTTTCCATCGTGTCATCGAGGCTAGGGGCCGACAAATCGAGATCTACGGTGTTGGCAGTCATCACACAAAGTTCCATCTAGGCAGTCACAAGCCGATAATAGCGCCCCCACCCCAACCACCGACACCATCCTGAATTAAATTGAGACAGAAGCGCTGGCCACCCCTCACCCCCCAGGGGTGTGCCCACCCACCCCCAGCCACGGCAATTTGCTTAGAATAAAGACCTAAGACTAATGTGACTTTTCCTCTGCCGTGGTTCCCCTCCGCGACGACAACCCTGCCCACCTCACCCCCATTGTCGTCTATGGGATTATTGCCCTTAACCTGGCGATCTTTTTCGTGCAGCTTAACCTTTCCCCCCAGGCGCTCAACCAGCTTTTCACCCATTGGGGGGTCGTCCCCGCCCAACTGAGCGCCAGTCTGCGTGGTCAGATCGAAGCACCCCTCTACGAATGGATCACCCTGCTTTCGTCGCAGTTTCTCCACGGCGGCTTCTTCCACATCGGCGGCAACCTGCTCTACCTGTGGATTTTTGGCAACAACATTGAGGATCAGCTCGGCCACGTCAAATTTCTCATTTTTTACCTCGGCTGCGGGGTGGTGGCTGGGCTCACCCAATGGGCCTTCGACCCCACCTCCACCGTGCCCACCGTTGGGGCCAGCGGGGCCATCGCCGGAGTAATGGGAGCCTACGTGCTGCGCTTTCCCAGGGCGCACATTCTCACTCTGCTGCCGTTGATCATTGTCTTTACCACCGTCCGTATTCCCGCCATCTTTTTCCTCGGCATCTGGTTTGCCCAGCAGGCTTTCTTCAGCCTTGCCACCCTCAGCGACCAAGTGAACTTCGGCTCCTCTGGCGTGGCCTACTGGGCCCATTCCGGCGGCTTTGTCTCTGGGCTAATTCTGGGGCCAATGCTGGGCCTTATGAAACCCCAGCGCCCCTAAGTCCAGCATCAGACCTGGGCCAGATACGTGAGGATAGCGACCTTGGTAGGCTCATCCCATGCGTTTTGAGACCTGGGCCTATGGCATTTTCGGCGACCTCCCGTCCCCTGCATCAGCCAACCTGTTCGTTAGATCATTGGGCTTGGGTCGGGCTCCTAGCCACCACACCCAACCTGTTGGTCATTCAGGACTTATACCAAATCCGACTTGTTTGCCCCCGGTATCAGCGGGCGAGGAGACCTCGC
>JBBAWV010000023.1:0-43521 GCA_040396995.1 Nodosilinea sp. | reverse complement strand
CCATGGGATGCGGTTTGCTCCGGTTGCTCCAGGCTTTAGTATAGGTTGCCGACCGGGGCGCAACGACAGAGGGGGAGAGGGGGCGGCTACGGTGTATTTACAGGGGGCAAGCTATAGGGAATATAGGCGGCTACAGGGGACGCGACCGCTGAGGTTGGCGGCTATCCCAGGCGAGATCTAGGGCTTGGCGAAAGTCTTGCATGGCAGCGGTGGCCCTTTGGCCCAGGCGAATTCGGGTATGACCCCGGCCAATGTAGGCTTCCGCCAGGTAGGGATCGAGGCCAATGGCTTGGTTGAAGTCTGCTAGGGCTTGGTTCCAGTCTTCTAGGAAATAGTGGGCATAGCCTCGGTCACAGTAGGTAAGGGCATCCTCGGATTTGAAGGCTAGGGCTTGATTAAAGTCGGCGATGGCGGCCAGATAGCGGCCCTGACGGCTGAGAACTCTGCCCCGGTTGGCCAAAATACGCCCACAGCCAGGGTTAAACCGCAGCGCTAGGGTATAGTCGGCGTTCGAGCCATCCATATCGCCCACCTGCGACCGCAATTGCCCCCGGCTATCGTACAAATCCGCCAGCCGAAACCGCAGATTTAGGGGCACATCCTCCGCGATGGGATCGGGACTATCTAGGGCTAACCCTACCAGGGTTTGATTATAGGAATGATCTTGCAGGGCCGGATTGATAGCCAGCACCGTGGTGTAATCGTCGATGGCTCCTTGAAAATCCCCTAGCTCGTGGCGCAGCATACCTCGGTTAATGTAGGCTTCGGCATAGTCTGGCTGGTGTTCGAGGGCTTGGTTGATATCGACGACGGCCTGGTAATAGTTGCGGAGTTGAAAGTGGGCCACCGCCCGATAGTTGAGGGCTTCGGGATGGTAGGGCTGCTGGGCCAAGAGGGTGGCGAAATCTTCAATGGCGTGCTGATAGGCCTGATGACGGTACTCGGCTAGGGCTGTGTGAGCCCCCTGCCTGAGGTAGGCCAACCCCCGCCAGAGCAAGAGCTTTGGAAAATTAGGTCGCTGGGCCAACACCGCCGAAAAATCGGTAATGGCACCGCCATAGTCCTCCATATCCAGTTTGATACGCCCCCGATTGCCATAGGCTTTTAGATCGGTGGGTTGTAGCGTAATGGCCTGGTTTAAATCCGCCAGACCCGCCGCAAATTGCCCTAGGGTGCGGTACAGGTTGCCCCGGTTAATGTAGGCATTGCTCAAACCAGGGTCGAGGTGCAGGGCGACGGAGAAATCCTCCAGCGCCTCCTGCGGACGTTGCAAGTCGCGGTAGGCACAGCCCCGGTTGTAATAGGCTTTGGCACAGGCATCATCGATCCGAATCGCCTGGGAGAACAGTTCCAGGGCATCGTGAAAATAGCCCAACTTGGCCTTTTCAATGCCAACCTTCAGGAGTTCGCTAATCATCATGGAATGGCTTCAGTGGCGACATTAGGACACCGTAAGCGGCTTAACCTAGCCGCATCGGCAGAGCCGAACGGTTTACCCTGCGATATTCACCTGATAGTTGCGCAACAATAACCTACGCAAAAAAACTCTTGTGGTCTCCAACGATAGAACCATTATGTCGTATCTCAGTCGAAACGACCATGCCCCCACTCAAAAGCGAGTCAAGGCTACGGAGAGTCTAAGGCTACGAAGAATACAACGCTTTCCTAGACTCAGTAGATCACAAAGTCTCCGCTACCCTCACCCCCAGCCCCTCTCCCAGGGCGGGAGAGGGGAGCCGGAAACTGATCAAAGTCCCTCTCTCACCTTGGGAGAGGGATTTAGGGTGAGGGCTGGCTCACGGCAAAAGAGCATGGTTGTGATCTGCTGAGGCTATCTTCCAGGCCAGTTCCTCCCCAGCCCGCAGGGGCACTAGGCCCGATTCCCCAAAGGGCAACTCTTCGGGGATGCGCCAGGGGGTTTTGGTGAGGGTGATGGAGTCGGTATTGCGGGGCAGGTGGTAGAAATCAGGGCCATAGAAGCTAGCAAAGGCTTCCAGTTTCTCTAGGGCACCCGCCGCTTCAAAGGCTTCGGCATAGAGTTCTAGGGCATGAAGCGCCGAAAAACAGCCCGCACAACCACAGTCGCTTTCCTTGCTGTGGCGAGGGTGGGGGGCGCTATCGGTGCCGAGGAAAAACTTGGGATTGCCGGAGGTGGCCGCTTCAACCAGGGCTTGGCGGTGGGTTTCCCGCTTCAACACGGGCAAGCAGTAGTAATGGGGCCGCAACCCACCCTGAAACAGGGCCATGCGGCTATACAAAAGATGCTGGGGCGTAATGGTGGCAGCGATGCGGTCGGTCTCTAGCACGTAGCCCACGGCCTCGGCGGTGGTGATGTGCTCTAACACAATCCGCAGCTTAGGAAACCGCTGCCGCAGGGGCATCAGGTGGGTTTCGATGAACACCTTTTCGCGATCAAAAATGTCCACCGCCGCATGGGTCACTTCCCCGTGCAGCAACAGAGGCAAGTCGGCCTCCTCCATGGCGGCAAATACCGCATCGCACTGGCGAATATCCGTTACCCCAGAATCGGAATTCGTCGTCGCCCCCGCCGGGTAATACTTCACAGCCTTCACAAACTGAGCCGCCTTGGCCGCAAAAATTTCCTCTGGGGGGGTGTTGTCCGTTAAGTACAGGGTCATCAGCGGCTCAAATCTCAGCCCCGCAGGCAAAGCCGCCAAAATGCGATCCCGATACGCCTCAGCTTCGGCCACCGTGCGCACCGGGGGTTTCAGGTTTGGCATCACAATGGCACGGGCAAATTGTCGCGCCGTGTAGGGCAGCACCGCCTTCAAGGCATCCCCATCGCGGAGGTGCAGGTGCCAGTCGTCGGGTCGGGTCAGGGTGAGTGTTTCCATGTCCCCATCATATCCGGTCACCTAGGCTCATTCGGCCCCATGGCGCAGGCCATAGCCCGCCTGACACAAGGCTTCCCAGGCCGAGTCCAGCTTGTCGGCTTTCACAAAGATGTAATCTGTGTCGTAGGTGGACAGGGCAAAGATACTAATTCCGGCATCGGCCAGCACCTGGGAAATCGCCGCCAAAACCCCTGTGAGCCCAAAGTCGAGGGTGCCCTCAACCACCAGCCCCCGCCAATTCGGTTCGGTCTTATCCGCAACGACAGGCACCTCTTCCCGCACCAGCAGAGACAATTCCTGGGGCGTTCGCATCACGCTAAACACCGATTGATGCAGGATTTCAGCGGGAATCTCAGCGGTGGGTGGCAATCGATGAATCGCAAAGATGCCGTCTAGCACAGCCAGGGTAAAAGTGGGTTCACCAGAAAGCCCAGAAGGATTCGATGCCATGGTACGCCCCTCCCCATGTCTAAATGAGCCGGATGTCATTAGGGATGCTCAGCACCCGAAATGATTAACTTGGCCGCCTGCCTACGCCACTCTGGGCAACGCCTGAATAGCCCCTTTTAGTCAGGCATTAATGACTCTACTTATCTGCCTATTTCAGGGCGGCTCGAAGTTGTTCCTTAGCAGATGCCAGGGCTTCCAGCAGTTTACCCGGATCTCGCCCGCCCGCCTGGGCTAGGTTGGGCCGACCACCGCCGCCACCACCCGTGATTTTGGCAATGCCGCCGATAAACTTGCCCGCTTGCAGCTTTTTCTCAATCACTTCGGGGCTGAAGGCGGCGACGAGGCTGACTTTTTCAGGTTCGGGGATGGAACCAAGAACCACGGCTCCGGCTCCCAGCTTTTGCAGCAGCCGTTCGGCGGCGGTTTTCAGGGCATCGGCACTGACGCCCTCTAGTTCGGCAACAATCAGTTTTAGGTTGCCCACGGTTTCAGCGGTGTTGACCAGTTGATCGGACTTCAGTACCGCCAGTTCCGATTTAAGGGTATCCAGTTCCTTCTGAGCCGATTTCAGGTCGGTTTGCAGGGTGGTGATGCGGTCGGGCAGCTCTTCGGGCTTGGCCTTAAAGCGGTCGGACAGATCCCGCACCACGGCATCGCGCACGTTGAGGTACTCCAGCACGGCAGGCCCAGCCACCGCTTCAATGCGGCGAATACCGGAGGCCACCCCGGTTTCGGAAATCACCTTAAACAGGCCAATTTCGGCGGTGTTGCTGACGTGGGTGCCGCCGCACAGTTCCATGGACACGCCAGGGAAGTCGATGACGCGCACCTCGGCCCCATACTTTTCGCCAAACATGGCCGTAGCCCCTTTGGCCTTGGCTTCAGCGATGGGCATCACGGCAATATCGGCGGCGTGACCTTCGGCGATCCAGGTATTGACCTGTTCTTCGACTTGCTGCACTTCATCCGGCGTCAGGGCACGGGGGCAGTTGAAGTCGAACCGCAGACGGTCGAAAGCGACGAGGGAACCTGCCTGGGAAATGTCAGGATCCACCAGCTTTTTCAGGGCCGCTTGCAGCAGGTGGGTGGCGGTGTGGTTGGCCTGGACACGGCGGCGGCAAGCCCGATCAATCTGGGCAGTGGCTTGGTCTCCGGATGTCAGGGTACCCCGCTCGACTCGGCCCACATGGACAAAGAAATCGCTGTCCTTTTTCACGTCCACAATACGGACGACGACAGACTCACCAGAGAGATAGCCCCGGTCGCCAATCTGCCCGCCAGATTCGGCGTAGAAGGGCGTTTGGTCGAGGACAATCTGCACGTCTTGACCTGCTTCGGCCTGATCCACCGCACTGCCCTGCACTAGAATGGCCTCTACCTGGCTGGTGCTGCTGGCCTCGGTGTAGCCCAAAAAGGTGGTGGAATGGATGTGTTCGGCTAGGGCATCTAGGCTACCCTGCACGGTCAAATCAATGGTTTCGTGGGCATCCTTGGAGCGCTGGCGCTGCTCCTCCATCGCCGTTTCAAACCCAGCAGCATCCACGGTGAGGCCCTGTTCTTCGGCAATTTCCTGGGTCAATTCCAGGGGGAAGCCGTAGGTGTCGTAGAGCACGAAGGCATCCAGGCCAGAAATTTGCTTGGCCTTGGTGGCCGCTTCCCGCTTAAGGATTTCCGCCAGCAGCTTTTCGCCCCGTTCTAGGGTTTCCAGGAAGCGAGCCTCTTCCCGGTTCAGTTCGGCTTTGATGGTGGCTTCCCGTTCGCGGGTGTTGGGGAAGGGTTCCTCGGCCAGTTGGATCGTTGCCTCTGCGACGTTACTGATGAAAGCCCCTTCAATACCGATCAGCCGTCCGTGGCGCACCACTCGCCGAATCAGCCGCCGCAGCACGTAGCCCCGGCCCACGTTGGAGGCGGTGATGCCGTCGGCAATCATGTGAACGACGGCCCGGACGTGGTCGCCAATCACCTTGAGGGAGACCTTGGTTTTGTCGTCGGCCTGGGCGTAGTCGATCTTGGCCAGCTTCGCCGCCGTTTCGATGATGGGGAAGATCAGGTCGGTTTCGTAGTTGTTGGGCACCTGCTGGAGGATCTGCGCCATCCGCTCTAGGCCCAGCCCGGTGTCGATGTTTTGGTTTTGCAGCGGCGTCAGGTTGCCCTCAGCATCCCGGTTGTACTGCATGAACACCAGGTTATAGAACTCGATGAAGCGGCTATCGTCTTCGAGATCGATATGGTCGTCGCCCAGTTCGGGGTGGAAGTCGTAGTAAATTTCTGAGCAGGGGCCACAGGGGCCAGTGGGGCCAGACGCCCAGAAGTTATCGGCCTCATCCATACGCTGGATGCGATGGGCGGGAATACCCACCTGGTCGCGCCAGATGGCAAAGGCGTCGTCGTCTTCCCGGAACACGCTCACCACCAGGCGATCCGCAGGTAGTTTAAAGACTTCCGTGGACAGTTCCCAAGCCCAGGCGATGGCTTGTTCTTTGAAATAGTCTCCAAAGCTGAAGTTGCCCAGCATTTCAAAAAACGTATGGTGCCGTGCGGTGCGGCCCACGTTTTCAATGTCGTTGGTGCGAATACACTTTTGGGAGGTCGTCGCCCGATCCACGTCCGCCGCCCGCTGGCCCAGAAAAATCGGTTTGAAGGGCAGCATCCCGGCAATGGTCAGCAGCACCGTGGGATCTTCGGGCACCAGGGAAGCACTGGGTTTGATGGCATGGCCCCGCGCCGCATAGAAGTCCAAAAAGGTTTGGCGAATTTGCGCGCCACTCATCACGGTTGCAGCGGGAGATTTGGACTTGGCCATGGGACGTTAGGGAGGGGTGGGGTTGAGGAAAGGTAAAGGGCTTCTATTGTAGATCCATCGTACCCTGTTCGTCCCTGGCCAGAACGCACCAGTCAGAAGCCCGACGTGCTCGGCCATGCGTTGTGAACCTCTGCCCCGGCATGGAAGGCTTAGCGAAGTTGCTGCTGTGTCGGCCCTAGGAACAGCGCCTGCACCCCAAGCCAGCGATCTCTTGAGCGTGTCTACACCCAAGGAAATTGCCTTTTTATACCAAATCCTAATCGAATAACCCCGATTCCCAGCCCAGCAAACCGTAGGGGCGAGGTCTCCTCGCCCGCTGATACCGGGGGCAAACAAGTCGGATTTGGTATTAGTGGGCTATCGCGACCTGTCGGCGGTCAAGATCTTTTCCCACGGCGGCGATGGTACGTTGCAGTTGGGTGGCCAAACCCTTGATGCCGACGCCCTGACCGGATCGGCGGGGGTGTTGCAATCGTGGTCGAGTTCCTTGGGGGCGGGGGCTGACCTGCTGCTGCTTGGGTGCGATCTGGCGGCAACGGAAACCGGGCAATGTCATCACCAACCCCAATCCCAACGGTGCCGACAGCGACCCGGATGGCGACCCAATCACCGTTGTTGCTGTCAATGGCAGGGCGGTCGTTCCGGGTCAGATCATTCTCCTGGCTAGGGGAGCCCTCACCTTCCGTACCGACGGCAGCTTTGGCGATCTTCCTGGTGCCAATATCAATCGATGTTGAGGGAGATCCCCTCTCCGTTTCTGGGTTAACGGCCACCAACGGCATCCTGACCCACAACAACAATGGCATCTACACCTACACCCCCACTGTCAACTACGACGGTAGCGTCAGCATTGCGATGGGTGGGCAAAGCGGCTCTACGGTTTAACTGACGGGTACGCTGGAGGAACTGAACACCGCCCTGGCAGACTTGGCCTACAACAGTGGCGGATTTACGGGCGACGCCAATCTCAGCATCGCCATCAACGACAACGGCAATACGGGCGAGGGCGGTGCCCTCAGCGATACCCAAACCATCGCTCTGAGCGTTGCCCAAGATGTCGGCACCCTGGGCAACCGTGCCCTCACCTTCCAGGGTAGTCTCAGTACCAGCGACACAATTGACCGCTACCAGTTCACCCTGGGCGCTGACACGACCACTTTCTGCCTAACCCTCGGAGGGCTTTAGTAGGTGGGGTTCCGGGAGCCTATGCCAAGGGCGCAGACCCAAGCTGCGCTAATCATGGATCTCGTCCCCCTCGTTAGTCTCTAGCCAGAATGCACCGCTTGTCACCCGCCAGATCAGCTCTGCATTATGTCTTTCAAACGGGGTCGGAAGAACGAGGCTGTAGATTATTTGCAGACGTGGGTTGCCTGGGGGTGTTAATTCCCTAGAGTACCCGCGCCTTCAGCAGCGCACCCGGTAAGGTCACCAGCTTGCGAGGGGAAGGCACATAGGCTCGCCGATTAAACACGTCGTAGCCGTTCTCTTCGATTACGTCCAAAATTTGGCGATACAGATCTAACGCCGCCCAAACAGGCCAGCGAGCATCGGGGCTGAGCAAGCGAATTCCGGCCTCGGCTTCGGTGTAGTAGTGACGGGCGCGATCAATTTCAAAGGCCATCAGGGCGCGCCAGCGGTCGTCTACTACGCTAGCCATCAGATCGGCTTCGGTGTAGTTGAATTTGGCTAAATCCTCTAGCGGTAGATAAATCCGGCCTCGACGGGCATCTTCGCCCACGTCCCGCAGGATGTTGGTGAGTTGGTTGGCAATACCGAGGGCCACCGCCTGGGGGGTGGGATCAATGGGTTCTTTCGGATGCCAAGGAGCGGTATAGCGTTCTGTATCCACGCCCATCACCGTGGTAGACATCAGGCCCACGGTGCCCGCCACTCGGTAGCAGTAGAGTTCTAAATCTTGGAAGGTCTCGTAGCGGTTGCGGTGCAAGTCCATGCGCTGGCCCGCGATCATATCCCGGAAGGGCTGAATATCGAGGGGGAATTTCTCCAGGGTGTCTACTAGGGCCACGTCTTCGTCATTGACGGGACAGCCCGCAAAGACAGATTCTAGCTGCGATTCCCAGCGGTCGAGGGTCTTCTCGTTGGTGAACTGAGCCTGGGGACCATCCACCAGCTCATCGGTTCTCCGACACCACAGGTAAATCGCCCAGATGGCGCGGCGCTTGGCAGGGGCCATCAGCAGGGTGCCCATGTAGAAGGTCTTCGAGTATGTTGCCGTGACTTGACGACAAAGCTCGTAGGCATCCTCAATGGAGGAGAGGGATGGGCGTGGGGGAGAATCAGTCAGTTGCAGCATCAATATCTCAAACTGGAGAAGGTAAATCTCAAACCGACCACAGGTGTCTCTGCTTAACTAGCCTCTCATAACTACACCCAACTTGGGCAAAACCGTCAAAATTGGCCCAGGGTAGCCCAGATTATGGGGCATTTCGCGGCGGAGTTAGCCGGATGGAGGAAATGCTGCAACCGTCCATGGGCGACGACATCGGGATAGCGCCATCTATAAGCAAATGACATCTATATATCGATATCTATATCGACAGCGACGATAGCGACACAATAGGCGGGGGCTAGTTGTGTTGATTATATGTTGCAATCCGTAACATATGTCGAAAAATCCGATTTGGCTAGGCTAACGCCGGAGATGGCCTCGCCCCAAAGTTGGGCCAGCCCAGATAGAATAGAAGACTGCACTCCCTCGGTTCTGGCTTGGTTTTGGCCATAACCTGGGGGCTGAGTCGCCCTCGATTAAATGCCTCAGCACCTTAGGTTAGTCCCTTGAGTCGGGACGTGACCTGAACCGATTGGGTGCAGATCGCCTGTCCATCTCGATGCTTGCGGGGAGCCCAACTCGTGCCTGAAACTAACTTTGACTTTCTCGTTCAATCCGATCCCTTACTGGCCACCATTGTGCAGCGCGAACTGCAACGCCAGCGGGATCACCTGGAACTGATCGCCAGCGAAAACTTTACCTCCGCTGCGGTGATGGCGGCCCAGGGGTCGGTGCTCACCAATAAATACGCGGAAGGCTTGCCCAACAAGCGCTACTACGGCGGCTGTACCTTTGTGGATGAGGCCGAGCAACTGGCCATCGACCGCGTGAAGAAACTCTTTGGCGCGGCCCACGCCAACGTGCAACCCCACTCCGGTGCCCAGGCCAACTTTGCGGTGTTTCTAGCCCTGCTGAATCCGGGCGACACCATCATGGGGATGGATTTGTCCCACGGGGGCCACCTCACCCACGGATCGCCTGTGAACGTGTCGGGCAAGTGGTTCAAGGTGGTGCAGTACGGCGTCAGCCGCGAGACCGAACAGCTCGACTTCGACACCATCCGCGCCCTGGCCCTAGAGCATCGGCCCAAGCTGATCATCTGCGGTTATTCCGCCTATCCCCGCACCATCGATTTTGAAGCCTTCCGCGCCATCGCCGACGAAGTGGGCGCTTACCTAATGGCCGACATCGCCCACATTGCGGGCTTAGTTGCCGCTGGGCTGCACCCCAACCCCGTGCCCCACTGCGATGTGGTCACCACCACCACCCACAAAACCTTGCGCGGCCCCCGTGGTGGCTTGATTTTGACCCGCGATGCCGAACTGGGCAAGAAGTTCGACAAGGCCGTTTTCCCCGGCACCCAGGGTGGCCCCCTAGAGCACGTCATTGCCGCCAAGGCTGTGGCCTTTGGGGAAGCGCTGCGGCCTGAGTTCAAGGCCTACTCAGTCCAGGTGATTGAAAACGCCCAGCGGCTGGCCAGCCAGCTACAAAATCGCGGCTTCAAGGTGGTCTCCAACGGCACCGACAACCACCTAGTGCTGGTGGATCTGCGCTCCATCGGCATGACCGGAAAGCGGGCCGACCAACTGGTGAGCACCGTCAACATCACCGCCAACAAAAATACGGTACCCTACGACCCCGAATCGCCCTTTGTCACCAGCGGTCTGCGCTTAGGCTCTCCTGCCATGACCACCCGTGGCCTGGGCAGCGACGAGTTCGCCACCATCGCCGACATCATTGCTGATCGTCTATTGAATCCAGAGGATACGGCAATGGAAAGCCAATGCCGGGATCGCGTGGCGGCTCTGTGCGAACGCTTCCCCCTGTATCCCCACCTGGGCGGTCGGGTTCCGGCCCTGGTGTAGATCCGCGAACCTCTCCCATCTAGGGGCGCATGTTGGGGGTGAATTCTCTCTCCCCTAGGGTCAAACTCCATGGAGTAATGACAGAATGGCCTCAGTTTAGCCTTCATGATCTGTCATAATCTCCATGGAGTTTGTTTTGTCTGGCGAAAGTCAGACTATCCTATGGGCTGAGTTCAGTTCCTAGACCCTAGGCTTTGGTCCCTTTCCGGAGTCTCACCCTTGGGCGTTACTCCTAGGCGTTGAACGCTTGGTTACGCCATGACCTGTTCGAGTACATCAAAAATTGTCCGGCCATGGTTCATGCCCGGTAACGCTCATCAGACGCTGCTCTGCCCTTGATTCACTCAGACTCTCGTTGGCGCTGTTAGGTTTCCTTCCTGAGGAGTTCAGATGCCGTTTTATCTGTATCACTTTCTGGCCTTTGTTGTCTCCATGGCCGTTGTGCTGTTAACAACGCCTATTGTTCGTCGCATTGGCTTGAAAAGTGGTCGGGTAGATTTGCCGGGGGGACGTAAGGTACATAACCAGCCCATGGTGAGACTGGGCGGCGTATCGATTTTTCTCGGCACCTTCACCGCCCTGATCCTCGCCTGGGCCACGGGGGGCTTCTTGGACGGCAGCGGCCAATACCTGGCTCCGCCCCAAGAGTTTCAAATTTGGGGCGTCACCGTTGGTGGCTTGGCCTTTTTCCTGATTGGCTTGATGGATGACCTGTTTGGTCTATCCCCCATCAGCCGTCTGATTATGCAAGCCCTTGTGGCCACCATTGCTTGGCATGTCGGTGTTAGCATCGACTTTTTAACCATCCCCACCTACGGCCTGGTTTCCCTACCAGACTGGATCAGCCTGCCCGTTACTATCTTCTGGCTAGTGGGCATGGCCAACGCTATCAACTGGATCGACGGCCTGGACGGCTTGGCCGCTGGGGTTTCCGGTATCGCGGCCATGGTCATGATGGTGGTGTGCCTGTTTATGGGGCAGCCTGCGGCTGCTCTGATTGCAGCCGCGCTGGCTGGCGGTGCCCTGGGTTTTCTACGCTATAACTTCAACCCCGCCAAAATTTTCATGGGCGATGGCGGGGCCTACTTTATGGGCTTTACCCTGGCTGGAGTCGGCATCATCGGTCTCGTAAAAACCGTGACCACTGCCGCCGTGCTGCTGCCCTATCTAATTCTGGCGGTACCCATCCTCGATATGTCTGCGGTGATCCTGGATCGTCTCCGCTCCGGTAACTCCCCCTTCATCGCCGACAAACGCCACCTCCACCACCGTCTCCTCAAGGCCGGATTGTCCCACCGGGTTACCGTTCTATTTATTTACGTCCTTACCCTCTGGGCAGGCAGCCTTGCCTTAGCCTTTGCGGGTATCCCTAGCGGTGTGGCCTACGCGCTAGGGGCTACCGCCCTGCTTAGCTATACCGGATGGCGGCTACGTCAGCAGGCCCGGTAAGGCTTGGAAGAATTGACGACCCATTAGATCTGTAGTCCCCTATCGAGCAGATCCACCTGTTCCTATGCCGAACGTTGTAGGTGTGGGGTGAACAATGCCCATCCTACGGTGATGGGTTGTCCCGGCTTAGGGCATCAGGTGATGGGTTGTCTCGGAGAGAAGGATCAGCCAAACTGTTTTTTGGCGGCTTCGTAGGTTGCTTCGGTAATTTGGGTAAGGCCCTGATCTTGGGCAAATTTTTCGATTTTCTTGCGGGCAGCGGGGCGTACAAAGAAGGGGATTTCCTTCAGACGAGCTTCAGCTTCAGCAGTCCAATCCATTGTGATTACTCTCCTAAACCGGGCCATGGTCGCGCTGTGCAAACCAGCACGACGATAGTTTTTTGCACTTTGCTTCAAACTTCTTTACGATACCAGGGTCAGGCGATGCCTTGGCAATAGGTTGACCGATTGTTCGGAGAAAATGGGGATGAAAAAATTAGGACTGATGGCCCTGGCGGCGGTGCTAGCGTTGGGGATGGTGCTGGGGATTAGCCAAGTCGTTCGGGCCGATATTGTTCAAGAATCTGTGGTGTACACCGTCGATGGCCAGCCCTACGAGGGCTACTTTGCGATTAACCAAGGCTTTGGCAACAACCAGCCCCTGGTGCTACTGGTGCATGACTGGAACGGCCTGGATAGCTACGAAATGCGCCGCGCCCAAATGCTGGCGGAACAGGGCTATGCCACCTTTGCGGTAGACCTCTACGGTCAAGGGGTGAGGCCTCGCAATACCGAAGAATCCCAAGCCGAAAGCGCCAAACTCTACGCCGACCGAGCCACCATGCGGACACGTCTAGCGGCAGGCTTGGCCGAGGCCCAGCAGATGATGGGCGTAGATGGGGATCGGGTGGTGGCGATTGGCTATTGCTTTGGCGGTGCGGCGGTGCTGGAAATGGCCCGTGCTGGTATGGATGTGGACGGTTTTGTCTCCTTCCACGGCAGCTTTGAAACTCCCGAAGGCCAAGACTACGGCCAAACCCAGGGCCGAGTGCTGATCCTGCATGGATCTGACGACCCCGTGGCCCCCATGGCTGATGTGGCTCGATTGGCCGCTGAGATGGACGCTGCAAATGTGGACTTTGACATGGAGATCTACGGTGGTGTAGATCATGCCTTCACCGTGTGGACAGCGGGGGATCGCTACGATGGGCTGGCCGACCGCAAATCCTGGCGAGCACTGCTCACGTTCCTCGGCGAAACCATCGACTAGGAAGGGTTAATCATCCAGCAAAGTTAATCATCCAGCAATACGGAGGGGTTGCCAGGAACCGTGGCGGGTTGCCCCGTGCGCTGGGGATTACGGTTAACGAGGGAACTGCGGCTGCGGCCATCGCCCTTGCCCTGGGCGATGGGTACCGTGAAATGGAACTGGCTGCCCTTATTCTTGCCCTCCGAGGCGGCCCAGATGGTGCCGCCTAGTCCTTCAACAATCTGGCGGCACATGGCCAACCCTAGCCCAGTGCCGCCAGTGGTACGGCGGAGGGCTCCTTCTTCTTGATAGAACCGATCAAACACCGCATCGAGGCGACTGGGTTCAATGCCCCGTCCGGTGTCGGCGATGGTGACCTGGAGGTGGGTGGGGCTGGATCGGGTTACCTGGATGGTAATTTTGCCGTCGGTAGGGGTGAACTTACTGGCGTTATCGAGCAACTTCACCAGCACCTCCACCAGCCATTCTCCATCGGCCCGCACCAGAGGCGCAGACTTGGGAATTTTCACCTTGATATTTGACACCGGAGCACCCGTATTGTGGGCATTCACACTGCTGAGGGCCAGATCAATGCATTCCTGGATCGAGAGGGCTTCCATATTCCACTCCACTCGTCCGCTTTCCAACTTCGAGAGGGTCAGGAAATCCTGCACCAGCTTGCGCATCCGTTCCGCATCCTCTAGGGCGGCTTGAATCATCACTTGGCGCAGTTCGGCGGGCATATCCGGCTCGGTAGACAGGCTCTCTAGGCAGACCTGAATGGTAGACAGGGGAGTGCGTAGTTCGTGCCCGGTGATGGCGATCAGGTTGGCGCGAGTCAAATCCAGGGCTTCAAGCTGGCGGTTGAGGTCCTGTAGGTTAGCGTAGGCTTCAGCCTGAATGATGGCCACACTGAGCTGAGCGGCAATGGCATCGACCAACTCCTTGTCGTCCTCCGTCCATTCATAGGGGTTGGCCTGACAGTGATGGAGCTCAATCATTCCCACCAGTCGCCCCTGGTAGGTGAGGGGGGCCATCAGCCAAGACTGAATCCGCCACCGATCCAGCAGCAGCCGAATGGCATCCAATTCGTACCGGAAGGGAGACTCTGGATCGTGGGTGTCGGGGATGGCAACAATGTCCTTCGTATCCTGTACGTAGTCGAAGAGGGGGCTGGTGGCCAGAGGCCAGGTTTCCCCCAACAGCGACTCCACCGTGGGCTGGCGATGCTCATACTCAATGGTCGCGGTGGCGTCGGTAGCGGCACAGGGGTAGATGAGACAGCGGCACACGTTCAAGGCTTGCCCCAGTTCCGAGGCCGCTTTTTCAAAGATTTCCGTGGCATTGAGGGACTGCCGAATCACCGAGGTAATGGAATTGACCAGACGTTCCCGCTGCTCTTGGGCGGCGATGGCTTTGTACGCCTTCAGCAGCTTGTACTGCCCCGCCTGGAGATAGGTGACCAACCGCTGGGTAAAGGGATCGGGGTTCCCCTTGCCGTCTAGTCGTTCTGAGGGAACAGCGGCAGGGAAGAGGTAACGATCCTTGGCCGCCCGCACTTTGTTCAGAATGTCAGGTCGATACTGGGCAATGCGATCCAGCAAAATTTCCGCCGACCGCTGGGTCACGTAGGGATCCTGAGTCCAAATCCCCTCAAAGCGACGGTTTTGATCGAGGGAAGACTGCTCAGAATCGTCATGGGCGGGGCGTTCTCGGCAGATTAAACAGGCCTGGTAGTTTTTGCTAATAACGACTAAATGCCACTCATGGACGAGGGCATCCTCCGCCTCGAAGGCAATGGTTTCGTAGTTCTCAGAACGGCTGGTAAAGCTGGTGCCCGCTGCCGATAGCACGTAAAGCTGATCGCTGAGTTCTGCAATTCGTAGGTAACGACTGGCCTCTTGCAGATAAAACCGCTCCTGCTGGAAGCTAGCAATGACGAGAGCCCCGCCCACACTGGCCAGAATATGGTCTTCCATGGCGTGGGACAGGGCGGTTAAGGATGTCTTGAAGTAGAGTCTAGGTCTAAGCTGGGGAATTGCCGTTAACAATTCTTCCACGACAGATGTGGAATTGCTCATAGTTCAAGCCAGAGAACCGTCATTGCAATCTCGCCCTGGGGGTGCACAGGCAAAGGCAACCCCTTGCGATGACTGCTTTCGCAGCATTACTTCACCCTAGCCTACCAGTTGACGACATGGCCTTAGCACTTTGTAATCTTTCGCCAAGGTATAGCCACGGTAGGGATTGACGGGCCACGGTGGTAGGGCGATCAGCCGCCTACCGTCACGCTGTTGTAAAGACTCATCGCCTTCTCAACCCCATCGGTAAGGCTTTTTTCCAGTGCCCGCACGGACACATCCACCACCTCATCCATAACCTGCCGTTCCGCCTTCGAGAAATTGCCCAACACATGGGACACCACCGCCTGGTCCCGTTCGGCCTCGGTGCGGGCGGTGCCAATGCCAATGCGTAAACGACAAAAGTCTTGGGTTTTGAGATGGGCAATGGCCGATTTCATACCGTTGTGCCCCCCCGCCGACCCCGCCAGCCGCAGCCGCAGTTTACCCACGGGCAAATCCATGTCGTCATACACCACCAACACCGCACCAGGAGAGAGCTTCACCCAATCCAGAACCGCCCGCATCGATTGCCCCGAACGGTTCATATAGGTGAGCGGCTTGAGCAGATAGATTTTCTGGCGATGAATGCCGATGCCTGCCCCGTATTCTCCCTGAAAACGACGCTCCTCCTTGAGGGGAATCGCCCATCGTTTGGAGAGGCGATCCACCACCTCGAAGCCAATATTGTGGCGGGTGCCCGCATATTTGGGACCAGGGTTGCCCAGCCCCACAATCAGGCTAATGGGTAGACGCTCTGGGGTCGCAACGGCATCAGTCATAGCGCGTTCGCAAGATCACACAAATGGGATGGGTGGGGTCGGCGCTTGCGGTCCCTAGGGGTAAACCTACCGGGACAAAAGGGCCATTCCCCGGAACGGGTTCAATTTTGGGCTGGGGAGTCGCCATCAGAGCCACCCTCACCCTTGGGAGTCTCTTCGTTCAGACTGGCCTCAGTGGGAGGTTCCTCCGTTGTCGCCTGGGCTACCGCCGCTGGTTCAGACTCCACCACAATTTCCGCTGGCTTCTCCTGGGGAGACAACACCTTCGAGGGCTGGGGATCCAGGGTCGCCTTCATGGGACTGGTGACGACTTTCTCGATCTGCTGGGCTTCCTTTTTAAATTCCTCCTCAAATTCCTTAGAGGCATCCTGGAATCCCTTAATCGCCTTTCCCAGGCTACGGCCAATTTCCGGCAGTTTTTTGGGGCCAAACACCAGCAGGGCCAACACCAGAATCACGGCCATCTCCGGCAGGCCAACACCAAACACATTCATACACCAACTCCTACCCGCACCGGGTAAACCATAACCATCGGTCTTTCCCCATTATGCCGGGGCAACCATCGTAATCCGCCGTTGCTGCTTCTAAACGCTGCCCCAAACCTGAACCACCAGCCATCGAAAAAGGGCTAGCTCGGACAACATCCGCACTAGCCCAAGGGGTTAGGTTGAGCAGTTTCGTCTCAGGCAAACCACCCTACATGCCGATGCTGCGCCAATCAACGTCAAAGCTATCGAGGATGATGGAGGAGTTGTAGAGCTGGAGAATAATCAGCAAGAAGACGAAAAAGAGGCCAATAAAGACCCCCATCAGCGGGGTCGTGCCCCAACCGGGGGCCACTTTGCCATACTCAGAATTGAGGGGCTTGAGAACATCTCCCAACCAAGTCCGTTGTGCCATGGATCCTTCCGCTATCAATACTTTAATAGTTCGTAATATTATATGATGGAGAGGTTTCTCCCTCTCATAAAGTTTATGGAACCCGCAACAGTTCTTATTATTTCCGTCGGGGCGGTGTTGGTCGCCGTCACAGGGTTTGCCGTCTACCTTTCCTTTGGCCCCCCCTCCAAGCAACTGGCTGATCCCTTCGACGAACACGAAGACTAGCAACGGTAGGCCATTGAGCTTGGCGAGGCGAGGGATTCTGCCATGGGCCTCGGCGACAAAGCTTCTAGTCATCACCGTTCTAGCCACAACAGGCCATCGCGTCTCTTAAGTAGTTCGGTCTTGATCGATTTGTCAGATAAGGGGCATGATTCGGTGCTATGATAGGTAACCTGTGCTTGGCATAGCGGCCTCCAAGGCCACCTGTTTTCACTCCTAAAATTTTGCTGCCCTTGTCCTATGATTAAGCTCCGTCTGAAGCGTTTTGGCAAAAAAAGAGAAGCTAGCTACCGCATCGTCGCCATCAACAGCGATGCCCGCCGAGATGGTCGCCCCCTAGAGGAACTGGGCTTCTACAATCCCCGCACCGACGAAACCCGTCTGGATGTCCCCGGTATTGTGCGCCGCTTGCAGCAGGGAGCACAGCCCACCAAAACCGTGAAGCACATCCTCGAAAAGGCTAACGTTTTTGAGCAACTGAAGGCTCAAGCCTAGTCCCGTATCGGATCGACAGCATGAGTAGTCCCGACTTTTCCGGTCTGGTCAAGTTTTTGGTAGAGCCCTTTCTAGACGCTCCAGAAGCGTTGCGCATTGACTGTGAGCAAAACACCGTGCAGGCTAAGGTCTGGATTCGGGTTGCCTTTAGCGGTGATGAGCGCGGCAAGGTCTTTGGCCGAGGGGGACGAAACATCCAGGCGATCCGCAACGTGGTGCGGGCCACGGCAGCACTTTGGGGCTGGTCAGCCTATTTCGATGTCTTCGGGGCATCGGAACAGGAGGGAGCTACCCCCCATCAAGGTGGCCATCCTCCCCGAAAACCCGCCCACAAGCCAAAACCTCAGCTACGCCACAAATCCTAGTTATATCGGTCTTGCCCGATGGGGTTTGTGGCTTTTTGCCGTTTCATGCTGTGGTCATGACCTCCACCGTTCGGATTGAAATTCCTCGGCCCGATGGGGCCATCGCACTCTCCGGCTACCGAGGTGAAAACTTTAAACTGTTGACCCAGCAGACGGGCGCAACCTTGGTGCTGCGAGGCCAGGAGCTTTTAATTTCAGGCACTGAAGCCACCACAGAACGGGCACGTCGTTTGGTGGAAGCCCTAGAGCCGATCTGGGGCCAAGGTCAAACGGTGACTAGCGCCGATATCATGACCGCCTGCCATGCCTTCGACACCAACCAGGTGGAGGAACTTCAGGCCATTCACCAAGATGTGGTGGCTCGTACTCGCCGGGGCGAAGTAGTGCGGGCTAAAACCTTTCGCCAAAAACAGTACATTAAAGCCCTGCGTAGCCACGATCTTATTTTTTGTGCGGGGCCAGCCGGGACGGGCAAAACCTTCTTGGCCACCATGGTTGGGGTGCAGGCACTCCTCAATAACGAGTTTGAGCGATTGATCCTCACCCGTCCGGCGGTGGAGGCCGGGGAACGGCTGGGCTTTTTGCCAGGGGATCTTCAGCAAAAAGTGAACCCCTACCTGCGGCCCCTCTACGACGCCCTCCATGAATTGGTCGATCCCGAAAAAATTGCCAACCTGATGGAGCGGGGCATTATTGAGGTGGCTCCCTTGGCCTACATGCGAGGACGCACCCTCAGCAATGCTTTTGTGATTTTAGACGAGGCCCAAAATACCACCCCCGCCCAAATGAAAATGGTGCTGACCCGCCTAGGGTTCCACTCCCGGATGGTGGTGACGGGGGATACCACCCAAACCGATCTGCCCGATTACCAAGCCTCTGGGCTGTCCGTAGCTCAGCAGATCCTCCAACGAGTAGAGGGTATTGCCTTCTGCAAACTTGGCCAAAGCGATGTGGTGCGCCACCCCCTCGTCCAGCGCATCGTCGCCGCCTACGAAACCTACGACGCCCAAAAGGCTAAGCGTTCCAGCTAATCGGCACTGGTCAATGGCAAGGCTGATCGATCACGGCAACAGGATAAATCCCCTTCCATATCAGGCTTGTCGATCTGGACGTTGTCGATGGCCTTAAAGCTGCACCACATCCAAACGAGAGGTCATGAGGCGATCCATCCAGGCGGCGAGGAAGGTGCGGTTGGCGGCTTGTTCTTGGGGATTGGTAGTATCGGCGGCGTGGGGCAGCAGCCCTTGCAAGGAGGCACTGGTGACGCAGAACATGGATTTTTGGAAGCTCTGGCAAATTTTCACCCGCACATCATCGAGTCCGCGACCGTGGGCTAGGTAAAACTCAGTGAGGTAGTCGGGCAGAAAGTGGCGCATATCCTGCATTAGCAGGGTGGGGGGAATGCCCGCACCGCCCACGGGGATGGGGTCGGCATAGAGGGCACCGTACTGGAAGCGATTTTGCTCTGCTGGAATTTGCCCGGCCTGGGCGTTGAAGGACACCGTGCCCAAAAAGGGCGTGCCCCGGAAAAAGACGGCCTCCACGTAGGGCACTGCCACGTCCATCAAAAAGGTGAGCCCAGCGGATTTGGGCAGGAGGTCGTAGGGTTGGCCGTTGATTTCAACGCTGTAGGTAATGGGGTTGCTGGCGGCGGCGACCAGGCCCGCTTTGATGAAGGCAACCACCTCAGGAATGGTTCTCACCTTTCCGGCATCGTAGGCGTCGGAGAGGTCGATGAACAGGTCGCTCATCACCCGCCAAAATTGGCCTAGGGCACTGTAGTAGGCGAGTTGGCGGACTTGTTCAGTGAGGAAGTCTGGAAAGATCGCGTTAATGCTGCGAACCAGGGGATTGGTCTTGGTCTTAGCCGTCGTGGCTTTGCGGCAGAGATCGAGAAATTCCTCGGAATCCAAAAATTCGTCCATTTTGCCGCCGCCGTGCCAGAGCATGGTTTTCATGCAGTATTCGGCGTACTCAAAGTTGATGCGGTCGTGCCACCAGTGCTTCAGCAGTTTGCCCGTAGAGACTTTGCCGTTGAAGTACTTGAAAAAGGGAAACAGCACCAAAAACTGGTGGTCGGCAATGTAGATCAGGTTCTTCGAGTAGGCATCCAGCACCACCCCGTAGCTTTTTAGGATGCCCACCACCTCCAGCACGTTAGTATCTGAATCCGGCAGCAGCGCATCCGCCGACAGCAGACGGTCGATGAACGGCTCTAGGGGATGCACCGAAGCGGGCTTGGGGAGGGTGTGGGTCATGGCTGTAGGGTCTCGACAAGGGGATCGACAACGGTCTGGGGTAGGGGACTAGCGACGAGGGTATCGGCCAGCAGGGTATCGGTGGAGAGGGTTTCGGCCACCGTAGGCCCATTCATGGGGGTAAACCGATGGGTACTCGCCTGCACAAAGGCTTGGTAGGGTTCGTGGAGGACGAGGGTGGTGTTTTCGCTCCAGCGGGCCATCCAGTTGGGCTGAAGGCCAAAGGCGACAATCATGCTGGCCAAGGCCAGAGCAGGCAAACGGTCGCGCCAGGTGACGCTGGGCAGGTCAACATCCAACTGAGGGGCGGCACTGGGGGCAGCCACCGCCAGCCGCCCAAAGAAAGCCCGATTTACCAGCAGCAGGAAGTATACCGCCGTGAGACCCGATCCCACCATGCAGAGCAAGGCTTGTACCGGGAAAATTAGAAAACTTCCGCGAAACACCAGAAATTCTGAGATAAAGCCCACCATGCCGGGAATTCCTGCACTGGCCATCACCCCCAAAATCATCAGGGAACCGACGAAGGGTAGTCCCCGTTCGGGGTTCAGCAATCCGCGTAGCACGGTTAGATCGCGGGTGCCCGTGGTGTGGTAAACCACCCCCACCAGCAAAAACAGCAGGGCCGAAATCAGCCCGTGGCTCACCATTTGGAACACCGTGCCCACAATGCTGAGGGGAGTGGACGCCGCCGCCGCCAGCAGCACATAGCCCATGTGCCCAATGGAGCTATAGGCCACCATTTTTTTCATGTCGGTCTGGGCAATGGCCGCTAGGGAGCCGTAGAGCACGCTAATCACCGCCCAGGTGGCCATCACCGGAGCCAGGGCCATCCAGGCATCGGGGAACAGACCCAGGCCAAACCGCACCAAGCCGTAGGTGCCCAACTTCAGTAGCACCCCCGCCAGCAGCACGGATACTGGGGTTGAAGCCTCGACGTGGGCATCGGGCAACCAGGTATGGAAGGGAAACAGCGGTACCTTGATGCCAAAGCCAATCAGCAGCGCCACCAGCAGGGTGATTTGCTGCGCCAAGGGCAGGGCGGTGGCTAAACCGCTGTCGTAGTCGAAGCTGGTGTTGCCCGACAGCCATACCAGGCCCAGAAATGCGCCGAGAATCAAAATCCCCGACAGGGCCGTATAAATCAAAAACTTGGTGGCCGCATAGCCCCGACGTGCGCCGCCCCAAATGGCGATCAGCAGGTAGAGGGGAATCAGTTCTAATTCGTAAAAAATGAAGAACAGCAGCAGGTTGGCCGAGAGGAACGCCCCCGCCACCGCACTGTTAATCACCAAAATCAGCGCGTAGTACAGCCGAGGCCGATGCAGGTGGGGGTCACTGATGTAGATGGCGACAATCCCCAGCAGACTGTTTACCGCCAGCAAGGGTAGGGAAAGACCATCCAGCCCTAGGCGATAGCTCAGCCCCAGCGGTTCTACCCAGGGTAGCAGTTCCTCAAACTGAAACCCCGGTGTGGTGATTTCAAACCGGGTCGCCAGAAAAATGACCCACAGCAGCGTTAGGCCGATGGTGCCACCGCTGATCAGTTTGGCGGTGAACGGCGTGATTTTTCCTGGCCAGACGATAACCGCCAATGCGCCAATTAACGGAATGAGAATTAGTACGCTCAGCATCGCTACCACAGGCTCCAGGTCATGAACGCTCCAATCAGGCCAACACCAGCCATGATTGTGAACAAATACAGTTGAGATTGGCCAGAAATGCTGTATTTCAAGCTTTCTCCACCCAATAGGGAGGCTAGACCCACGGCATTCACTAGGCCATCTACCACGTAGCGGTCAAACCAATTGCTCATCTGCGACAGCCCCCCCACGGCGGCGACCACGGTGTTGGCATAGAGCCGCTCGGTGTAGAAATCGTAGGCCAGTAGGTCTTGCAGAATTCGCACCGGACGATTGCGAGAACGGGCCAAGGACTTGGACAGGGGAATGGTGGCCCCAATCGCGACTCCAGCTAACCCAAAGGCCACTAGCAACACTGTTACAGGCACATTCAAATAGTCCATGGGCGGCAACAGCGACAGGCGGGCCATCATCACGGGCACCAGCAGCGTCACGATGGACAACGACACCATTGGCACCGCCATCTGCCAGGGGACTTCTGGGGCGCGGCGAGTCTTGGGTTGGGCCTGTCCCAAAAACACCAGGCGAAACACACGGGTCAAATTCAGGGCCGTTAAGCCATTCACCAGCAAAAAGACCAGGGCCAGCAGGGGCGAACTCTGGCTGAGGAAATCTGCCCCCATGCGTAGCCCCCAGAAACAGCCCAAGGGTAGAATCCCCACCATGCCTAAGGAGGCAATGGAAAAGGCCAGGGTGGTGGCAGGCATTTTTGACCACAGTCCGCCCATTTCCGTCAGGTTTTGGCTATTGGTGGTGGTGATGATGCTGCCCACGCTCATAAACATCAGCGCCTTGGCCACCGCATGGGTGAGCAGTAGGGTAATGGCGACCCCCGGCCATTCCGTCCCCACCGCCACAAAGACTAGACCCAGATAGGCACTGGTGGAGTAGGAGAGGGTGCGTTTGAGGTCAATCTGAGCCAGGGCTACCAAGGAGCCACCGATGGCCGTAATGCTGCCCAGGGCGATCAGAACCCCCAGCGTCACAGGCGACAGCACCACAATCGGCTGTAGCCGAATCAGCACGTAGGCTCCGCAGGTGACCACGACGGAATTACGCAAAATCGACGCTGGGTTTGGCCCTTCCATGGCCTCATCCAGCCACAGGTGCAACGGAAACTGGGCGCACTTGCCAATCGGCCCCGCAATCAGGGCCAACCCCAGCAGCGTCCCCACCAGGGGCGACAGGTTTTCGGTTTTGACCCACTCGTACAGATCGTTAAAGTTCAAGCTCCCAGCCATCGCTGCTAGGGCCACCACCCCCATCAGCAGCAACACATCGCCAATGCGCTTGGTTAAAAAGGCATCGCGGGCGGCGGTGACCACCAAGGGCTGGGCATACCAAAAGCCCACCAGCAGGTACGTCGAAAGGGTCAGCATCTCCAGCAGCGAGTAGGAGACAAACAGCGACCCACTCAGCACCAGACCGCTCATGGCCGCTTCAAAAAAGCCCATCAGCGAGTAAAACCGCGCCAAGGCCCAGTCTTTTTCCAAGTATCCCAAAGCAAACACCTGGGCCAGCAAACTGAGGAAGGTAATCAGTTCCAGCGCTCCCAGGTTTAGCACCGAGATATCAAAGGCCAGCTCTAGATGCAGATCGGCAAACTTGAACCAGGAAAAAATGAGTTCATGGGAACCCTCATTCCAAATGGCCTGAAACACCAACATGCCGTGCACAAAGGCCAACAGCGTCATAAGAATGTTGAGGTAGGCCGCTGGCCTTGGCCCCGTGCGGCGGATGAATCCCATCGTCCAAGGCAGGGTCAACACCACCCCCAGCAAGCCATAGACTGGCAGCAGCCAACTTGTCTCCACCAACATTTGGTTCATGAATCTGTCACTACCTCGCCTAAAAAATCTGCGGCAGGTTACCCAATGATTTCCCAGCGCTGCCATGCATTGGGAAGATTTGCCGTCACAGCAGACGTATCCATTCCAGCCTGACGAATTCGCGAGCATTGCGCCGTTAAGATATGTTAAAGGACTGCACCTACACCGTAGATTCAGCCCTCCCATCTCCAGAGCTTGGCCTGCGTTGAGACCGGATCATGGAGGCGTTGCCAACACCGATTAGCCATCATCCTACCCGATCCACGAAGCCCCTCTGAGATAAAGCTTGACGGCAAGGATGATAGATTCCAGTCAATTAAGACGAAAGATAAATTTTTGATACGGCCATCTCTGCGGTGGTCGATTTGGGTCTCCTGGGGATGCCCCAATGGCGCTAGCGGAAGACCTGTGATCGGGGTGAGGACTCACCCGACCGAGGAACGCTAATCCCCATCCTGCAAGGCTTTGAGGATAAGGTTTAATAATACTCAACATTAGCAACAATCATTGAGGCTTATATTGCAAAAGTGTCAATCGACACCTATGCTTAGGTTGTCATCAAAGAGAAATCAGGTCTTTTTGCCTTTACCGCATTGGACAAGTCCCGTTTCTTGTGATTTCGGGCTTGTTTATCGTGCCTGCAAATTGCTGAGCCACGGCTGGGTAGATCGGACCTAGATTTAACAAGGAGATTACGACAATGCCAATTGCTGTTGGAATGATTGAAACCCTGGGTTTCCCGGCTGTCGTGGAAGCGGCTGACGCCATGGTGAAGGCGGCCCGTGTAACCCTGGTGGGCTACGAGAAAATCGGTAGCGGTCGCGTGACTGTAATCGTGCGCGGCGATGTGTCTGAAGTGCAAGCTTCCGTGTCCGCTGGGGTAGAATCCGCCAAGCGCGTCAACGGTGGCGAAGTGCTGTCTACCCACATCATTGCTCGTCCCCACGAAAACCTTGAGTTTGTGTTGCCCATTCGCTACACCGAGGCTGTGGAGCAGTTCCGAAGCTAGGTCAAGACTAGCTTGATGGGCCTTCGCTCTAGTTCTGTAACGGGAGTTCAGGACAGTGTGAATGGCTTTCCTTACTTAAATAACGTGTGCCCAAGGGCATCTGGCCAGGGGCTACGCAGGTTACGCACACAGCCAGTAAACAATACAAGCTTAAGGAAGGGCTTACAAGCATGGCAATTGCAGTTGGTATGGTAGAAACGCTGGGTTTTCCGGCAGTGGTTGAAGCGGCTGATGCGATGGTGAAGGCCGCTCGCGTCACCCTGGTCGGCTACGAAAAAATTGGTAGCGGTCGCGTCACCGTCATCGTCCGTGGTGATGTGTCTGAGGTGCAGGCCTCCGTTGCCGCTGGTATTGAAAATGTTAAGCGCGTGAACGGTGGCCAAGTGCTGTCCACCCACATCATCGCCCGCCCCCACGAAAACCTTGAGTTCGTGCTGCCCATTCGCTATACCGAAGCGGTGGAACAGTTCCGCGAGAGCGTCAGCGGCATTCGTCCCTACGGCAGATAGGTAAGCCATGCTCTTGGCTAAGGTGCGTGGCACGGTGGTGAGCACCTGCAAAGAACCCAGCCTCAGCGGTGTGAAGTTTTTGCTGGTACAGCTCATCAGCGAAACGGGAGAGTTACTCCCGGATTACACCGTAGCGGCAGACGTGGTCGGCGCAGGGACAGGCGAGTGGGTGTTGATTACCCAGGGCAGCGGTGCCCGTCAACATCCCGGCTATGAGGGGCGTCCGGTGGACGCAGCGGTGATCGCCATTGTCGATACCGTGAGCCTAGATAGCGGTGCCCTCTACGATAAACGGCACGACTTTAGCTAGGGGTAGCCAAGCCGCTACGGTAATCGTCCAGGGTTGGGGAACCGCTCTGGACATTGCCTATCCTGGCTTCCGTATCCGTGAGCAAGGGCGCTGATTTTTTTGGAGACTTCGGATCATGACGGTCAGCACGCTGGCGGCGTCCCGTGTGTCGGATGCCACCCCTGAGGGAGCTTTCTCCAGGTTTGAATCCGTGGGTGATGTGCGCCTAGGTCAGGGGGTGGTAATTGCTCCCAGCGCGGCTTTACGGGCTCAGGTGGGGGCAACCTGTGTGGTGGGTTCTCGCACGGTTATCCAGGAAGGGGTAACGATTAATGGTCTGGGTCAGGCCAGGGTTCTCGGCGATGATCAGCGGCCCTACACCGTGTGGATTGGCCAAGGCGCAACCCTTACCCACCGGGTTTTAATCCAAGGCCCAGCCTACATTGGCGACAACGTTTTCATCGGGTTTCGCTCCACCATTTTTAACGCCCGCCTGGGGGCCAATAGCATTGTGATGATGCACGCTCTGGTGCAGGATGTGGAGGTGCCCCCCGGCAAACTGGTGCCGTCGGGATCGGTGATTACCCGCCAAAGTCAGGCCGATGGTTTGCCGGACGTGAGCCCCCAAGACCTTGCCCTGGTGCGGGAGTTGCTTGGCTATGGCCCCGCCCCCGCTGATTTAAATGCTTTATCGGCTCAGCCGTCTGTGACTAGCCCTAACGTAGCTAGTTCCCACTTAAACGAACGCGATGGATTAGGTACTATGCAAACTCAACAGCTTTCCCCCGACGTTGTGCAGCGGGTACGCCAGTATTTGGCCCAAGGTCTGCGCATTGGCACCGAGCACGCCGACAACCGCCGCTACCGCAGCGGTGTGTGGCAAACCTGTAGCCCCATCCAGGCCACCCGCGAAGGGGAAGCCTTTGCCGCCCTCGAAGCCTGTCTAGCGGAGCACCGAGGCGATTACGTGCGGATGTTTGGCATCGATCCCAAGGCGAAGCAGCGGGTAGCTCCGGTGACGATTCAGCGGCCCGATGGTAAGGCCATTGAGGTGAATGGTTCTGTGCCTGCGGTTTCCAGCGGAGCCAGTCAAGCTTACCGTCCGGCGGCGGTGGCGGCGGGTTCCCTGTCCGCTGAGGTGGTGCAGCAGGTGCGCCAGTTCATTAGCCAGGGCTATCGCATTGGCACCGAGCACGCCGATTCCCGTCGTTATCGCAGCGGCGTGTGGCAGACCTGCACTCCCATCACCTCCAACCGCGAAGGGGACGTGCTGGCGGCACTAGAAGCCTGTTTGGCTGATCATGCCGGGGAATACGTGCGCCTGTTCGGCATCGACCCCCGCGCCAACCAGCGGGTTGCGCCTATCACCATTCAGCGGCCCGATGGCAAGCCCGTCAGTGGTGCCTCAGTTCCGGCGGGGACGGGCTTTGGTCGTGCCGTCGGTCAGCGTCCGGCCTCCGGTGGTTCGGTGAACCTCAGCGGCGACCTGGCCCAGCAAGTACGGCAACTGGTCAGCCAGGGTTACCACATTGGGGCCGAGCACGCGGATGTGCGTCGCTACCGCAGCGGTGTGTGGCAAACCTGCGCCCCCATCACCTCCAACCGTGAAAGCGACGTGCTGGCGTCGGTGTCTCAGTGCATGGCCGCTTATCCCAACGAGTATGTGCGTATCTTCGGCATCGACCCCAAAGCCAAGCGCCGTGGGCCTGAAGTGACCGTGCAACGCCCTGGCCAAGCTCCGGCACCCAGTGCTCCGGTAGCCTCGTACTCTGCGCCTCAAGCTTCTGTCCCCGCTACGTCCAGCCATGGTGGCGGTCAAGGTCTTAGCCAGGACACCGCCCAGCAGGTGAACCAGTTTGTGAACCAGGGCTATCGTCTCAGCCTGGAGGCCGCCGATCAGCGTCGCTATCGCAGCAACGTGTGGAAGACCTGCGCCACCCTAGAGGGGAGCCGCGTGTCGGATCTGCTGTCCGCTATTGACGGCCAACTGCGGGCACACCAGGGCGAGTATGTGCGTCTGGTCGCGGTGGATCCCAAGGCTAAGCGGCGGGCAGCGGAAATCACCATCCAACGTCCCTAGCCTAGGGCGATCACAGGGATACGGATAACGAAATGATAGGGCCACTGCCAACGGCGATTGCCAATCCTGACGCTCCTGATGGGGAGGGACAGGTCGAGGTAGCCGAGGGCGTGGCCCTTAGTCATTGCGTGGTGCTGGATGCGGCTCAGGGCTGTCGGCTAGTGCTGGCTCCTGGGGTGTGCGTCGGCAGTGGCGTGATTATCCAGGCCGTCCGGGGAGATGTGGTGATTGAACCAGGGGCGGTGCTGGGCAGCGGTGTCCTGATTTTCGGCACGGGACGCATTGGCCGTAACGCCTGTATTGGGGCAGAAAGCACCTTGATTAACCCCGCTATTGCATCCGGCCAAGTGGTGCCACCCAACTCGCTAATAGGAGATCCTAGCCAGTCTTCTGCAAATGGAACGGCCCCTAATCCAGCGGTATTCGAGCAAGCCGCATTGATTCAAGACGTATCGGTTCAAGACGTACCCGTCCAAGAGGTGCTCTCTCCAGAGGAACAGGGGGGCGGCGAAGTCGGTTCGGGGCTTGAACAGGCCAATTCCCCCAACGCCACTAACGGCACCCGTCCACCCGCCCACGGGCAAAAGCAGGTGCAAGACCTCCTGGCCAAGCTGTTTCCCCATCGGCAACCGTTAAATGGTGTCACGTCCGGGGGTGTGTCTCCTGGGGACAAGCCTTAGAATGGAATATACGGATCTCATCCCCTAGAGGCGCTCTATGCAAGCCGACGGTAAATTAGCCTCAAAACAAGATTTGAAATTGGCCCCCAAGGCTAAGCTAAACCTGGCCACCCCACCAGCGGGCCAGTCGGAGGCCAAAAGTCGGTTTGAGAAATACCGTGGCTCGGCCCTGGGGATGGTGTCGGCGGCGGGGTTTCCGGTGGTAGTGAAGGCGGCGGATGCCATGCTGAAGGCCGCTGATGTCTATTTGGTGGGCTACGAAAAAACCGGGAGTGGCCTTTGTACCGCCATTGTGCGGGGCGGTGTGGCCAACGTGCGGATGGCCGTTTCGGCTGGGGTGGAAGCGGTGGAAGAGGCGGGACAAACAGCGTCCTCCAGCCTAATTCCTCGCCCCTTGCCCAACCTAGAGGCGGTGCTGCCCATCTGTGCCCGGTGGGATCAACTGCGGCGTGAAGGGAAAAGTCGGCTGGGTAGTCAAGCCATTGGGTTGCTGGAAACACGGGGCTTTCCGGCCATGGTGGGCGCTGCCGATGCCATGACCAAATCCGCCGATGTGGAGCTGATTTCCCACGAAACCATTGGCGATGGGCTGTGTACGATTTTGATTCGGGGATCGCTGCCCAACGTGGCCATTGCCATTGAAGCCGGGATGCACGAAGCGGAACGCATTGGCGAACTCCATGCGGTGATGGTGATTCCTAGACCCCTGGATGATTTGGCGGACTCCTTACCCCAGATGGAATTGGAGGAGGAACAGCCCCTGCGCCTACCCATCAATCTGGAGGCCAAGCAGGAGGAAGCGGTTGCCGAACCCCTGGCCCTGGAAGCGACGGCCACCGAAGAACTTGCCCAGCCCCTCAGCCTAGAGCTAGAACGCGAACTGGCCGACGAGGAACCTTAACCCAACCCAGGAACGGTGATCCGCTCGGTGTTATCAAACGCGGTGGCCTCGGCAGTGGCCTGGGAGAGTGCTGCGTTCTCCAGCACTGTTTTTTCGTAGTAGCGTCTTTCCAGTATGGTCTCCCCTGATGCGAAGGACGGTTACCAAGCGTAATGTGGGGAGCGCATCCCGGAAATCTGCGGTATTCTTGGGGCAATTTCCTGAATAGGTCAGCCCCATGAAGCGGCGTACCATTTTCTATAGTGCGGTGGTCGTGGTCATTACGGCCTTGTTGATGGCTATTCCCTTCGCCACCCAGGCTCCAGCCCAAACCCCAAACCCCAGTTCTCCGCCCCTGCGAAATATTGTCCAAGTGTACGAGCCTGTGTTTATGACAGGTGCCACTGCCTATTCCGTGTTCACGACGGATACGGCTTCGGCCCACCAGGTTTGGTATCGCATTTCGGGCGGCGATGCCCTCTTTCGGCAGCGGCTACGGGTTTACCAGGAAAATGCTGGCCCCCGACCCCAAAATCAACTCCCCCCCGACAGTGCCCGCCGCCAGGAGTTACTCTCCAACGATCCGACGGGCTGGTTTATGTTTCCAGCCGCCACGGGGATTTCCTCCTACTATTTCGATGGCGACCACCGCTCTAGGGGGAGCGAAGAGTGGGAGGATGCCCTTGGCTTGAAGGTGCGGCGTACTCGCTATGCCAACGGTAATCTCTATGAGCTGGGCTTTGAAGATCAGGAAAGCCTGGACGATTTTAACGATCTCGAAATCCAGGTGGTTTTTCTGCAAGCACTGCCCTAACCGCCCCAGATTGTGTTTTCTCTCCCCCTTGCGAACGATGGCTTGATGATCTCCTGATCGGGGGAGTTGCCCTTGCCGATAGCCCGTGACCTATGCCCAAGCAACTCATTCTCTTTCGCCACGGTAAATCAGACTGGGAGGCCAGCTTTAACCGCGACTACGACCGACCTGTGGCCGAACGGGGGCGACGGGCCGCAAAAACCATGGGGCGTTGGTTGGCGGCGGTGGATCGAGTGCCCGATCTGGCCATTACGTCCTCAGCGGTGCGGGCCAAAACGACCCTAGAACTGGCGGCAGCGGCGGGTCAGTGGGCCTGCCCTACCCAGGAAACCGAGGAGCTTTATGAGGCCACGGTGGAAGCGGTGTTGGCAGTGATTCACCAACAGCCCGACAACTACCAATCGCTCATGCTGGTGGGCCACGAACCTACTTGGTCAGATATCTTGACCTATCTGATGGGCGGTGGCCTGGTGCGGATGCCCACAGCGGCAATGGCCTGCCTTGGGTTTGAGGTAGACCACTGGGCGCAGGTAGGCCAGGGCCGTGGTACTCTGCTGTGGCTGCTGCCGCCCAAACTGTTGAGCCAATTGCCGTTGCCATGACCAGCCTTCCCCCCACCCAGGTTTACGAATGGAAGACCTACCCCTGCGCCTACACCCACTACCCAGCGCTAGGTAATCAGGGTGCGACGCCCCTGCTGCTGATCCATCCCATTGGCGTGGGGCTGGCGGGCTGGTTTTGGCATCGCTTTGCCCAGGCCATGGCCACCACGGGAAATAGCCTCGACCTCTATGCCCCCGACCTGCTGGGCTGCGGCCACTGTCCCAAGCCCAAAATTGCCTACTATGCCGAAGACTGGGCCGATCAAATCGCCCACTTTTTGCGCCAGGTGGTGCAGCGGCCCGTGGTGCTGGTAGTGCAGGGGGGCAGCTTGCCCATTGGCCTGAAGTTGATGGCCCATCCCCAGTCCCAGGGGTGGATTCAATCCCTGGTGCTGAGCGGCCCACCGGGGATGAAACTAATGACCACGCCCACCACCCGCCGCCGCCAAACTCTCCTGTGGAACCTACTGTTTAGCGGCCCCGTTGGCATTGGGTTCTTTCGCTATGCCCGCCGAGAAGCCTTTTTAGAGTCCTTCTGTCGTCGCCAACTGTTTGCCAACGAGCAGGACATCGACCGAGAATGGCTGGATCAATTGCTGGAAGACGCCCAAGATGCAGGCGGACGCCACGCTGTCTACTCCTTCCTAGCGGGCTTTTGGCGGCAGGACTATACCCCCCTCCTGGCCACCATTCAAGTCCCTACCCTGGTGATTTTTGGTGACGCTGCCTCCGGCATCAACCGCCTCAGCCGCACCGACCCACCCCAGCAGCGCCTAGAAGACTACCTCCACCACATCCCCGCCGCCACCGGACAGATGATCCCTGGACGCAATGTGTTGCCCTACGAATCCACCGATTCCTTTGTGGAGGCTGTGCGGGGCTGGCTGCAAACCCCTTGAGGGATAGGGCCGCTTGATTATCGGGTTTTGACTGGGGCTGGAGGATTTTGGGCCCAAGTTTCGCGACGACGCTGAACGGACGTACGGGCGGTGACGTGCCAGACCCGACTACCGCACAGGTGGTTGTAGAGGGCTACCATGCCAATGGCCACCTTGAGCCAAAAATAAAGGGGGGAAAATAGGCAATAGAAAAACCCGTGGCGGCGGGAGTAGGTGGAATAGGTGGGTCGAAAGCGCATGGCCAGGGCCACCTGAAGCAGGGTGCTGAGGGCCAGCAGTCCCATCATCACCAGGTTTAGGTTCTCAAACACCACGTCGCGATTCGATAGGCTGAAGTGAATGCTGACCATCATCGGCACCACCTGCCACACCAGCAGATAAAAGCCCTGGCTGAACAACAGCATCATCAGCCAATAGGATTTTTGCACCGGGTCGAGGTAGGGCGAACGGGCCACCCGACCAAGATAGAGTCCGGCCACCTCCAGCCAGCCCTGGCTCCAGCGCTGTCGTTGCAGCCACAGCCCGCGCAGTTGGTTGGGGGCTAGCTCGGTGGTGATGATGGCCGGGTCATGGACGAGACGACGACCGCGCAGCAGCCCCCGCACGGTGGCATCAATGTCTTCGGTGAGACGGGTGGGGGAAAAGCCCAATTCCTGGAGGGCCGCTGTGCGCCAATAGCCGTTGGAGCCGCCAAACAGGGCCGTGTCGGCCAGCAAAGAGCGGCCATAGTGACTGACGCCGTAGGTGCATTCAAACTCTACGGCAACCAGGTGAGTGAGCCAGTTATCTTGGGCATTGCGAATGATATTGCGGCCCTGCACCCCGTCGTATTTCCCGGTGGCCAGCCATTGCCAAGCCCGCCATAGACAGTCGGGGGCCGGGTGATGGTCGGCATCAAACACGCAGGTCATTTCCCCTCGCACCACGCCCAGGGCAGCATTTAGGTTTTCGGCCTTCGAGTGGCTGCTGTCTACGGGCAGCAGCACAAGGACAGGATAGCGCCGCGCCATCTGGTGCAATTTGGCCTCCACGGGTAGCCAGGTGGGGGTGTTGTAGGCCAAAATCAGTTCCCACCCCGCCGCTGGCACCTCCACCCGGGTGAGCCAATGGATCAGGGTTTCTTCGATAATTTCCTGTTCGTTGGGTAAATAGGCTGCGACCACCACCGACACAAAGGGCAGTTCCGCCGCCATGGGCGCGATGGCAGGTCGTCCAACCCGTCGCCACGGCCAGCACCGCTGCAACCATCCCCGTGGCTGATGGGGGTTGCGCCCTGGCTGGAGAGCCACAATGGCGGTCTCGCTGTTGATTAACAGCAACCCAATCACGGAAACAACAAGGAGCGCCCCCTGGATCAAAATCAAGCTGTGTCCTTGGTTGAGCCAGAGGATATACCCTCCCATGGGTGCCCACAATAGCCAAGCACTTAATCCGACCCAACGTCTGGCCTGGGCCAGAATCGGCTTAGCAAACAGCCCCAAGCTTGGCGTCATAGGCGTCGATCCACTCCTCAAAATGCAAGGCTATTACCACCGTCTCATCCTGTGCCGATGCGCCCTCCCTAGGACGAGTTTCGGCAGCGCCATCGCCAAGTGCAATTCTTGACGCCATTGATCTAAGGATCTCATGATCCCCCTATCTATTTAGCACTATCTAGGAAGCGTGACTAGCCGTGTCGGATAGGGATCCCCGCCACCCAAGGACGTTTCTCAGCGAAACCTTCCCGCCGAACTCACCAACAACTGACCTATCGGACTTATCGTGGGTTAGCGGCCCGCTGGGGGCGTGGGGGGATAGTAGCGCAGTTGATTGGCGTGGCCCCAAAAAGCTTCTAAATCGTAGAATTCGCGGGCTTCGGGCATAAAGACGTGAACCATCACTTCCCCGTAGTCCATCAAAATCCAGTTGCCTTCCATTTGGCCCTCCACCCGCAGGGGACGGCGGTTATAGTCCTGCTCTAGGGCGGCTTCGATGGATCGGGTGATGGCCCGCACCTGCACCGTGGAAAATCCCGTCACAATCACGAAATAATCCGCCAAATACGACACATCCCCCACCTGCACCAGGGTAATATTGCCCCCCTTGCGCTCATCGGCGGCGGTGGCAATGGCATAGGCTAACCGCAGGGCAGCATCTTCCTCAACGGGAGGAAATCCGGCGGAGGCTTGGAGGGTGGTGGTGTCGGTATTTTGGGGATTGGTCATGGGAGATATTGGATATTGGATGTTGGTTGTTAGGGGGCGTAGGGGGCGTAGGGGGCGTAGGAGTTCATTGCCGTGGCTCGTACAGGGGGTGGATGGCAGGGGATATGGGGAGGTTAGGGTTTGGCCCGGTGGTGGGTGAGGAACCAGTTACGGGTGTGTAGGGCGCGGGGGTGAATGGGTTTGGCTTTTTCCATCAGGTGGGCGAAGGTGTAGTCGCAGGTTTGGTAGACGGCCTGGGGCAGGTTGCGATAGCTCAGCCGTCGTAGTCGTTTAAGGTCGTCGCCCTTGCCTCGTCCGGGTTCGAGGGTATCGGCCAAAAACACCACACAACTGAGGGGCGACATGGCCGGACGCCCTAGGGTGTGGTTGGCAATGGCCGCCAATACCTCCGGGTCGGTCACGCCGAGGTCTTGCTGGGCCACTAGGGCACTCACATCGGCATGGAGCAGGTGGGGATTGGCTTCATCCACGGGATCAATGGCCAGTCCCGCCTGCTTAGCCATCGACAACAGCTTATCTTCAGGGAAATATTTAGCTAGGTCGTGCATCAGCCCTGCCTGGGCCGCTTTCACCGGATCTAACCCGTGGTGTTGCGCCAAATCCACCGCCATCGCTTCTACCCGCAGGCTATGGGCCAAGCGGGGTTTCGGCATCTGTGTCTCTAACCAGGGTAATACCTGCCCCCGCCAGAGTTGGCCCAGGGCAACGGCATCAGCAAGGGAGGGGGGAGACGCAGTCAGGGGATCTTCTCTCGTCAAAACGGGTTTCAAGAGGGACGTCAAAACAGATTTCAAAGCTAGCTCTATTGTATAGCGTGTCTCTCTTTGCGGGTGGATGGCCTAGCTGCCCAACCCAGGCTCTTCAGGCGAGGCCCGCGTTGCAGCGACAAAATTGACAAGGGCCGGGGAAATCCGCTTTATTAGCTCATCTCTACATTAGGTCTTCTGGATTGTCCTGCCATCTCCGATGCTCCATCTCAACCAGGTCGAGGGGGGATTGCGGCGGGGCATCGGCTCACGGCGGAGGCGGGGGCGGAGATGTTGCGCCAGGGGGGTAACGTCTGTGATGCCGTGGTGGCAGCGGCGTTTACGGCCTGCGTCACCGAGTCGATTCTGACCTCGCTGGCGGGGGGTGGTTTTCTGCTGGCCCCCACCGCCGATGGCCACAACCGCCTGTTCGACTTGTTCTGCCAAACGCCCCAGCGTCAGGTATCCGCCGACCAGCTTCAGTTTTTTCCCATCCAGGCCAACTTTGGCGACACTCAGCGTCATCGATGGCGAGGGTAACGCCGCCAGCATGACCACCTCCAACGGTGAAGGATCATCCTATGTGATTCCAGGGACGGGGGTGATGCTCAACAATATGCTGGGGGAAGAAGACCTCAACCCCAACGGCTTTCACCGCTGGCAACCGAATCAGCGCACTTCCTCCATGATGGACACCACCATGGTCTTAGAAAACGGCAAGCCCCGATTGGTGCTGGGGTCGGGCGGATCAAACCGGATTCGCACCGCCATTTTGCAGGTGGTGTCCAACGTGCTGGATTTTGGCATGGATATCGATGACGCCGTTAATGCCCCCGCCTTCATTGGGAACGGGAATCCTTGCATCTCGAACCGGGCTACGACCGCCACACCCTAGAACAGCAGGGCATTGGGGCCGAGGACGACTGTACCTAGTGGCAAGCTCCCAACCTGTTCTTCGGGGGCGTCCATACGGTAGCCCGTTCAGCCACTGGAGAATTTTCCGGCATTGGCGATACCCGTCGCAGTGGGGTTTGGGTGGTGGTGCCGTAGGGAAAGCAATCTAACCTCAGGCGCATAGGGAACGGATCAGATTCGCCTAGGCTGGGCACAATAGGATAGCGGCCTATGTTAGGAAGTCCTGATAATGTCAAGAAAAATTCCGTTTTGGTATACCACTATTCAGAAAACCTGTTTATTCTGGCTACAGAAAGTTTACGTTTCGCAGCTTTCAACGTTTCGCCTCTGTGATTGCCCTGCCGATCTTCATCTTCTCCCTGGCTTGTCCTGAGGAAACGGCCCTTCGGCAGATTTTGTCCGTCTATAGTCTTATTCCTATTCACCCATAGCCCGTACCGGGAACAGCAGGTTTCTGATGGATTGCAGCACCATTCAGTTCAAGTATACCAATCAGTTCTCTGAGGCCGATTTGGCCCAGGTGATTCGTCTGTTTCGGGCGGCGGCGTTTTGGGCGCAAGGCCGCACCGAGACCGACATGGCCACCGCCATTGCCCACAGCTTCCCGGTGGTCACTGCCTGGGATGGTGAAGTGCTGATGGGCTTTGCGCGGGCCACCTCCGACGGCGTGTTTCGGGCCACCATTTGGGACGTGGTAATTGATCCTGCCTACCAGGGCGGTGGCCTGGGCCGCAAAATGGTGGAAACCCTGCTCAGCCATCCCCACATGAGCCGAGTGGAGCGGGTGTATTTGATGACCACTCGCCAACAGGGCTTCTACCAGCGCATCGGCTTTGAGGAAAACCCCTCCACCACCATGGTGCTGTTCAACAACACCGCTGTGGAAATGCTGCCCGCCCTGGGCCAACCCGAAAACGTCACCGCCCTCACCGCCTGACCCATCGGTCGTTTGGGTGACGCGACAGCAAAACCCAACAAGCCCCAAATCCTCAACAAGCGTTGGGTTCCGCTTCGCTAGCCCAACTCGTAGGGGGCATAACGCTAAGGCGAGGCTGCGCCAACGCGAAGCCATGCACCATCGCCAAGCCATGCACCATGCAGAGGCTCCATCAGATCAGCAAGTGGGTTGGGAGAGGGATTGAGGGTGAGGGTAGCAGGAACCTGGCGATCCCCTCAGGCGACCCAGTGGCGTGCGTTACTATTTAAAAACCTTTTAACCCGCCCAACGTTTCCAGCCCACTGGGTGCGTTAGGCTCAATTTGTTTCCCGTTGCACGTTCCCTAGGCTATGGCTATGCAGCAGACCCAAGATCTTCATGTCGTTGAGACCCGCCCCCTCGTTAGCCCAGCCCTGCTGCACCACGAGCTACCGATGACCAGTGAGGCCGCGACGCTGGTGTCGGAGGCCCGGGATCGCATTCGCCACATTCTCTACAACGAAGATCGCCGTCTGTTGGTGATCGTTGGCCCTTGTTCCGTCCACGATGTGGATGCCGCCTACGAATACGGCCAAAAGCTGGTGAACCTGCGCCACGAGCTATCCGGCCAGCTAGAAATCATCATGCGGGTCTACTTTGAAAAACCCCGCACCAACGTCGGATGGAAGGGGCTGATTAACGATCCCCACCTGGACGGCAGCTACGACATCAACACCGGGCTGCGCCTTGCCCGCAAACTGCTGCTCGATTTGGCTCACCTGGGTCTGCCCTCCGCCACGGAACTATTGGATCCGGTCACGCCCCAGTACATCGCAGACGTGATTGCCTGGACGGCCATTGGAGCCCGCACCACCGAAAGCCAAACCCACCGAGAGATGGCCTCCGGGTTGTCCATGCCCATCGGCTTTAAAAACAGCACCGATGGCAGCCTGCAAGCGGCGGAGAACGCCATGGTTGCTGCCAGCCAGCCCCACCATTTTCTGGGCATCAACCACCACGGGTTGGCTAGCATCGTTACCACCACGGGCAATCCCGATTGTCATCTGGTGCTACGGGGCGGCAAAGGTGGCCCCAACTTCAGCCAAGCCCACGTGGAAAAAGCCGCCGAAGAAATGGCCAAGATGAAGCTGAACCCGCGCATGATGATCGATTGCAGCCACGCCAATGCCAACAAAGACCACACCCGCCAGGTGTCGGTGCTAGAGGACGTTGCCAACCAAATGCGGGGCGGATCTCGCCACATCCTAGGGGTAATGATTGAGAGCCACCTGAAGGCAGGCAGTCAGTCTATCCCCGACAACCTGCGGGAACTCACCTACGGCCAGAGCATCACCGATGCCTGTGTGGACTTCGAGACCACGGCCACCATGCTGCGGCAGTTGGCCAGCGCCGTGGAGCCTTCCCTGATAGCGGCGTCCTAGTCGTATGGGTCTTGTTCCCCAACCCGGAACCCTCACAGGCATTGGCATTGGCCCCGGCGATCCTGATCTAATTACCCTCAAAGCCCTCAAGGTATTGCAGGCCGCTCCGGTGGTGGCCTTTCCCCAGGGGCGACCGGGGCAAATGGGGGTAGCCCAGCGGATTGTGACCCCCCACCTGCAATCCCACCAGCGGCAGTTTCCCCTGGACTTTCCCTTTGTGGTGGAAGATGACCAGCTTCAAGCGGCATGGCGGCGGGCAGCAGATCAGGTATGGGAGGTGCTGCAAACCGGGCAGGACGTGGTGTTTGCCTGCGAGGGAGACATCAGTTTTTACGGCACCTTCACCTACCTGGCCGATGCCCTGAGTCTGGCCCATCCTGAAGTCACCATTCACCGCATTCCGGGGGTTTGTTCTCCCATGGCGGCGGTCAGTGCCCTGGGCATTCCCCTAACGGTGCAGGCGGAAAAGCTAGCTATCCTACCCGCTTTTTACGGCGTTGAAGACCTAGAGCACACCCTGGATTGGGCCGATGTGGTGGTACTGATGAAGGTGAGTTCGGTCTATGCCTCGGTGTGGGCAGCGCTGAAGCGACGGCATCTGCTGTCTACCAGCTACGTCGTGGTACGGGCTAGCCATCCCGATCAGACCATCTACCGTGACCTAGAACACTATCCCGACCTAGACTTGCCCTACTTTTCTCTGATGGTGATTCGAGCTGGCAAGGCTTGGCCGCTGGTTGGTTCCTGATTGGCCGCTGATTGGCCGCTGATTGGCCCCCAACTCACCCCAAAAAGGGACATGATTCGCTAGGCTAGGGCAGGAACTTAGCCATAGGTGCCCCGTCAACGGATGGGGATCGCCAGCACGACATACACCGCATTCACCCGATGGGTGAGGGATCAAGAAGCACGATGAAACCGTTGAAAGGGCTACCCATTAACCTCGCGGCGCTCAAACCTGACCCAGCAGCGCTGAAAGGCATTCCCGCCGTGCTGCGTCAGCCCCAGTGGGTGGCGGCCATTGCGTCGGTGGGTTTCCATGGGGCGCTGTTTGCGGTGGGGCCGTCCTTCTCCAATTTGCAAAGCATGGCCATGGGATCACCGGGTTTTGGGAACCAACCGGAGCGTCGGGTGCCCATGATTGAACTTACCCTCGAAGAGCAAAGCCGCCTACCCGATTTCAACAGCCCTGCCTATTCCCTCGTGCCGGGGGAACTCTTGCCGGGAGAGTTCCCCCCTGGCAACACCAGTGACTTGATGGATCTGTTTCCGCCCGCTGGCAGTCGGACGAATCCGCCTAGCTTCCCTAGCTTGCCGCGAGGGCTGAGTGCGCTGCCTCGGTTATCCACGCGATCCCCTCTGGGCTCTCCTGTGACCGTGAGCCCTTTTCCGTCCCGTCTTGGGCGCAGTTCCATCGTGATTCCCAACCCCTCCGGTGGCAATCGTCCCAATCTGCCCACCCCGCCCCAAGGGAGTTCTGCGCCGGGTAGAAATCAACCGGATCGCAATCCAGAGGCATCTACCCCAACCACTAACCCGCCCCGCCAAGCTGGGGCCGAAGACTTGCGGCCCACCGACGAGGACGCCGTTGCGGCCAACCGCCCCTCTGAGCCCCTAAATGCTGAGTCTAGTGATCCGGCGGTCTCCCCAGACCTGGCCCGTTCGCGAGAGTTAATCGCACGGGTGGAATACAACCCAGACCTAACCACCACGGCAGAATCGACAGCCGCCGCGAATGCCTGGGCCGACCGCATTGCAGAGGCCCTGGGCGAAGAACCCGCTACCGCTGAGGAAACCTTTGCGGTGGAGGTGCCCTACGACCTACGCCTTTGCCTCAATCCCGAACCCAGTACGGGGTTATTGGGCTTTGCGCTGCTGCCCGGCGAGGAAGAAGGCGCGGTGGACATTTCCACCACGGTGCTTAAGAGTACGGGATATCCCTTCCTTAACCAAACGGCAATTCAAAATCTACAAGCCCTAGCCGCCAATTCCGAAACCCCCTTGACCCCAGGCACGCTCTATCAAGCAGTGGTTACGGTGCTGTACGACGGTGAGAACTGTGTTGACACTGAAACCCTATTGAAATCTAGGGCGGAGGAAGCGGAGAACGCCGCCGCCGGATCCCCAGACTCAGACGCCAAGCCCGAAGACTAGGGCGCAGGGGCTGAGGTGGCTTACCCACCGCTGACCGGGGGAATCAGCACCACCTCATCCCCTGGAGACAGGGGAGTATCGGCCTCAACAAATTGCAGATTCAGGCCCAGGCGAGTTTGGTTGCGCCAGGGTTCTAAACGGGGATGTTCGGCCAAGGCGCGATCTAGCACTGCCTGCACTGAGCTTTGGGGCGGAACCTCCCACTGCACCTCCGGCACCCCGTAGGCTTCTTGGTAAATGGAAAAAAGCTTCACCGTGACGGTAATCATGTCCATGGCAGACGTGGCTAAAACGTAACTTGCGAGTATCGGCGGGCGAGGAAACCCTGCCCCTACGGCTTTTCGGCTTGAGGCTTGGGGGTGCCCAATGCGGGGAACGTAGTTTGCTGCCCGCAGGGTGGGTGGGGACAAACGACGCTGTGCAACGTGGCCTGGGTTGAGAGAAGGTTGGGAAAGTTCTATAGGCAGTAGCCACAGTGGGGATCGACAGCAGACTATAAACCAGCGCAGATCCCATCCCAAACGCTCTCCTAGGCTGCCAGAGCGGTAAACAGTTCAGAAATCGCCTGGGGAGTACCTCCTTCCTGGGCCACAATTTCTACAATGCGGTTGCGGGCGGCGGGTTCAAACAGGGCTTCTACACAAACCTCGGCCACCTTGAGGCGGGGCAAACTGCCCTCAAACAGGGTATCCGCTGGGGCCATCACCAGGGGGCGAGGGTCGTCGTCCTCGTTTTTGAGGCCACCGGGGCGCACGATGGTAAAGGTGAGTCCGCTCCGTTGTAGGTAGGCTTCTGCCTGTTTTTTCCAGTACAGTACCAGCCAAAACAGGTTCAGCGGGTGAAAGAATTTCGACACGCAGAGGGACGACACCATGACAAAATGCTCGATTCCGGCAGCTTTGGCGGTATCCACCAGGTTTTTGGTGCCTTCGTAATCCACCTGATACGGCCCCGTGGGGTCTAGGCTGGGGCGGGCTCCGGTGGCACAGACCAGGACAGTGCAGCCCTCTAGGGCGGCTTGTAGACTAGCTTTATTACCCACTTCTCCCTGCGCCAGTTCCACCTCTGGGGGAAGTTTGGCCTGGGCGGTGGACACATCTCGCACCAAGGCTTTGACCGGAATGCCGCGCTGCACCAGTTGCGCCACAATCCGCGATCCCGTTGCTCCGGTTGCCCCGGCCACCAATGCTTTCATGGTTCCATCCCCGCTAAAGGCTTCTAGGTAAACACTCTATAACGCTCCCATGGTAAAGAACGTCCCTAGATTAGGAAACCCCATGTAGGATGGCTACCTTCAGACGCACGGCCATCGCGCCTAGCAGTAACCGTTCTTAATTTTTCTGAAACCTGGAATCGAAGCCTAGCAACCCGCCCCCTGCAACCGATTGAGGCCCGCGCTACCTGTGCCAAAGTTTTGGGTTCATTACAAATCGCGACTACTGTATACGGGGTTAGCTATAGTGGTTTTGTATCAATGGTAACCATGAAATGACTTCATCTTCCCGTAAGCAAGCCCGTTGTGGCCGATCCTTTATTCAATGGTCAGCGGTGTCTAGATCTGGACAACCTCCCCATCGACGGCCCGATCCCGACTTTGTGGTAGACCGACGACGGCTCCGCCAGTACCTCGCTTCCCTAGAAGGCTTGTCTGGGGAGTAGACCCCAGCACCCACGGGTAATCTTAGCGGGAGAATCAGCGACAATCGATGGGTTTCGTTAGATCCGTAACCACTTCGGCTAACGCTCAAGGCCGATTGGGTGTATTCTGTTTTCGTAATTTTGGCATACTTTTTCGGTTCGCCCTCCTTCCCGTCGTTCGTTATGGAAGCCCCAGGATTATGAGCACAGATTTTCAGTCGGATGCCCCCTTCTCGGAGCCGGAAAAGCCCATGGTAGACATCAAAGAATCCGAATCCACCGCCGAAGTACTAGGCGACGAAGCCACCCGGCAAATTAAGCAGGTTTGGGAAAAGGTCTCCAGCCTGCTGGGCGACCTGCCCGACTATGTGTCTGAATTTTTTAAGCAGTACCGTCGGCCCATCGTCACCGTCGGCCTGATTGTGGCGGCGATTATCACCGTCAAGATCGTCCTAGCGCTGCTCGATGCCATCAACGATCTGCCCCTGCTGGCCCCCACCTTCGAGCTCATTGGGTTGTTCTATACCGGGTGGTTCCTCTATCGCTACCTGCTGAAGGCGTCCAACCGTCAGGAACTCCTCAGCGACATCGCCGCCATTCGAGATCAGGTGTTGGGCAAGAGCTAGCCCTTCAACTCCCCCAATCAGGTACGGTTACTGTCCCCTGCGGTATCGAGGTCGAATTTCTATACTGTGAGTAAACGCTCACCGTTCGACCTCCCAACCCAGGGGACCCCTATCTATGGCCGAGTCCAAAGTTCTCATCCAAACCATCGAGCGCCTCGATCACCGCGTCACCATTGGCGATGTGGCCGCTGAGGCGGGCTTACCCCTCCACGAAGCCCAGCAGGGGGTTTTGGCCCTTGCCAGCGAAGTACAAGCCCACCTGCAAGTCTCTGAATCTGGGGAAATTGCCTACGTTTTTCCGAAAAATATTCAGGGTATTTTGCTTAGCAAATCCTGGAAACTGCGTTGGCAAGCCACCTGGGAAAAGGTTTGGCGAGTCCTATTTTACCTGATTCGCATTTCCTTTGGGATTGTTCTCATCCTCTCCCTAGTGCTAATTGTGCTGGCGATTCTTGCCATTTCCATTGCCCTTGCTACCGCCTCTAGGCAAGGCAGTGACGACCGGGATAACCGTGGAGGAGGAATGATTTTCATCCCCCGGATTTGGTTTGGGCCAGATTTGTTTGATATCTTCAACTATCGCTACTATCGCCGTCCTGCCAAGCCGAAGACCTCTGACAGCAAAATGAACTTCTTGGAGGCAATCTTCTCCTTCCTCTTTGGTGATGGTGATCCCAATGCTGATCTAGAAGATCGTCGCTGGCAATCCATTGCTTCCGTCGTAAAAGCCAACGGTGGCGTAGTGGTGGCTGAACAAGTTGCCCCCTTCCTCAGCGACCTTGGCCAAGGCTGGAGCAAGGAATTCGAGGACTTTATGATCCCGGTGCTGAGCCGCTTTAACGGCGTACCGGAAGTCAGCCCAGAGGGAGGCATTGTCTACCAATTTCCTGAACTACAGGTGACCGCCCAGGAACGCCGGAAGTTGTCGCCGCCCCAGTTTTTGCAAGAGCTTCCTCGCAAGTTCAGCAATGCTAGTGCGGGCCAACTTATAGGAGCTATTGCCCTCGGCAGTGCTAACCTAATCGCCGCCCTTGCGCTGGGATCTCTGCTGCAAGAAAACCAAGCCCTAGTTTATGAATTAGGGGGCTTAGTAGCGTTGGCAAACTCTATTTATTGGGTGTTGCTAGGCTATGGATCAGCGTTTTTAGGCATTCCCCTAGTACGCTACTTTTGGGTGCAGCGACAGAATAGTAAAATTGCCCACCGCAACCAAGAACGCGAACAACGGGCTGAGGCGCTGGCTCAACTGGATGATCCAGTGCGGGAAAAAATCTCCTTTGCTAAAACCTTGGCAGGGCAAACCATCGTTACTGCCGAAAACTTGGCCTATACCACCGAAACCGATTTAGTTGACCAAGAAATTGCCAACAAAGACAAAATTGACGAAGAATGGCAGCGCCTCATTGAACGGCGACAATCCTCCTAGCGCATCCATCACAAGGCATCTATCACAAGCTTGATCCGCTGGTTTCCTCCCGGTTGACTGACGAAAGTTGATTATGAGGGCTGCGGATCTTTGCTGTAGAGGGCACCTCGATTAATAAAGAATTCAGTGAACAACAGTCTCAAAAAAGAACACA
>JBBAWV010000022.1:0-43721 GCA_040396995.1 Nodosilinea sp. | reverse complement strand
TTTTCTGCGATCCGGGTCGCTGTGTGCTAATTGATACTTTTCAAATATCCTCTTAAACAACTGCGGGAAGTGGATGCCCTGATTGCCAAAGAAGAAGAAGATGTCTTTGAATTTGCCCACCGCAGCTTTCAGGAATACCTAACCGCCACAGAAATCAAAGAAACCCACCAAGAAGCCCTCCTAATTGCTGCCCTGCAAGATGCCGAAAGCTTGAAATGGTGGGAGGGTACCATGCGCCTCTATGCCGCCCAGACCGATACCAGCAACCTCATTGATGCGGCCCTAAATCTAGAAACCCCAACCCTAGAAACCTGGCTGCTAGCCATCGACCTTTGGCAAACAGGCCGCACCGTACAACCCGCCAGCAAACAAGCCCTACTCACCAAAATTACCGAACCCCTAATGGTGCTAGAAGAACCCACCCTAACCTGGGCCAAACAGCTACAGCCCCGCTACTTTAAGCTGGCCTACCTGCTACAGCAAGGCGCATGGCGAGAGGCGGATTATGCAATCAAGAAGGTGATGGTGGCAGTAGGGGATCGCGACCACAAGGGCTATCTAGACATTCCAGATATCCAGCAATTTCCTTGCCAAGACCTGAAAATTATTGACCAGCTTTGGGTGAAATACAGCCAGGGTAGGTTTGGCTTTAGCGTACAAAAGCAAATTTATGTAGAATGCGGCGACCCGCTCGATGGCGAGTATCATGAGAAAACTTGGAAGCTATTTGCAGATCGCGTCGGCTGGTTTCCAATAGGGGGAAAGAGCGAACTGTACTACGGTGATCTCAAAGCAAACCCCTCTGTTTCCCCTGTCGGAGAACTTCCATTCGTGTGGGTTGCCGGGGTTGCCGGGCGGTATTTGGTGCGCGATATGGTCTCTTCTCTCGCACAGAGACTTGTGAACTGTAGCAGATAAGCGCTTCAGCCCGATCCAAAAAGAATGATTGCCGACCCCCTCTGCACGGAAAATTAGGTGTTTCGGGGATCAATTACTTGGCACCTAAGGGCTGCCCAGCGGGGGCCAGATCCCAGGGTTCTTGAAGAACCCTGGGATCTTTTTCTAAGGCGGCTCAAACCGTAGGTAGGGGGCATTCGCGGCTTAAACAGCTTTGGCTAATTTTGAATCAATTCTCTGGCCGCAATGCACCGCTTACCCATTACGAATTTCTCTGTATATGGCTTTGGTGCATTGCTCTGCGTTGGCGTTATGCACCCTATACCAAGCTCGACGGCACCAGGCGATTTAGCAAGGAAAAGACGCCAAAGACGAGGAGCAACACACCGCTGGCGGGGGTAATCCAGCTTGACCATTGGCGCAGGGTTAGGAGGCGCTTGAGGGTGGAGGTGAAGGTGCCCGCCAGCACCAGGGGCGTCACATAGCCCAGGGCATAGGCCAGCAGGAAGGCACTGCCTAGAAGGGGGTTTTGGGTGGCGGAAATCCAGGCCAAGAGCGTCGCTAAAACTGGGGTGCTGCACGGGGAAGCGACAATACCGAAGGTGAGGCCCAGGGCGTAGGCTTTCAGCCAGGGGGGCAGGTTCCACTGGCTGGCGTCCAGATTGCCCAGGCTGGGTAACGTTAGGGGCAACACCCCCAGCAAGTTCAGGCCCATCCCAATCGCCACGGCGCTGACCACAATCGGTAAGCCAATCGCCACCTGGCCGTAGACATAGCCAAACAGCCCCGCCACGAGGCCCAAAATTGCCAACGTGGTTGCCAATCCCAGGGCAAAGCCGAGGGAGCGTAGCAGGGATTCTTGGCGGGTATCGCTATCGTAGCCACCCATGTAGCCCACCATAATCGGCAGCATGGACAACAAACAGGGGGACAAACTGGTGAGCAATCCCGCCATCGCCACCACGGTCAAACTAATGGGGGAAACGTGGGTGAGTTGGGCATTCACCAACTGGTTGGCCCACTGGCTGAGGTCGTATAGATAAAGCTGAAGGCTCTCGAACATTCCGGAGGCAGGCGCAAAAACAGCGATCCCCATTGTAGCGATTTAGTTCAGGTTGCCCCAATCCTCATCCCTGGAGTCGGTGGATTCCCCCTCGGTGGTGGTGGAATCGGGTTGGTTCAGGAGGTTGTTGAGTTCGCCCAAATCTACTCCGGCCTTCTGGGCTAGGGTTTCGAGGTTGAAGATATCCTCGTCGTCCATATCGCCTAGGGCCAAATCTTCATCGGAGAGGGTTGATAGATCGAGGTCGTCTAGGTTAAAGGCAGAATCGATGTCTGCGGTGGAACGGGCTCCCTCCGTGGGTGGTGTTGGCCAAGGGGTGTCTGGGGTATCGACCACGGCTGCGTCTTCAAAGGTCGAGCCCCCAAATCCTGCGTCCTCAAATCCTGCGTCCTCAAACGCCAAGCCCTCCGAACCGTCGTCTACATCCAAGGGAGCCTCGCCAAAGGGATCTTCACTGAAGGGATCCTCTGGAGCCTCGCCAAAGGGATCTTCACCGAGGCTGTCTGGAGCCACAGCATTTTGATCAAACCTGCCATCGTCAGCAGAGTCCATGCTGGAATCGGCCCAGGCGACATCCCCATCCAGGTCAGCACCCGGTTCTCCTAGGGTAGGGCCAGCGTCATCGACGAAGGTCGTGGCGGCGGCTGGTTCAGCCCCCAAGTCTGGAAAGGGATCAGCATCCAGGCCCTCGTCCTCTAAGGCTTCTGCGTCAACGGCGGTGTCCACAAAGGGATCCATCGTGGCAATCAGCCCGTCTTGAAAGTCCTGGACACGTTGGTCGAGATCCGTCTGAACCTGGGTCAGCTTTTCCGCCAGTTGGAGGTCGTATTCGGCCCGCAGTTCGGTTTCAAGCTGCTGGCGTAGGGAGACCTCGTTGTCTGGGGTGTCGGCATCGCCCCCATCGCCCCCACCCTGGGCCATTTGGAGCCTAGCTTCGTAGTCTTCGGTGAGGGCTTGGATGCGTTCGGTCATCTCATCTTGGTGACGGGCGATCGCCTCCGCTAGCCGTCGATCATACTCGGACTGAAATCGGGCTTCAAGGTCGGCTTTGGCAGGCAGATCGAGGGACGGGGGTTCATCGGCGGGCTGAGCAGCCTGGGCCATTTGTAGACGGGCGGCAAATTCCTGTTCTAGCTGGGCAATCCGCTGGGACATTTCATCCTGGTATTGCTCAATGCGCTCGGCTAAGCGACGGTCGTAGGTGGTGCGTAGTTCAGCCTCCAGGGTGGCGAGGCGCTCTTGCACCTGGGTTTCATCCACCAGGTCAGCCCCCTGTCCACTGCCCTCCGCTTGGGCCACTAAACCCTGTTCCTGAAGGGCCTCGGCGAGGCGGGCGTCGGCTTCGTCTTGGTAGCGGGCGATGGCTTCGGCAAGGCGTTGGTCATAGTCCCGCTGCTGGGCGTCGCGCTCGGCGGCGAGGGTCTCTCGCAGGTGTTGCTCGTAGGCTTGCTGAATTTTGCGAGAATTTTCCTTTAGGCGGGCTTCGTATTGTTGCCGCAACTGAGCCTCATACTCGCTGACGGGGGCGGTGGCCCAAGCCTCGGCGGGCAGGTTCGGATCTTGGGCATCCACGCCAGATCCTCCAGGGCTACCGGGCACTAGGTTTTGGCGGGCTTCGTACTCTGCCTCAAGCTGCTGGCGCTGGGCCTCGTACTGACGCTGATAGCGCTCGATTTTGTCCGCTAGTTGGGCCTCGTAGTCTTGCTGAAGTTGGGCTGTGGCGGTGCGTAGGCGTTCCTCATGTTCCCGCTGCAAGATCGGCTCTCGACCCTGGCTCGTTTTGAGGGCTGCCGCCAGTTCATTAATCCGGCTTTGGCGGAGGTAAAACCCAACAATAATGCCGACCAGCAAGCTGATCAGCAGCCCAATAATCATGCCTTGCATTGCTTGCGGCATTGCGCCTCTCCCAATTCAACCAAGCCCAGGTCCGGCCCACCTGAGCCTGCCTGGGAAACACCAGGGCCTAGAGAGCGTTTGTCGGCACCCCTAAACTTGACGATAATGATATACGCTGCGCCCCATTTGCGCGATTCAATCTTCTCGGAACTCTCATCGGCCCTACCCCCCATGCGCGATACCACCCTCAACGCCATTGCCGTCGTCATTTTTGGCATGACCATGGCCAGTCTGCTTGGCCCCCTGGTGCACCTGTCTCCGGCCCTAGTGGCGGGGGTGGCAGCGACAGGGCTGGGAGTATTCACCCTCGATCAACTCAACCTCCAAGGGCGCATCGGCAACCTGATCACCGATGGGCTGGCCTGGTTTTCCCCAGAGCATCGCCAGCGGGTGATCCACCACGAAGCCGGACATCTGCTAACGGCGATTCTGCTAGATATTCCCGTCCAAGGCTACACCCTCACTACCTGGGAGGCTTGGCGACAAGGGCTACCGGGGCAGGGCGGCGTCATTTTCGGGTTTAGTGATGATCTGAGCGATGGGCTACCTAACCCTCTGACGCCCCAATGGCTCGACCGCTACAGCCAGGTGTGGATGGCGGGCCTAGCGGCGGAACAAATGGTCTACGGCAACGCCCTCGGCGGCGATGGCGATGTGCAAGCGCTGCGGCAACTCTGGCAAGGGTTGGGTAAATCTGACCTAGAGACCACCGTTAAACAGCGCTGGGCCACCCTCCAGGCCAAAACCTTGCTCGAAAAACACCGAGACGCCTTGGATGCCCTCGCCAACGCCATGGCCGAACGGGCCTCCGTGGATGCCTGCCGCGAGTTGGTACGTCACACCTGCGCTGAGTTTTTAGCTGAGTTTGACAACGGCTTGGTTGGCCATTAGGGTATCCCCGGTCAAAATGTCTTCGACGGTGATGCGTAATAGGCGATCAGCATCCACCGAAAACAGGACGCGCACGCGGTCGCTGCCGGGAAAACCGGGGGGATTGAGTTGGGCGATGGTGCGGGCACCGTCCTTGTCGTTGAGGGGTTGGATGGTGCGGTTGGCCTCGGAAAGCTGGCGGGTGACGAGGCGACCGTTTTCAAAATACACCTCGGTTTGGGTGGCGGCTTCCCCCAGTTCGCCAATGATCAGTTCGATGCTGGGCTGCTTTTCCACCGAGGCTCCCAACGTTAGCTCGACGGGCTGGGCCATGGGGTAGGCTTGGCCTTGTTGGATGATGGGATGCCAGCCGTGGGCGTTGTTGCGCCGATCCCAGTAGCGGATGCCATAGCTGTGGTAGAGAAAATCAGATACTTCTAGCCCCAAGCCCGCCTGGAGGGCACCCTGAGCCACAGCCTCAAAGGGACGGTCGGCTTTGATTTTTTCGGCGGGGAAGTGCTGTTGCACCCAGGTTTGGACAGCGGGAATTTGGGCGGTGCCTCCCACTAGCAGCACCGCTTCGATGTCCTCTGGGGCCACCCCCTGGCGGCGGGCCTGCTGAAGGGTTTGGTTGAGGCTGGCCTCTAAACGGTCGAAAAACTGGTGCTGGCTGAGGATTTGGTCGAACTGATCGCGATTCAGGCTGAGGTCGTAGGTGTCAAAATTCACGTCATCAAAGTAGACTTCCTGGGCAGTGGGCGCTTCAGATAGCCGAATTTTGATCCGTTCCGCCAGCCGTTGGGTGAGGGCCGAAATGGGAATACCCTGGGTTTGGTGAAAGTAATCCAGCAGCCAGTTGTCGATGTCGGCTCCGCCCAGGTTCTCTCCGGCCTTGGCGAGAACGCGGGCGGATTGGGGCTTTTGGGCATTGGGTTGGTCGGGCGTTTTGCGGCCCCACTTCAGCAGGAATCCCATGGGCGCTTTTTCTACCGGGGTGGCCAACTGCACCAGCGACCAATCCAAGGTGCCGCCGCCAAAGTCCATCACCAGCAGGGTTTTCTCTTGGCTGAGCCCATAGCCGAGGGCGGCGGCGGTGGGTTCGTCAATCATCCGTACTTGGCCAAAATCGAGCCGTGCGGCCAATTCCCCCAGCCACAGGCGGTAGGCTTCAAAGCTGTCTACGGGGACGGTAAATACCAGGCTGTCGCTATCGCCCGTTTGAGCCTTGGCCTGGGTGAGGACGGCCTCTAGAAACCACTGACCCACCTGGTCGAAGGTGACGGTTTGGCCATCGATTTCGGGCAAAAATCCGCGCCAGGGTACGCCAATCCCCCGTTTTACATTGCGGAAAAATCGGGGATCGGTGGTGATATCCAAGCCGCGATCCCGCACCGCCTGCCCCACGACGATTCCCTCGGCCCCCAGTTGTTCTACATAGGCCAAGCTCGGTACCAGCGGCGGATCGTTACCCAGTAGGACGCTCAGGCCAGGTAAGGCCACGGTTTCTGGCTGCTGAAGGGCCGCGTTCCAGCGGGCGACCACGGTGTTGCTGGTTCCAAAGTCAATGGCAAGGGTCATTGGAGAAGAATCGGGGGCAGGGGGTAGGGCTAGGAGTGAGAGGACAGAGGTTAGGGTTGATCGGGGGATCGCTTTTTGGGCCAGGTGCGGACAAGCACCGTCGCCAGGGTAATCACCGTAATGGGAATCACAAACAGCAGCATAATTTGGCTGAAGATTCCTAGGTGTTCATGGTCAGCGGCCCGCAGAATCAGATAGGTGGCATAGGCAACGTAATAGCCGCAGAACAACACCCCTTCCCAGCGAGAAATGACGTTGCCCGTAGCAAAAATGGGAATGCAGGCCACCGCCACCGCCACCATCACAGGCAGGTCAAAATTGAGGACGGCATCGGGAATGGCCACCCCACCGGGCGAAACGAGGGAGGTGACGCCCAGCACCACCAGAATGTTAAAAATGTTGCTGCCCACCACGTTGCCTACGGCAATGTCGCGTTCTCCCCGCATGGTCGCCACCACGGAGGTGGCCAATTCGGGCAGGGATGTACCCGCCGCCACGATGGTTAGACCAATCACCAATTGGCTGACCCCCACCGCCGTGGCAATGGATACGGCTCCGTTGATGAACAGACGAGACCCCAGCACCAGGGTAGCCAGCCCCAACGCCATCCAGCCGATGTTAATCAGCCATCCCAGCCGAGGTTGCTCTTTAAGACCGTATTCCTGGTCGTATTCCGCCTGCACGTCGGTATTGCTTTCCTTGCGGCTGAGGTAAATCAAAAACAGTGTGTAAACAACGCCGCCAATGAGGAGAATGATGCCATCGGAGAATTGCAGGGTGTGATCTAGAGAGAAGAGAAACAGCAGGCCCGAAACCCCAATCATAATGGGCACATCCAGGCGAATGAGCTGCTGCGCCACCACCAACGGAGCCACGAGGGACGCAAGGCCCAAAATGATCAGCACGTTGAAAATGTTGCTGCCGATCACGTTGCCGAGGGCAATATCTCCCTGGCCCGCTAGGCTGGATTGAATGCTCACCGCCATCTCTGGGGCACTGGTGCCATAGGCCACCACGGTGAGCCCAATGATGAGGGGAGAAATACCGACAAGGGCGGCAAGTCGAGACGCCCCTTTCACGAGAGCCTCAGCGCCTACCAACAACAACCCGCTTCCGGCAATCAGCAACAGGATAGCAACAATCATGGATGCAGTCTCACTGGGGCAATAGGGAATCACAAAGGGCTTCAGGCCAGATAGACACGTCATCCCGCGTAGGATAAGCCCTAGGCTAGAGCTATCCCCTGGCAAGCCAACGTTGCCTTCCACCACCCTCCTAGTATGTCTGATTTTGGAACTGCCGTTGTTGATCCCGCACCTCTGGCCCCTTGGCGTAGCCCCTTGGCCAGAGCCCTACACCGCAACCGCAGCAAGCCCTACAGCCGTTACCTACAACTGGCGACGCTGACGGCTGAGGGTCGCCCTGCCAACCGCACGGTGGTTTTTCGAGGGTTCTATGGTCACAGCAACGCCCTGATGTTTGTCACCGATGTCCGTAGCGAAAAGGTGGTTGACGTTACGCAGAACCCTTGGGGAGAACTGTGCTGGTACTTTACCCAAACCCGCGAACAGTTTCGCCTAGCCGGGGCCATTATTCTGGTCACCGCCGATACCGCTGATCCCGCCCTACTCCAAGCTCGCCAGGAGTGCTGGGAATCCCTCTCCGAGGCCAGCCGTCAGTCCTTCCATTGGCCCGCCCCCGGCACCCCTCGCCACGATGATTCTGGGTTTGATGTGCCCGCAGAAATCGCCAATTCTCCCGACCCACCGCCGACCTTCTGCCTAGGGCTACTTCAACCCGATGGCGTGGATCACCTAGAACTGCGGGGGAATCCGCAAACGCGCACCCAGTATCAGCGGCAGACCAATGATGGGTGGCAAGGGATGGCGGTGAATCCCTGAGTAAGGGCAGAACCCTGACGGGTGACTCACGCATTCAAATCAGTTCAGTTATTTCATCGGTTATTTCAAGTGATGCCCTACCGCCATGTGCAGCAAAATTGGTTCGCCGCCTGGATGGTGGTATTTGTCTGCCCAGGCTCGAATCACTTCATCGAGATCCTTGAACGCCTGGTCTAAATCTTCAGCGGCGATGTCCAGTTCCTCCAGCACCCGCATGGTGTCGGGGCGATGACTGGCCCACTCGCGCATCATCCGAAAATACTGGGCCGTATCTTCGATCATGGCGTACATGCGCTCTTCGGAATCGGCGGGGGAGTAGGAGCTCCGCGCTAGGGCATAGTAGGAGGCTTCGCAGTGGGTGTCGAGGCGGAGGACAGTACCCGAATAGATCAGCCGTCGCCGAATGTGTTCCCCCAGGGCTTCGCTGAGGCCGACTCGGTGATTTTGGGGCAAATCCTCCTGGGACTTTTCGTGCAGAATTTCGATCAACTCTAGGAACTGGAAGGAGTTGATAATTTTGGCGTCGGGGGTATTTGGGGGGAGTTTATCCGTGAGGCTGGTCTTTTCTTCGGCAGATAGGGAGGTGCCCGACACCCGTGACTGATCTGGGTGCCAAGGGTAGCGGTGCAACCACATATAGGGAAACTGAATCAGGTAGCGGGGCTCTTGGGAACCGAGGAGTTTCAGCAGTTTGCCCTCCGCCAACGCTTGCCGAATTTCCTCCACAATCGCCTTGACCCGCTTAGGCTCGATGTGGTGCAGATGTCCGGTCATCCGCAGGTTCTCGCCCTGTTCGAGGTAGGTGGTATAGATGGCGCACTTGGCGGCGGTGGCGGCGGCATCTAAAAAAGCGCCGTGGCGGTGCCCCCCGGTACGCATGGCACTGAAGGCCAGGTACAACAAAATTTGATCAATGGCGCTGGGGCTGAGCCGACGAATTAATTCATCATCATGGGTGGCCGGAAAGGTTAGGGCCGGTTGCGGGGCGGAATCAGCCATGGGCTATGGAAAGGCGGAGGACGGTGATATGGAGAGACCAGTAAACATCAAGCACAGCCCCTCTCAGGCAGTTTAGCCTGTTCTTAGGTAGGGTAAACGCCTTGGATGAGGTTATGCGCGAGCTGGGTTAAGGGGGTTAATCCGGCCACTACCACGGTAGGTGGTGAAGATGGCTTGATTTTGGGGCGGGTTAGGCCGAGCCGGGTCGGGATTAATCCGCCCACTGCCGCGAAAGCTAACCTTATGGTTTTGGGTTCGCGGCCGCAGACGACCACTGCCCCGGTCATCGTCCTGGGCTGCCAGGGTAGGAGCCATATCCTGCCCTGCCAGGGTCGGTAGTTCAGGGATCAAAGACCCCCCCAGGATCAAAGCCGTAACACTAGCCAAGCCAATCCGAACGGGCCAAGGGGAGAAAGAGTTCATAGCAATTGATTTCTTAGCGCTTCTAGTCCTAGTTACGGGCCTCGGCCACCCCGGTCAGGACAACTCTGCCTCCGTGACTTCGCGGATTTTGATCCCTGTGCCAAAGACCTAGGGTAGCTATCAATCTCAGTTCCCCTGGGCCAACTAGGCCATCCGCAAGGGGCATCAGCGGCCCTAGGCCAATCCATCTCAGCCCCCCTAAGCCAGTCCCAAATTTCGGTGATGGCTCTCCCAACTCGTTGCAGGGCTGACCCTGGAGGGGGGAGAAATGTTATGAAAAAAGGCGGTAGAAATAGCCAGAACGATCTACCCTAAGGCAATGTTGGTTTATCTACTGCTGTGGCCATGCCCTCGCTTGCCCTTGCCAGCCGTGTAACGCGCGTTACCCCCTCCATGACCCTCGCCATTGCGGCCAAGGCCAAATCCATGAAAGCGGAAGGGCTGCCCGTGTGCAGTTTCAGCGCTGGGGAGCCTGACTTTGATACTCCCGACCACATTAAAGCCGCTGCCAAAGCTGCTCTTGACCAAGGCAAGACCCGCTACGGCCCCGCCGCCGGAGAACCCGTTCTGCGTCGGGCCATTGCCAATAAGCTGCAACGGGATAACAACCTTTGCTACGGCCCCGAAAGTGTCATCGTCACCAACGGTGGCAAACATTCCCTCTACGGCCTGATCATGGCCCTGATCGAAGAGGGCGATGAGGTAATTATTCCTGCTCCCTACTGGGTTAGCTATCCCGAAATGGTGCATCTTGCGGGCGGCACTCCGGTGATCGTCCCCACCACCGCCGAGCAAAACTACCGCATCACCCCCGACCAACTGCGGCAAGCCATCACCCCCAAAACCAAGCTGTTTGTGCTCAACTCGCCCTCTAACCCCACGGGTATGGTCTATTCCCCCGCAGAAATAGCGGCCCTAGCGGAAGTGGTGGTCGAGGCGGATATTTGGGTAGTGTCCGACGAAATCTACGAAAAAATCCTCTACAACGGAGCCACCCACCTCAGCATTGGGGCCGTCTCTCCCGCTGCCTTCGAGCGCACGATCATCAGCAATGGCTTTGCCAAGGGCTATTCCATGACCGGGTGGCGGCTGGGCTACCTAGCGGGGCCAGAACCGATTATCAAAGCCGTCAGCACCATCCAAAGCCACAGCACCTCCAACGTTTGCACCTTTGCCCAGTACGGGGCTATCGCGGCCCTCGAAGGCCCCCAGGACTGCATCGAGATGATGGGTAAAGCCTTTGCCGAACGCCGCCAGGTGATTATCGAACGCTGCCGCCAAATTCCAGGGCTAAGCTGTGGCGAACCGGAAGGAGCCTTCTATCTCTATATTGACATTCAGCCCCTTGGCATCCCTTCCCTGGAGTTCTGTACCCGTTTGATTGACGAAAAATACGTCGCCGCCATCCCCGGCATTGCCTTTGGAGCCGAGGGCACCATCCGCCTCTCCTACGCCACCGACATGGACACCATCCTAGAGGGCATGGATCGCCTTGCCCAATTTGTCGCCGCCCTGACCTAAATCGGGGGCTTGTCCATATTGGCGGGGCCGACGGTGAAGCAGACGGTCATGGGGCTTTCCACGCGCTGGGAGGCTTGCCGAATTTCCATGCCGACCACATGGCCGTCGTCGTCGTAGTCGAGGATGAGGTTGGGGGAAAGACGGGCCGTTTCGTCAATGTCGCCGCTGCTGAAGGCAATTTGCAAAATGTCGCGTTCTGGATCGTAGGTAATCTTCATGGGGGGAGCGGCCCACTAGGTGTGCAAAGGATTGGATAATCGCCCTTATCATACGGCCTTTGCTTAACAAATTGACGGCCCCACGCCCCTAGGACTGGGGGTCGATTTCTTCGCTGTGGCCGCGCACTGAGGGCAGTTTCTCGACCAGCCCCATTTCAAAGGCAATATCGGGGAGCTCGCCTGCGATGTATTTCCCCGGCTCAAACATCCGCCCAGGGGTAAAGCACATTTGCCGTAGTTCAACGATTTCAGTTTGGGCAAACATGGCCCGCGACATTCGCCGTTCAATACCCATAGTGGACTCCTCGTTGGCTGGATCGAAAGGGCTGGATCGAAGGGGGCTGGATCGAAAGGGCTATCTTCAGGGTAGCGTCTGGGGGGCATCGCGATTGACCGGATGGGCAAGGCTCCTTGGCCCAGAGTTGCCCTCGGTCAATCCGTTCTGGCCCAATCAGATCTTGCTAAAATAGGCAACCTAACCGGGTCACTTCGGAGTGGGCTAGGTTAGACTAAACCGCGAAACCGCTGCATCCGTTCTCCCAACGAGACACCCTATGAACCCCGCCGTTGCGTTTACACTCATTTTATTGTCGCTCATGATGGGGGCTGGCGTGGTCAGTGCGTCCTGGGGGTTTACCCTAGGTCGTCAAGCCCTGACCGGGATTCGCCAACCCGATTCGCGACCCACCAGTGGCACCCCCGTCAGCCGGGAGGGAAATACCAACAGCCCCGGTGAAGTGGTATTTGCCAAGGAGGCTGACATTTTGGAGCAAGTGAAGGCCCGGATTAATGGTGGCGTTCAGTAAGCCAGCGGGCGATGCCCCCTATGGTGGGGTACCCTGGGGCGCTGTTACCCTATGCACCTTCCCTTCCTACTCTTCAGCCTGGTGATTCCCGACACCTTGCCCATGGCCGCTGTGCTGTCTCGACTGGTGGCAGTGCTGCTGCTGATTGGCATCAATGCCTTTTTTGTCGCCGCTGAATTTTCAATTGTATCGGTGCGGCGATCTCGCATTAGCCAACTGGTAGCCCAAGGGGATGTGCAGGCCAAAACCGTGCAGCAACTTCAGCGCAGTTTAGGGCGGCTGCTCTCCACCACCCAGCTTGGCATCACCCTCTCCAGTTTGGCCCTAGGCTGGATTGGCGAAGGCACCATGGCGGTGATTGTGGCCTACGGCTTGGCCCAAACGCCCCTGAGCCCAGGACAAGGGGAAGCTCTGGCCCACACCCTGGCGATTCCGATTGCTTTCTTTGGGGTCGCCTACTTGCAAATTGTGTTGGGGGAACTCTGCCCGAAATCCGTGGCGATGCTCTATCCAGAGCAACTGGCAAGATTTTTAGGGCCACCTAGCCTTACCATTGCCCGCCTGTTTAATCCCTTCATTTGGATTTTGAACCAATCGACCCGATTCTTGCTGCGGCTGGTGCGGATTGAGTATAGCGATCAGTTTGGCTATAGCCGCCTGACACCGGAGGAGTTGCAGTTGATCATCCGCACCACCACCGAAACCCCCGGTCTGGAAGCGGAGGAGCGGGAATTGTTGAATAATGTGTTTGAATTTCGGGATGTGACCGCCGGGGAAATTATGATCCCCCGCACCCAAATCCACGCCCTGTCCCTATCGGCCTGCTTTGGCGATCTCCTAGAGGCCATGGCTACCACGGAACATGCCCGCTACCCGGTCATGGGCGACTCCCTCGACGACATTCAGGGCATGGTGGATCTGAAACATTTACTCCAGCCCCTCGCCCAGCAAACCATCACCCCCGACACCCCCCTCCAGCCTTGGATAAAGCCCGCTCGGTTTGTGCCAGAATACACCCCCCTCCACGAGATTTTGGCCACCATGCAGCGCACCGGGCAGGAACTGGTAATGGTGGTGGATGAGTACGGCGGCACCGCCGGATTGCTTACCCTGCGGGATTTGACCACGGAGATTATTGGCGATGTGCATCCCCCGGAGAAGGGCGAGGATGCCCTGGTGCAGCGCCTTGATGATCAGTCCTACCGGGTGAAAGCCCAGGCCGATCTCCATGATGTCAATCAGCTTCTGGGTCTAGAGTTGCCCTACAGCGACGATTACCAAACCCTAGGCGGCTTTTTAATCTATCAAATGCAGAAAATTCCTCGCGAAGGGGAAAGTCTAGTCTATGCAGGGCGGGAATGGCGCATTCTCTCCACCAAAGGGCCAAGGCTAGAGGAGATCCTCGTGCGCACCCTGGATCCGATCACCTCTCCCACCCCCGATGCGGCGGCATAATGTGGCCCAGGATCCAGCCCATAAACTGACACATCATCGTCCCCATTAGGAACCCCATTCCCTAGGCTAGGGGCAACCAGGGCCGAGGCAAGGGTAGACACGGGCCATGCCCGGTGATTTATCCGATGGCCTAGGTGTTACTCCATAGCACATCCTCTATCCAGAGTATTTTCAGATTTCGTTATCAATCTTCATGAGTTGAAGCATTGTGATAGTATCTGGATGATTTCGCCCCGGCCCACACGACCCCATCCTCACACACAATTCCATCCTCTTTATCCCCTTCGCCCACGGTGGCGCTGGATTCCTGGTTCCCTGGCCCTACGGTCTAGGACGGCTCAACCAACCCTAATCCCTGCCCTAGCTATGACTTTACCCCGCAATCTACCGGATCCGATTCGTGTTGGTGTTATTGGTGTGGGCAACATGGGCCAACACCATACCCGCGTGCTCAGCCGCTTTAAGGATGTCGAACTGGTTGGTATTTCCGATGTGAATGTGGAGCGGGGGCTGGATACCGCTGGCAAGTATCGGGTGCGTTTTTTTGAGGACTACCACGACCTCATTCAGCATGTGGATGCGGTGTGCGTGGCGGTGCCCACCCGGCTGCACCATGCGGTGGGGATGGCCTGCCTCCATGCGGGGGTGCATGTGCTGATCGAAAAGCCCATCGCCGCCAGCATTGCCGAGGCCGAATCCCTGGTCAACGCCGCCGCCGCAACCAACTGCATTTTGCAGGTGGGCCACATCGAGCGCTTCAACCCCGCCTTCCAAGAACTCCATAAAGTTCTCACAACCGAGCAACTGCTTGCCCTAGAAGCCCGTCGCATGAGCCCCTATGCCCAGCGGGCCAACGATGTCTCGGTAGTGCTGGATTTGATGATCCACGACATTGATCTACTGCTGGAACTGGCCAACTCCGAGGTCTCAACCCTCACCGCCAGCGGTGGGCGCGTCGCCCATTCCGACTATTTGGACTATGTCACCGCCACCCTGGGCTTTAGCAACGGCATTGTGGCTACTCTCACCGCCAGCAAGGTGACCCACCGCAAGATTCGTACCATCATGGCCCACTGCAAAAATTCGCTCACCGAGGCGGATTTCCTCAACAACGAGATTTTGATCCATCGCCAAACCACCGCCGATTGCTCCAGCGACTACGGCCAAGTGCTCTACCGCCAGGATGGGCTGATTGAAAAGGTCTACACCAGCAACATTGAACCCCTCCACGCCGAGTTAGAACATTTCATCAACTGTGTGCGCGGCGGCGAACAGCCCTCCGTCGGTGGCGAACAGGCACTCAAAGCCCTGCGCTTGGCCAGCATGATTGAGCAAATGGCCCTGGATGGCAAGCCCTGGCAATCAATGAATGCTACGGGCCTCAATAGTCTGCCCGCTGAGGTCGAGATCGCCGTTTCGGCCTAGGGTTTGACGACGACTGGGGTGCCGATTTGGATGTAGCTGTAGAGGGCTTGGATATCCTTTTCTAACATTCGCACACAGCCATGGGAGACCGCCTCGCCGATCAGGTTTTCCTGGTTAGTGCCGTGGATGCCGATGTGGAATTCCCCCTCTACCCAAAAGCCAATCCAGCGAGAACCGAGGGGGTTGCTTGGCCCTGGGCCAATCGCCTCCTGGGTGATGGGGTGCCGCCACACGGGGTTGATGCGCATATCGCGTACCGCAAACTCGCCGATGGGGGTTTGCCAGTCGTCTTGGCCCACCGCCACTGGAGCTTGCATCATCACCTGATCGTTTTGAAAAAGCCGAATTTCGCGGGCCTTTAGCGATATCTCAATGCGGGTGTTTGCTGTCAGCAGCCCCTCTGGAGCCTGGAGCAGGGGCGGCATCAAACGGTGGAGCCGCATGGGTTGAAAGGCGGCATCGGGGTTCCAGCCGTTGGGGTAGTAGTAATCGCGCCACGCCCCCGCCGCCAGCAGCCCAGCGGCCCCATAGCAAACCAAGATGCTACACCGACGTACCGGAGATGGCTTTTCCATCGAGCCCTAAACCCATGCCCGTACCTGTGTCTAGGATACCCCGATCCCTCAGCGAAGGAATCGGCAGCTTGCTATGATGAATGTCCGAGTATGCGTAGGGTTAAGACTGTGGCGGTAAAACCAGACTGGTTACGGGTAAAGGCTCCCCAGTGGGAGCGGGTAGGGGCCGTAAAGGCGATTCTGCAAGACCTCGGCCTCAATACCGTGTGCGAAGAGGCGTCTTGCCCCAACATTGGCGAGTGTTTTCAGGCGGGAACGGCCACGTTTTTGATTATGGGGCCAGCCTGCACCCGCGCCTGCCCCTACTGCGACATCGACTTTGAGAAGAAACCCCAAGCGTTGGATCCGACGGAACCGCTGCGGCTGGCGGAATCGGTGCGGCGCATGGGCCTCAGCCATGTGGTGATCACCTCCGTCAACCGGGACGATTTGGCCGATGGCGGGGCCAGCCAGTTTGTTGCCTGCATCGCGGCGGTGCGGCGGGAGTCGCCCAAGACCACCATTGAGGTGCTGATTCCTGATCTGTGCGGCAACTGGGATGCTCTGACCACCATCCTAGCCGCGCAGCCCGACGTGCTGAACCACAACACTGAAACCGTGCCCCGGCTCTACCGTCGGGTTCGGCCCCAGGGCGATTACCAGCGGTCTTTAGAACTGCTGCGCCGCACCCGTGAACTAGCCCCCTCGGTGTATACCAAATCCGGCTTGATGGCGGGCCTAGGGGAAGCTGACGCCGAAGTGCAGCAGGTGATGGACGATCTGCGGGCGGTGGATTGCGACATCCTCACCCTAGGGCAATATCTGCAACCTAGCCCCAAGCACCTGCCTGTGGTGGAGTTCATCACCCCCGACCAGTTCAACACTTGGCGCGAAGTGGGCGAAGCCAAGGGCTTTTTGCAGGTGGTGTCCTCTCCCCTCACCCGCAGTTCCTACCACGCTGGGGAAGTGCAGCGGCTAATGGCCCAATATCCTCGCTAAACTGAAGTCTCGTTGATGCGCTCTAGGACACAGGAGATCATCCATGGGAACTCATTCATCGCAGCGGGCAGGACAACTGCATCGGTTAGCGCTGGCGTTGGTGGCGGGCAGCTTCGTCGGGTTGGCAGGGGTTAAGCCGGGGCAGGCTAACCCCCTGCCGCCTACCCCCGATCCCCCGGCCTTGGCCCAGGCTGAGACATCGATGCCCGCTGCCCTGCTGACCTTGGTCAATGCCGAGCGCCAGCGGGTCGGAGTCGCGCCCTTGCGCCTGAATGACAAATTGACCGCCGCCGCCCAGCGCCACGCTCAGGACATGGCCACCAACCGCAACCTTAGCCACCAGGGTTCCGATGGCTCCACCATGCGTTCGCGCATTGATGACACAGGCTACGACTGGATGGCCATTGGCGAAAACGTGGCCATGGGCCAAACCAGTCCCGAAGCGGTGATGCAATCCTGGATGAATAGTGCGGGCCACCGTCGCAATATCCTCAATCCCGACTTTCAGGAGCTTGGGGTGGGCTATGCCGAGGGTGGCGGACGCCCCTACTGGGTGCAGGTGTTTGCTAAACCTCGCTAGTCACCCAGATCCATGGGAGGACGGGAAATTCGGGGAATGGAAGGATGGCGCTACCCCGCCCCGCCTGGAAAATCTCAGGTAAAAGGGCCAAAAAGTGGTCTTTGATACAACTAACCCCTAGGAATTTACCAATTCTTAAGGGACGCAGGTGAGAAGTTTTTCCCCCTGAGTTTTTTGCGGTTTTGTTGTTTGTTGTTCCATTCGCCCCCGTTCCATCCCTGAGAGATGCCCTGCTATGAGTGATCGCCGTCGCCCTTTGCCCTTGTCCCGTCGCCAAGTGGTGCGTGGTTTATTGGCCACCTCGGCCTTTGGCCTCACCGCTAAGTTTGGTACCAGTTGCGCCCAACCTCCCAGCACTGGGGAAGCCGGAGCCACCGGAGAAGGTAGCGCCCCCATTGACGAACTGGTGGTGGGTTTTATCTACGTTGGCCCCAAGGATGACTTTGGCTATAACCAAGCCCACGCCGAAGGGGCAGCGGCGATGGCGGCTAATGTACCCGGTATTCGCCTAGTGGAAGAGGCCAGCGTCCCCGAAACGACCGCCGTTGCCGAGGCCATGCGCAGCATGATCGAAATTGACGGGGCCAAGGCGCTGTTCCCCACCTCCTTCGGCTACTTCGATCCCCACATTCTGGAGCTGGCGAAGGAGTTCCCCGATGTGCAGTTCTTCCACGCCGGAGGGTTGTACCAGGATGACGTCCATCCCAATAACGTGGGTAGCTACTTTGGCTATATCGACGAAGCCCAGTACGTCGCGGGTGTGGTGGCGGGGCACATGTCCAAATCGGGTCGCCTTGGCTTTGTGGCGGCGAAGCCCATTCCCCAGGTGCTCCGCAACATCAACAGCTTTACCCTGGGGGCGCGTTCCGTAAACCCAGAGGCCACTACCCAGGTGATCTTTACGGGGGACTGGGCGTCTCCGGTGAAGGAGGCCGAAGCCACTAACAGCATGGCCGACCAGGGCATTGACGTAATCACCTGCCACGTAGATAGCCCCAAGGTGGTGATTGAAACCGCCGAACGTCGAGGCATTTTCTCCTCCGGCTACCATGCCAACCAAGGCCCCCTGGCTCCCAAGGGCTACCTCACCGGAGCCGAGTGGGATTGGTCGAGCATTTACACCTCCCTGGGCCAGCAGTTCATGGAGGGCAAAACCCTGATGGCCGGGGATATTCCCCACATTCTGCGGGGTGGCCTAGCGGACAATTTCTGTAAGCTTTCCCCCTACGGCGAGGCCGTCACTGCCGAAGCCCAAGCCGCTGCCGATGCCGCCATGACCGGGGTGAAAAGTGGCGACTTGATTATCTACAATGGCCCCCTCAATACCAACGACGGCAAGGAAATTCTGCCCGCCGGCAAGGGCTTCTCCATTGAGGACATTGAGCTCGAAAAGATGGACTACCTCATCGAAGGCGTTAACGGTTCCGTCAGCTAGGCGAGGCACCTAACCTATGATTTCTACCCAACCCTGGCGGCGTTCCCTCGAAGCCGTCGTCATTCCAGCGGCAGCGGTGCTGGTGGCGCTGATGATCTTTGGGATCTTCTGCGCCCTGGCCGGGGCTAACCCCTTTGCCGTTTATGGATCCATTTACCGTGCCGCCTTCGGCAGTTGGAGCGCTTGGCAAAATACTCTGCTACGGGCCTCGCCGTTGATGTTGACTGCCCTTTGTACCGCCCTACCCGCCCGGTTGGGCTTGGTGGTTATTGGCAATGAGGGAGCCTTGGTGATTGGTGCCCTCGCCGCAACCCTGACCGGGTTGGGGCTGGGTACGGCTATGCCGGGATTTCTAATGCTGGTGATCATGGCCCTGGCGGCAATTTTGGCTGGGGGGCTGTGGATTATGGCCGTCGGTGCCCTGCGGCACTATCGCGGCGTTAACGAAACCATCAGCAGTTTGTTGATGAACTACATCGCCATCGCCCTGCTCAACCACCTCGTCCAGGGGCCGATGCGGGATCCTAGTTTTGTCTCCAAGCCCTCCAGCTTCGAGATTGTTCAGACGGCTTGGCTGGGCAACCTGCCTACTACCCGCATCCACTATGGTCTGATCTATGGCGTCATCGCCTGTATCCTGGCCTATGTGCTGATGCAGCGCACTACCTTTGGCTTTGCTGCCCGCACCGCCGGGGGAAACGTCCGCGCCGCCCGCATGGCCGGGTTGCCCGTGGGCAAGCTCACCTTGGCCATCTGCTTTTTGGGCGGTTCCTGCGCCGGATTGGCGGGCATGGTGGAAATTGCGGCGGTGCAGCGACGGCTGAACGAGTCCATCGTCTCCAACTATGGCTATGCCGGGATTTTGGTGGCCTTTGTGTCGCGCCATAATCCCCTGGCAATGGTGCTGGTGTCGGTGCTGTTGGGGGGCATTTTGGCCAGCGGCGGCATTTTGCAGCGCTCCCACGGCCTACCCGATGCCACGGTGATGGTGTTCCAAGGCATCGTCTTTCTCTGTGTGCTGTTCAGCGATTCCCTCTACGGGCGATTCCCCATTTTCCAGGATCGTCCGGCTCGAATTGCCCCCAGCCCCAGCGTTTCGGCGTAGGGCTGGTCGGCTATTAGCTACACCCTGGGGGATCCGTCTCAATCCCCCTTCGCAAGGGGGACTTTGAATTCGAGCCATCCTTTAGTAAGGAAGTAAGGGGCGGTTTGAGTCCAGTTCCCCCTTCTTAAGGGGGGCTATGGGGAATCCACTTATCTTGCAACCAGTCTTATTGTTCCATCCTCAAGAGGTTTATCTATGGCGACAGAAGCGTTGGGTTGGTGGGGGGTTCCCCTAGGCATTTTGGCAGGCACCCTGCGGGGGAGCGTACCGTTCCTGTTTGTCAGCTTGGGGGAATGTCTGACTGAAAAAAGCGGCAAGATTAACCTGGGCCTAGAGGGCACCCTACTCATGGGGGCCATGAGCGCCTACGCCATCTCCTACCTAACGGCGGATACCGTTGGCCCTACCCTGTCCCCATGGTTGGGGGTGTTGGTGGCAGGGCTGGCTGGAATGGGGTTGGGGGCCATCCACGGTTGGCTCTCCCAGCAGCCCAGAGTAAACGATGTGGCCACGGGCATCGCCATGATCATCTTTGGCGGTGGATTGGCTAATTTCCTCGGCAAGCCCTTCATTCAGCCCCAAGCGCCCCAGTTGCCCACCCTAGGGGCCGGGAATTGGAGCAGTATTCCCCAGGTGCAGTCGGCCTTGCAAATTAGCCCGCTGTTTTTGCTGGGGGTGGCGGTAGTGCCGCTGATGAGCTGGTTTTTCAAGTCCACCCGCTGGGGGCTATATGTTCGGGCGGTGGGTGACAGCCCCGAAGCCGCCAAGGCGATGGGGATTTCGATTTTTAAGGTACGGATGGCCAGCATTGTGATGGGCAGCTTTTTGGCGGGCATCGGTGGCGCGTCCCTTTCCCTCTACTTTCCTGGGGTTTGGACGGAGCGCATCTCCAGCGGCCAAGGCTTGATGGCGGTGGCTCTGGTGATTTTCGCTCGTTGGCAGCCCTGGCAGTGCCTGTGGGCGTCGCTGCTGTTTGGCGGTGCCCAAGCCCTTGGCCCTGCGTTCCAATCCGTAGGCATTGATGCTTATTACTATCTGTTCAATGCTGCCCCCTACATTTTGACCCTGGCGATTATGATTCTCACCTGTTCGCCTAAGCAAACCCTAGCCGGAGCCCCCGGAGCCCTAGGTCAGGGAGACTAGCGCTAGGAAGGAAGTTAACACCAGCAAACCTAACGGGCTCAGGTTGTGCCTAAGCGTCGCTGAAGTTAACCAGGAGCAAAGCTCTAGTGGGTGACTTCAGCGATTTCTTCGCGTTTATCCTCTAGGGCAAACACATGGCCGTCGATTAGCAGGCGGGTAATGCCCTTGGCCTGGAGGTAAGGGCGTGTCGTTTGCAGCAGGCTGCCATCGGGAACTTTGATCACCCGCTGGTTGCGACGGGAAAATCGCCGTGCCACACGATGGTTGTCAAACACGGGCAGGGTGCGATGGTCGCCCTCTTCTTCGGGAATTTGGCCCAGGCTGGCAAAGGTTTTGAGCGGCAGTACCACCAGTTCTGACGATACTCGCTCCACCACCAGATAGCACTGGGAGGGGATATCGCTGGGGGTGAGGGGGTTAATTTCGACCGCCTCTAGGTGGGGGGCCATATCCGACGTATCCCCGTCCCAAGCGTCATCCTCTTCATCGTCGTCATCCTCTTCGCCGTAGTCGTCATCTAGGGCGGTGGCGGTGTCTTCCCAATCTTCATGGTCGCTGGGATCATCGGCCTTGGCGACGGCAGCGGCCTTCTTACTCATGGGCTTAATTGGCCCCGGAGGGGAACTGCGGATGGGCTCAGGGGAGGGCTCGATCCGATCCTCAGACAGATCATCGGTGGAGAGGGCGAGTTGGGTAGCCTCGGCAGGGGGGATATCGTCCTGGCGAGAGCGAGAACGTCGCCGCCGAGAACTACCCTGGCCAGACTGCGGCTCCGCTGAGGCCTCCGATGGGTTCTCCTGGGCTATCGGGGCTTCGGGCTGAGAGGGCGACTCCCCAGCAGTTTCAGAAGCAGGTTTAGACTTAGGGGTGACAACCCGCTTCTTCAGAATGGGTGGAGCTTTCGTGACGTCTGGCTGACTGGGAGAACCTTCGGCGACTGGGGCCGCAACGTCAGGGCTGGCGGGGGGCGCAGCGTCGGGGCTGTCAGGGGATGTGGCAACCTCTGAAAACCCCAGATCGCGCTCCACCGATCCCCGCTTTTGCTGAATCAGTTTTTTGTACTCTGCCTCGGGCAGACTGGCCTTCAGCAGACGGCTAATGGTGCTGTTGCTCACCCCGTATCGTTCCGCCAAAGTGGAGGTGGTTTCTTCCGGTTGGCGATATAGCCCCAAGATAGCGACTTTGTCGGCTTCGGTTAGCTTTTGGGGTGCCATAGATGGGTTCTCGCAATCATGCCATTTAACATCTTAAGCCGCGCTATCCCCTTCGGCGGCGAGAACTGCGGCGAGAATTTACAGAAACCGCGTGTTCGACCACCGCCCCCAGCCAAAAGAAAACGGCGGCCAGCGTCCAAAATACCTCCCACACAGCACTGCCTTCTAGGTAGGTATCGGTGCTTCCCGCAAAGAGGAAGAACATATCCGCGATGTAGAGAAAGAACGCGGCCACGGCGATAAGTTTCCAGGACTGGGAAAATCGCCCGCCCCAAAAGGCCACCAGCAGGGTGCCCGCAATAATCAGGAGCACAATATCCCCTACCAGGTAGAGGAATTTCACAATATTCGCAAAGGGTTTGAGCAGGTTATCAATGGCCACTGCCCAACTGGGAGCAGAGGACGACTCTTCGACCACCGGAGCCACCACTGGGGCCGGATCAACGGGAATGGGAGCCGCGACCGGGGGCGCGGGAGCCTGGGCCAGGAGATAGGGGCTAGGGGCTGAAGGGGTGGCCTCCAGGGGTAGGAGTTCAGCGTTGGCGGCTTGCAGGCTGACAAACACAGAGAGCACAATTCCGGCGAGGCCAATCCCCATCACAATCAGCCATTGGGATAGCTCTAGGTTAAGCCGCCGAGGCAGCACCGCCTGGAACATCCCAACCGAGAGAAACACATAGCTGAGAATGTAGAAAAAGTCGCCAAAGGACACCGCTGGGTCTAACCCCCAGGCATTGCCCCACAGGAAGAAGAACACATTGCCGAAGACATACATCAACAGCCCCAGGCCAATCCAAAGCCAAACCGTGCGACCGCTAACGATTTGGGGACTGCGCCAATTGCGAAAACAAAGCAGCGCGGCAATGAGAAAAGCCCCCGTTTCTAGGAGGCTAATTCCCAACACAAACCATTCCGCTGGTTCATTGCCACCGGAGGGAACAAACAACAGCGAGAAGAGAAGACTGAAGACACCCCAGGCAATGCCCGCCCCCATAAGCACCGGGGTTGAGAGGAGGGATTTGGAGGAAGGAGTTGATGACTGGCTCAACGGTACGCTCCTGGGGTAACGACACAACACAGTAATCCGTGGACGGTAATCAGTGGCCTCGCCGCACCCTATGCATTGAAGATGGCGACGCCCCTGAACGCCTGAATTGTAGCGACTTCAATCCCAAAAAATCGGGGTCAGCCGATTATTTTTTCAATCTGGAGGGAAACGCAACACTTTTTAATAGCGGCTTTTCGTGACAATGATCGGCGCAACCTCCCTAGACCTAGCTTGCTCTGAAGTTCCCCCCTAAGGGATGGCGGCCCTAGCCCATGCCGCCATAGGCACCTTAGAGCCAAACCTTACCCGTCGGGGAGGTTTTCAGCCAAGTCCGAAAGTCCTGTTGCTCAGCCTTGGGTAAATCCTCGAGGGCTTCTAGGGATCGGGCCGCGAAGGTGTTGTTGCCAAAGAAATTTCTACCCATGTGGTGGGTCGCCTCTAGCAGACGATGGAGGTGATGTTCTGCCCAGGGTGGCAGGGAGGACATGGCCAGGGGATCCACCGTCAGTAGTTGCTTAATCGCCTGGGGATTCCCGGTTTGGGGAAATTTCCACTGGGTAAACACGGTGCTAATTTCCGACTCAAACTGACGTGCTTGCTTTGGCCCCAGCAAGTCCTCCACATCCATATACAACACCTGCACCAAGAGTAGACAAGCCTTGATGTAGACGGGACTGGCCGCTGTCACCGCCGCTCCACCACCATGGCCATCCTCCTCCTCAGGTTGGTCAAGCCGAATCTTGCCCCAAATGCTGAAGCGCTCCGGTTCCTCCAGCAATACACAGGCTTTGCCCCGGTTATCGGTGAGATCCCGCCATAGGGCACGGGCATCCTCTTCCTGGGCAGCGTTAAACACACTCAGCAGCCGAAAGGTTTGCCCTTGATAGGTCAGGATGGGAATCGGCTGATCTTTACCGGGATATTGCATCGTCTTGATGTCAACATCCTGCCGCTTGAGGATAAACATATCGTGGCCTGCTGGTGTCTGGCGAAAAGAAAAGACCTTGCAGTAGGCGGCGGTAGATGGCAGCACAAAGCCTAAAAAAACCTGTCACTGTCCATGATCCACCCTGAATACTGCCCTGGGATAACCGCAACAAAGGTCATCCAGATATGGATGCCTTATTGTAGCGGCCCTTAGTGAGATAGCATCATGCTGCCTCTGTGGGTATCCCTGGGTCTATAGCTAGGCTACCCCAGCCGCCGGAGAAGCATACAATTTTCGCGGATTTTGCGGAAGCGTTGCTAGAGCCTGGGCGTCCTCGCTTAAAATAAGTAAGCATTCGCCCTAGCGTTTCGTCCCAGAGCCTAGGGGCCATTAGCTCAGTGGATAGAGCAACCGCCTTCTAAGCGGTCGGTCGCTGGTTCGAGCCCAGCATGGCCCGTTGCCCACTATGTAAGCGTCTTAGCTAGTTTGGCCACACCCTAGAAATCGGGAGGTGTTGGTTATGTGTGGCTCAACTGTGTCCAAACCATACTATGCTCATCCCCTAGCCGTGTCTATACAGAACGACCCTATTCCCCATCATGTACCCCGTGGCTTTACGGATGCTAGACCGGGAGGGCAACCTCAGCGCCGGAGTCCGTGTCGAAGCCACACCCAAAAATGGCGGTATGCCTCGCCTTTTCGTCATCAACCGGGCCGGAATTTACTACTTGTTAAGATCTGCAAATGGGCACCTATCAACGGTGGGTCAACGGCAGCCCCGTCCTACTTAGTGAAGTCACCCTGACCGATATGGGAGAAGGCATCCAGGAAGCGAACCTGTGATTAGCAGACTCCCCCCACGCAGAGCAAGGTGGCAGTAGGGCCAGGGCCACGGCAGATCCGTCGCGCCCCTAGTCTGAGACGCCTATAGACAGGGGTTTTGTGCTAAAATATAAACGGCATGAATGCCCAAAAATCAAGCCTTTTGAGCGCTATTCAGCACCACTCGGTGCGAGGGTCTGACTAGCGCTTTGTTATTCGCAAATTCGGAGTTTTTCTGCCCATGGCAACCCCAGAAGAGCGTATCGTTCCTACCGATCTACGCAACGAAATGGAGAGCTCTTATCTGGAATACGCCATGAGCGTGATCGTGGGTCGAGCCTTGCCCGATGCCAGGGACGGCCTCAAACCCGTGCATCGCCGCATCCTGTATGCCATGCACGAACTGGGTTTGGCGGCGGATCGGCCTTTCCGTAAATGCGCCCGTGTGGTGGGGGAAGTGCTGGGTAAGTATCACCCCCACGGCGATACGGCGGTTTACGATGCCCTGGTGCGAATGGCCCAGGACTTTTCGATGCGGTCGCCGCTGATCAATGGGCACGGCAACTTTGGTTCCATCGATAACGATCCTCCGGCGGCGATGCGATACACCGAGTGTCGTCTGCAATCGCTGACGAGCGACTCTCTTTTGCAGGATATTGAGTCGGAAACCGTCGATTTTGCCGATAACTTCGATGGATCCCAGCAGGAACCTGTGGTACTGCCCTCGCGCTTGCCCCAGCTCTTGCTGAATGGATCTTCTGGCATTGCCGTGGGCATGGCGACGAACATTCCGCCCCACAACCCCGGTGAGCTAATCGACGGTGTAATTGCGCTGATTCACAATCCCGACATCACCACCGCCGAGTTGATGGAGATCATCCCTGGCCCGGACTTTCCTACCGGGGGTCAGATCCTAGGCCGCAACGGCATTCGCGATGCCTACAACACCGGGCGCGGCTCTGTCACCATGCGCGGCGTGGCTAGTATGGAGACCATCGAACACCGGGGCCGGCCCGACCGGGAAGCCATCATCATTACCGAACTGCCTTACCAAACCAACAAGGCGGGCATGATCGAGCGCATCGCTGAAATGGTGAACGAGCGCAAATTGGAGGGCATTTCCGATATTCGCGACGAGAGCGACCGCGACGGGATGCGGATTGTGATTGAACTAAAGCGCGACGCCTACCCCCGCGTGGTGCTGAACAATCTCTACAAGCAGACGCCGCTGCAAAACAACTTTGGCGTCAATATGCTGGCCCTGGTGAACGGGGAACCCCAACTTCTGGGCCTGAAGCGAATGCTGGAGGTATTCCTCGACTTCCGCATCGAAACCATCACCCGCCGCACCCGCTACGAACTGCGTAAGGCCCAAGAGCGGGATCACATCCTTCAGGGATATCTGATTGCCCTGGCCAATTTGGACGCGGTGATTGCCCTAATTCGCCACGCCGCCGACACCCCGACCGCCAAGCAGGAATTGATGGATACCTACGGCCTTTCCGAGGTACAGGCCGATGCGATTCTGCAAATGCAGTTGCGACGGTTGACCGCCCTGGAAGCCGACAAAATCCAGAGCGAACACGAAGACCTGATGGCTAAAATCACAGATCTTCAGGATATTTTGGCCCGTCGCGAGCGGATTCTAGAAATTATCATCACCGAGCTGGGCGACCTCAAGGCCAAGCACAATACCCCCCGCCGCACCACCATCGAAATGGACGAGGGCGAACTCACCGACATTTCCCTGATTGCCAACGAACAGGTGGTCATCCTGGTGACGGATCAGGGCTACATCAAGCGGATGCCCCTCACCACCTTCGAGGCCCAAAGCCGCGCCACCCGAGGCAAGGCCGGAGCCAAAATGAAGGAGGACGACGGCGTTCAGCACTTCATCACTTGCTATACCCACGACCACCTGATGTTCTTCAGCGACCGGGGCGTGGCCTACTCCCTGCGGGCCTACCAGGTACCGGAGGGATCACGGGCGGCGCGGGGTATTCCCATCGTGCAAATGCTGCCCATCCCCAAGGAGGAGGTGATTACCTCGGTGCTCTCGGTGCGCGAATTCACCGACGAAGACTACCTGGTGATGCTAACCCGGGGTGGATTCGTTAAAAAAACAGCCCTGTCCGCCTTCAGCAACATTCGCGCCAACGGCCTGATTGCCATTTCCCTAGAAGAGGGCGACCAACTGCGGTGGGTGCGTTTGGCCCGCAGTACCGACAGCATTCTGATCGGTTCCCGCCACGGTATGACGATTCACTTCAAGGTAGACGACGACCAACTGCGGCCCCTCGGTCGTCCCACCCGTGGGGTGCGGGCCATGGCCCTGCGCGAGGGCGACGAGCTCATCAGCATGGATATTCTGCCTAGCCAAGTGGTGGAAGCGGTGCAAGCGGCGGAAGCAGACGCGGACAGCGACGAGGACGAGGAAGATACCGTCGCTACCAGTAACGATCCTGGCCCCTGGGTGCTGGTGATTGCCTCCTCTGGTTTGGGTAAGCGGGTGCCCGTGTCAAAATTCCGTCTGCAAAACCGGGCGGGGCTGGGGCTGAAGGCGATCAAGTTCCGTAAGGACGATGACACCCTAGCCGCCCTACGGGTGGTCAGCGATGGCGACGAACTGATGCTGGTAACCAACCGAGGCATCATCATTCGCCAGCGGGTGAACGACATTTCCATTCAGTCTCGCCCTGCCACCGGGGTGCGCCTGCAACGGCTGGATGTTGAAGACGCCATTGCCGCGGTGGCTGTGGTGCCTCCCGCCCTGCAAGAGCCGGGCGATGAAAACAGTGCTGCTGAAGACATCACCCCTGAAGATGCCACCCCTGAAGACATCGCCACCGAGGACGCCTAGACCCAAAACCATCCCCACCCACGGTAGGGGGAGTGGTCTCCACGCCCCCTCTCCCAACGCCCTCTCTCAACTTCGGCGACGGCTCTAAAAATCAACGCCGCGTTTGAGGTCGATACCTTTTTCGGCATAGTGTTTGTGGTTAAACACTTCGGAGTGGGTGCTGGCCAGTTCAAAGTAGGCGGGCTGGTTTTGGCAGCGCCCGGTGATGATCACTTCGGTGTCCTTGGGTTTACGCAGCAGGGCTTGAACGATGGGTTCTTCGGGCAGCAGTTCGAGATCCACCGTGGGGTTGAGTTCATCCAAAATGATGGTTTTGTACAACCCGGAGGCGATGGCGGTACGGGCAATTTCCCAGCCCCGTTCGGCTTCTACATAGTCGATTTCCTGTTGTTGTCCGCGCCAAACAATGGCGTCTCGGCCACAGCGTTGATGATCGACTAGGTTGGGGTAAATCTTGCGCAGGGCGGCGATGGCGGCGTCTTCGGTGTAGCCGTTGCCCCCCTTGAGCCACTGGATAATCAGCACCCGGTGGGAGAGGTCTTGGCCAATGCCGCGCCCAATGGCTTGCAGGGCTTTGCCCAGGGCGCTGGTAGATTTGCCCTTACCCGCCCCGGTGTAGATTTCGATGCCCTCTAGCCCTGGAATGCCGGAGGAGTGGATCTGGGGCTTCATCTCGGAATGAAGGTTGGCGATGTCGAGGAGGGGCCGAGGAGCCGCCCGTCCGGTGGCGATGATTTCCAGGTGGTCGGGTTTGCGCCGTAGGGTCTTTACCACCTCTTCCACGGAAAGCAAGCCCAGGTTGAGCACTGGGTTGATTTCGTCGAGCACCACCACGGAATAGAGCCCGGAGGCAATCGCTCCTTTGGCTACATCCCAACCCCGCTGGGCCTCTTGCTTGTCGAACTTAGTAATGTCTTCGGGGCCAAAAAATTCTGAGCGTCCGGTGCGCACCTGGTCAATGAGGTGGGGAAAACCCCGCTGGAGGGCTTCGATGGCGGCGTCTTCGTCATAGGTGCGGCCTGGGCCTTTGAGGAAGCGCAGCAGCAGCACCCGACTTTCCATAAAGTTCTGAATGCCCAGCCCGATGGAACGCAGCACCACCCCCAGGGCCACCTGGGATTTGCCCTTGCCCTCGCCATCGTAGACATGCACCTGCCCCGTCAGCCGTTCATTGGTTTGTTGGGCCGTGCGAATGCCAATACCAGTTCTAACCATGGGTAATGTTGAGGGTGAGGGCAACCAGAGGTTAATTTTAGCGAAAGCTGGCGACGCCCTACGCCCAATTTGCCACTCAGCAGTATCCTTAAAACCACTTGCTACCCAATGCTGTGATGTCCCCTACGGATTTATTAGCGGATCTGGGGTTAATCCCCATCAAGGCCATGGTGTTTCAGTCCATGCTGTTGCTGGTGGCCATTGCCCTAGAGGCCATGGTGCTACGTCAACACCTACGCCTGGGCTACCAAACCAGTGTGCAGTATGCCGCTACCATCAACCTGCTGGCCACGAGCCTGGGCTGGATTGCCTTTCTCAGCCTAGAGGCGGTGCTGCCCATGGCCCTGCGCCAGCAAGTGATGAGCTATGTGCTGTTCAACCGCTTTTTCTCCAATGACTGGCTGGAGGCGCTACCCGTGATGATGGTGATGGCGGCCATCGTGGTGTTTTTTGCCACCTACTGGGTCAAGCTCCAAAGCCTTAGTGCCCTGGTGGCGCTACTGGGCAAAGCGCCTGTTTTGGAGGCTCCCGCCCTGTCTGACCGCCCTGGCCGCAGTCGTTCTGCTCGCCGAGGAGCCCCCTCTGCGGCCCGTTCTCGCACGGCAACCTACACCGTGGCAGTGCTTCATGCCAACGCCCTGAGCTTTACCGTCATTGTTCTCCTGCTGTTCCTCCAACTTCAGGTCGTGCTGCCATGATGCCGTTCTTGCCGCCCCAATTCGCCCAGATCAAAACGGCCCTCTGGCCCAAGTCGGCCTTTTCCTGGCCCACGGTCATCTACATGAGCCTGATCTCCTGGCTGATGTCAGGGATCAGCCGTCTACTGGGGGCAAGTACCTTTACCGTAGGGCTAATGGCTACCCTAGCCTGGATTTTTTTGGCGTTAGGGGTGGGCTGGGCCTGTGAGGCTCAGAAGATTAAGCCCTTTGGCCTGTCCATTGCCCCTTGGGTCGCCGGGGGCATTCTGTGCCTGTTTCTGTTTGGCTCCTGGGGGGGAGCATGGCTTCAGCCCGCCCTGATTAGCTGGCCGCTGATGTCCTTTTTAGTGGTGGCGGTGCCTAATGTGCTGAGTTGGGAGTTGCGCCCTAAGCGGCCCTCCCCAGCCGTGCGCCAAAGCTTAGCTCTCCTGCTGGGCCTTAGTTTGCTGCTCAGTAGTTGGTTTCAGTTTTACTTCCGTATCCAAACCTGGCTGCGCGATTACCCCAGCCTGATTGCCGACCAGTTTGACCACAGCGCCTTTGTCTACCGCATTCCTGGCCAAACCATGTCCCTCTCGGCGGGGGTAAGCCACCTCACGGAGGCGGAACGCTTAATTAAGGCGCAAATTCACGACAAACCCTGGTCTTGGGTCGAACGCTGGCTGCTTAACCAGGAGGGCCAACAGCAAACGCTCCAGCGCCAGGTGCAGATCAACCAGGCCAACTCCCCAGAAAATAAACTATGGCTCCTCAGCCTCAAGCCCACCACCCAGGGCAACGGCTACAATCTCATGCTTCGCGCCCAGTGGCTTGGCCCCAGCGCCAACGGGGATGGCTATTATTTTGAAAAAGCCTGTGAAGTCTTGCCCATAGCCCAGCCCACCGCCAGCGGCGGTACCGAAACCACGGCCACCACCACCCAATGGGCACAAGTGCGCTGTCAGCTAGAAACCCCCCTGCGCTACGGCCAGCCCTAAACCTCGTACACTAGCAAAGGCAACGCAGAAGGAGGGTCAAACCCCATGGTTCTGTCTCGCATCGTGGTGATTGCGCGCAACGTCTTTCTAGAGGTGATCCGAGATCGCATCCTCTACCTAATGGCCCTGTTTGCCCTGCTGATGGTCTTAGCCGCACTGCTGCTGCCCCAGGTTTCAGCGGGAACAGAACAGAAAATTATCCTCGATCTGGGCCTTGCCGCCATGCACCTGCTCAGCGTGATCATTGCGGTGTTTGTGGGCACGGGCCTAGTGAACAAAGAAATTGAAAAGCGTACGGTGCTAGTGTTGTTGGCCAAACCCGTCAGCCCGTGGGAGTTCATCGTGGGCAAACACCTGGGACTATCGGCGGTGCTAGCGGTGCTGTTGGCGGGCTTGGGATTGATGTTTGCCGCCATGCTAGGTATCACCGGAGTGTCCTTCTCCTTCCCCAGTTTGGCCCTGGCCACGGGCTTTATGCTGCTGGAAGCCATGCTGCTGACGGCGGTGGCCATTCTGTTTGGCGTGTTTACCAGTTCCCTACTAGCCACCCTGCTAACCTTTGCCGTCTACCTCATGGGCCACCTCACCCAGGATTTGGTCGCTTTTTCCCAAATCGCAGAAAACCCGGGTCTCCAGCGTCTTACCCAGGGCATCTATCTGGTTTTACCTGACCTAGAACGCCTTAATCTGCGCAACTTGGCCGTCTATGGCCTTGATCTGCTGCCCGATCCCCTCACCCTACTGGCCCATCTGGCCTACGCCCTTGTCTACAGTGCCCTGCTGCTGCTGCTAGCCACCGTGGTCTTCTCTCGCCGCCAGTTCTAGGCCCAGATCTAAACGGTATTCGGTCGTGTAATGTCGCGGAGTTAGTGTAATTTGATGGAAACTAGGCACCGATCTCTGGGATTACCGTTGGACTGTAGCGGATTTTACTCGGCTGAGGTGCATCGCGATGATCCCCCTGCCCCCCTTATCAAGGAGGGTAAAGCGTAAAACTTAGACCGCCAGGTACCGGGGGGATCTAGAACTAAGCAATTGTGTACCTCACTCCATGGAGAACCGCTATAGGGGAAATCCAAAGTTTGGTAGCGTGGATAACGGCGGAGTGTAGACCCCCGTTGGAATCATGAATCAGCGATTGGGAGCAGTGAAGCTATGACCGTATGTGAGTACAGACCTGGCCTAGAAGGGGTTCCAGCCACCCAATCCAGCATTAGCTATGTGGATGGGCAGGCGGGTCTCCTGGAGTACCGGGGTATTCGGATTGAGGATCTGGCCCAGCACAGCACCTTTTTAGAAACCGCCTACCTGTTGATCTGGGGCGGACTACCCTCCAAGGTGGAACTGGAGGCTTTTGAACACGAAATTCGCTACCATCGCCGCCTCAAGTACCGCATTCGCGACATGATGAAATGCTTCCCAGAGAGCGGTCACCCCATGGATGCCCTGCAAGCCTGTGCAGCGGCCCTGGGGCTGTTCTACTCGCGGCGGGCACTGGACAACCCGGTCTACATCCAAAAGGCCGTCGTGCGCCTACTGGCCAAAATTCCGACCATGGTGGCCGCATTCCAACTGATGCGGAAGGGCAACGACCCCGTCCAGCCCCGTGATGACTTGGGCTACGCCGCCAACTTTCTCTATATGCTAAACGAGCGGGAGCCCGACCCCCTCGCAGCCCGAATTTTTGACATTTGCCTCACCCTCCACGCCGAGCACACCATCAACGCCTCCACCTTTTCGGCCATGGTGACGGCTTCCACCTTGACCGATCCCTACGCAGTGGTGGCCTCCGCCGTGGGTACCCTGGCAGGGCCGCTCCACGGCGGGGCCAACGAAGAGGTGATCGACATGCTCCAGCAGATTGGCTCCGTGGAAAATGTGCGCCCCTTTGTGGATTGCTGCATTGCCGAGAAGTCTAAAATCATGGGTTTCGGCCACCGGGTGTACAAGGTAAAAGACCCCCGTGCCACCATCCTGCAAGGACTGGCCGAACAACTGTTTGAAAAATTTGGCCAGGACGAGTACTACGAGATCGCCCTAGAAATGGAGCAAGCGGTCTCCGAAAAACTGGGCCACAAGGGCATTTATCCCAACGTAGACTTCTACTCTGGCCTGGTCTACCGCAAGCTGGGCATCCCCACCGATCTGTTCACCCCCGTCTTTGCCATTGCGCGGGTGGCGGGTTGGCTGGCCCACTGGAAAGAACAACTGGGCGAAAACCGCATCTTCCGACCCACCCAGATCTACACCGGGCCACGGCAACAGGGCTACGTGGGCATCGAAGATCGCCCCCAAATTTGGGATAGGCAATTTGCCGCACCCTCGGTCTAGCCTCTATCTGGCAGCAGCCCCCCCTGATGGGTCTTACCCCTCTGGGCAACCGCTATTAACGGTTCGATGATAGATACAGTGACGATTTTCAGGAACTCCTGCCCCTCTGCCCCTTGGGTTGAGGGGTTTTTGTCGGCCCCATGGGTAAGCCTCAACCTAGGGCCATGGCTTCGGTCAGCTAACAGCAGAATTTTGGCCCCTGTGATATGCTGGGCGGAGATAGTTGATGGTTGACTTGCCGCCTGCGTCAGATTTGTCTTAGGTCTAGGTACATCTCCAGAAAACTGCATACCCCCACATTTCATTGTTTGGAGATGTTTCTATGTCGATCTACGTTGGCAACCTATCCTTCGATGCCACCCAAGCGGATATCAGCGAAGTCTTTGCCGAATACGGCAGCGTCAGCCGCGTGAGCCTGCCCACCGACCGGGAAACGGGGCGTCCCCGTGGCTTTGCCTTTGTGGAAATGGGTTCCGAAGCCGAAGAAGATGCCGCCATCAGCGCCCTAGATGGGGCCGAATGGATGGGCCGCGATCTCAAGGTCAACAAAGCCCGCCCCCGCGAATCCCGCCCCTCCGATGGCGGCGGCGGCTGGAACAACAGCCGTCGTGATCGTCGCTAGGTTATCCTTGTCCCTAGTCCCAGGCTGTCCCCACCATGCCCAACATGGCACGAGCATGGTTCAGCCTAGGGCAGCGTCCGTTTCCTAAGCGCATTCTTCAACGTCGCTAGGGTATACCCAAGTAAAGCCCTTGGATTCATCCCGATGATCCTAGGGCAGTTTTCCTCTGACCAATCCTATTCTCCTGTCCTGCACCCCGTTAACCCGCAGGGGCAAGGAAACCTTGCCCTCACCCCCTGGGAGGAGCCCATCGGGATTTGGAATCGCCTCATTGCTGTTACGTTAAGGAGCACCCATGGCCCAAGTTGTTTTGGGAGAAGACGAGAATATTGAATCAGCCCTACGCCGCTTCAAGCGAAAAGTATCACGGGCCGGAATTTTTTCCGATATGCGAAAAAATCGCCATTTTGAAACCCCCATCGAAAAGCGCAAACGCAAAACCCTAGCTCGCCACAAGCAACGCCGCTGGGGCTCCAAGCGCTAGGAGGTTCTTAGCATCTGCCGGGTTTTGGCTAGAGAGGGGCTATGCCGATACCAGGGAAGCCAAGCCCGCCACCAGTTGATCCAAGTGGGCTTGGGTATGGGTGGCCATTAGGGTAATCCGTAGCCGACTGGTGGGCACCGTGGGCGGACGCACTGCTGACACCCATAGCCCCATTTCCTGTAAGGTCTGGTTGGCGGCGATGACTTGGCTGGCCGAGTTTCCCACCAAGCACAGGATCGGGGACTCTGACGGCAACCGATGGAAGGTAAGTTTTTTCCCGTTGTCTAGGGTTGCATCTAGGCGACACTTTAGGTTGTCTACGTTGTGCCAAAGGGTCTGCCGTCGCTGGGGTTCTGTGGCTACAATCCGCACTGCCGCCAGAGCCGCCGCCGTATCTGCCGGAGAGAGCCCGGTGGTGTAGATCCATCCGGGGGCACGGTTACGCAAAAAATCAATCAGCACTTGGGAGCCCGCCACATAGCCTCCCAAACTGCCCAGCGCTTTACTCAGGGTGCCTACCGTCACCATGGGGCGACCTAGACAACCCAGGTGTTCCACCGCTCCAGATCCGCGATTTCCCAAAACCCCGGTGCCGTGAGCTTCATCCACCAGCACCATGGCTTCGTGGGTTTCGGCTAAATCCAGAATTTCCGCCAGGGGGCAGAGGTCGCCATCCATGCTGAAGACGCTGTCGGTAGTAATCAGGCAGCGGCGGTGCTGGGCACGGTAGGAGGCAAGGCATTCTGCCAAATGCCCCATGTCGCTGTGGCGATAGTCGTAGGTGGTGGCCCCGCTGGCCTTGGCCCCAGTACGCAGGCTGGAGTGGTTGTATTCGTCGCTGAGGATGAGATCCGGTGGCCCCACCAGGGCTGTGATGGCGCTGAGGTTCGCCAAATAGCCGGAACTAAACACCAGGGCGTCTTCGGCCTGTTTGAGATCGGCCAGGGCCAGTTCTAACTCCTGATGCACCTCCCGATGGCCGCTCAGCAGCCGGGAACCCGTACTGCCTGTGCCGTAGGTTTCAATCGCCTCAATGGCCGCCGCCGCCAGTCGAGGATCCCCCGCTAGGTCTAGATAGTCGTTGCTGGCGAAGTTGACGAGGGGTTGTCCATCTCGCACCATGACGGCTCCAGCCTTGCCTGTGACGGGCTGCACCGTGCGGTAGCGGTGGGCACGGTGCAGGGCGGTGAGGGATCGGGGGATCCAGTGGTAGGGGGATGGCATGGGGATGTGGGGAGTGGAGAGTTGGGAGGGTGGGAATTGTCCTATTTGTTCCTGGGGTTTTGTTAGAATTTTGGTTGCATTATGGTTAGGCTAGATACAGCTTGGCATGGCGTTTCTGCCGCTTGTGGATGGGGCAGGGCTTGGGTGTTTGCGAGCCTTTGCCGTCATCCGTTTCATCTGCCTGTCTAGCCACCTGTTTAGACCATTCCACAACACCATTCACCATACTCTTGAGGGGGCACCGTTAATTACCTATGGCACAGCAACCATCTCTAGAGCCCGTTCGCCCCTTTGACCGTGCCACCCTGGAAAGTATGTTACAAGCCACGAAAACCCCCGCTACCGGATGGACGATTGAATCCAGCGAGGAACTGTACCGCATCCATAGCTGGGGAGATCCCTATTTTTCTATTAATGCCGATGGCCACATTACGGTGTCGCCCCAGGGAGATCGGGGCGGGTCGCTGGATTTGCTGGAGTTGGTCGAGGCAATCAAGCAGCGGAACCTCCATTTGCCCCTGCTAATTCGCTTCCCCGACATTCTGGAAGACCGCATCGAGCGGATTAACGCCTGCTTTGCCAAGGCCATCGCCCGCTACAAGTACAACGGCGTCTACCGAGGCGTGTTTCCGGTGAAATGCAACCAGCAGCGGCAGTTGTTGGAAGACATCGTGCGCTTTGGCAAGCCCCACCAGTTTGGCCTGGAGGCGGGATCTAAGCCAGAATTGCTGATTGCCCTGGCCACCCTCGATACCCCCGGTGCCCTGCTGATCTGCAACGGCTATAAGGATAAGGACTACATCGAAACGGCGATGCTGGGCCAGCGCCTCGGCCAGCAGCCGATCATTGTGATTGAACAAATGAACGAGGTGGACTTGGCCATTGCCGCCAGTCGTCGCCTCAACATTCGCCCAGTCCTGGGGGTGCGGGCTAAGCTCAGCACCAAGGGCAGTGGTCGATGGGGGGTTTCGGCGGGGGATCGGGCCAAATTCGGCCTCACGGTACCGGAAATTCTGACGGTGGTGGATCGGCTGCGGGAAGCCGACATGCTGGACTGTCTGCAACTGCTGCATTTCCACATTGGCTCCCAAATTTCCGCCATTAGCGTCCTCAAAGAAGCTCTGCGGGAGGCTAGCCGCATCTACGTGGAACTGGTGGCCCTAGGGGCCAAGATGGGCTATCTAGACGTGGGCGGGGGCCTCGCGGTGGACTACGACGGTTCCCAAACCAGCTTCTACGCCTCCAAAAACTACAGCACCCAAAACTACGCGAACGATGTGGTGGCGGAGGTACAGGAGGCCTGCCGGGTGAAAAACGTCCCCGTTCCCACCCTGATTAGCGAAAGCGGTCGGGCCATTGTCTCCCACCAATCGGTGTTGGTCTTTGATGTGCTGGGATGCAGCGATGCCCCCGTCCAGGATGAACTGGAGGTGCCTGGGGAGGCCGATCACGCCATTCTGAAGGAACTGTACGAGATTCATCAGAGCATTGCTCCCCAGAATGTTCAGGAACTTTACAACGACGCCCTGCAATTCAAAGAAGAGTCCATCAGTCTGTTTAACTTTGGCTACCTAACCTTGGCCGACCGAGCCAAGGCGGAACGACTCTATTGGGCCTGCTGTCGCAAGGCGCTGTCGGTGGTCAGCGATGCCGACTATGTGCCCGAAGACATCGAGGAACTGACCCAAAGTATGGCCTCGATCTACTACATCAACCTCTCGGTCTTCCAGTCCATGCCCGACGCCTGGGCTATCGACCAACTGTTTCCCATCCTGCCCATCCATCGCCTCAATGAGGAACCCTCCTGCCGGGGTACCCTAGCCGACCTCACCTGCGACAGCGATGGCAAAATTTCCCAGTTCATCGACCTGCGTGATGTGAAGCATGTCCTAGAACTGCACCCGCTAGAGGAGAGCAAACCCTACTACCTAGGGATGTTCCTCGGTGGAGCCTACCAGGAAATTATGGGCAACCTGCACAACCTGTTTGGCGACACCAACGCCGTCCACATCCACATGACCCCCAAGGGCTACCAGGTCGAGCATGTGGTGAAGGGTGACACGATGACCGAGGTGCTGGGCTATGTGCAGTACGACGCCGAAGACATGATCGAAAACATCCGGCGGCGGTCGGAACAGTCGCTACAGGAGAACCAAATCACCCTAGAAGAATCCCAACTGCTGATTCAACAATACGAACACAGCTTAGGCCGCTATACCTATCTCGTGTGACTAGGAGGTGACTAGGGGTAATACGGTGTAACGTTGGGGCATAGCTCGTTAGACAGCAGAGAACGACCAGGATTTACCAGTATAAATACGGTAGTCATGGTAAAAATTCACCAAAGCCTTACAGAGTTCTCTGGCGATGGCCGTGTATCCTTGTTGGTCTGTTTTGTAAGCTGGAGACCAAGGCCGCAGGGAATCGTTGCCCGGTTGAGGCAGATAGGTTTGATAAACCTAGGGCTTTGGTGGTTAGGATTTATCAGGCTGCGGTGGTTGGTCGTGGATTCTTTAGTTTGGGTGAACCGCTATGGTGCTAGGCCGAATGGGTAGGAAAGTGGCGGAACAACCGGGGCACACCGAGCCCTTCGGAGTCGCCTCCCCCGTAAAAGCGTCCCCTGTGCAAACTTCCCCTCTGCAAGGTCCTGACATAAATGACCCTGATCAGGGTGCCTATGCCGTGGTTGATCCTGCGGTGGGCAATGCTGGCACGCTGGTGATTCCTCTGCGACCCACCCAACTCTGTCGGTTCTGGGGGAGCGATGACCAGCAATACCTAGCGCTGAGGTTGGGGCCGTGGCAATACACCTTTTACCGACGGCAAACCAGCTTAGCCCGTGCCCGCGACTCAGTGCAGCAGTGGCAGCAGCTCGGCCATGCGGCTCTCGTTACCCACGACGACGGCCACTATGCCGTGTGGGTCAAAGACCTCCATGGCACCGTGGCTGTTTAGTGCGGTCGTGGTGTAGTGCGATGAAGTGACCTGATGGGGTTAGCGTCATGGGTGATGGAGAAGTGTGATGGATTTCAATGCCTCTCAGCAACTGAAAAGCCTATGGTGCGCCTTTATTGACGGGGAGCGAGACTTTAGCGGCATTGACCTGTCCGGGGCCGACCTTCACCATTGGCGGTTGGATCGGGTGGTGCTGTGGGGGGCCAACCTGCGGGGGGTAAATCTGGCCCAGGCCCACCTCCGCTATGCCGTGTTGACGGAGGCTTGTCTACACAACGCCAACCTTGTGCAGGCGGATCTGCGTGGGGCGGATCTGCGGGATGCCGTTTTAACTGGGGCTCTCCTCAGCCACACTCGCCTGGGAGGGGCCGTCTATAACCAGCGGACTCAGTTCCCGACGGGGTTTTCCCCGATTCAGGCGGGGATGGTGCCCTTGGGGCCGGGGGTGGCCCTGCCCGCCCAAGACTTGCGACACCGAGACTTTAGCGGGGCTGACTTAACAGCGGCCAATTTGAGTGGGGCGTTGCTGGCGAAGAGTTGTCTATTTGGGGCGGGGCTGCAATCGGCCAACCTGCTGAGTGCCCTGCTGGGGGACTGCGACCTACGCTACACCGATCTGCGGCAGGCCACCCTAATGCAAGCAGATCTAAGGGGGGCCAACCTTAGCTACGCTAACCTCGAACGGGCCAATTTGGTAGGGGCGAATCTCGCCACCTGTCGGCGGCTGGTGGGCACCCATCTGCGCGATGCGCTCTATTCCGAAACCACCCTGTTCCCGGCAGATTTTCAGCCACCGCCAACGCTACACCGCCTGGAACCGGGAGCGATATTGGTGGGAGTGGTGCTCAGCGGTGTCCGCCTAATGGGCCTAGATTTGCGGGGGGCCACCTTGTCCGAAGCCGATCTCTCCCAGGCAAATTTAGGAGATGCTAACCTGTCCGGGGCCAACCTGTCCGGGGCCAACCTGACTGGAGCTAACCTCGCTGGGGCGAATTTACTGGGGGCAACACTCACGGCAGCGACGCTTACGGGGGCCAACCTGAGGGCCACCCAGTGCGATCCAGACCTGCAACAATGGTTACAGTGCGAAACTCTGGGCTGATCTGGGCCAAGGGCGGTGGTTCCGGCCTCTGTGCCTCTTCCCTCAGTGGCCACCTATGCCGCCCTCCCCTCCTTCTACCCCCTATCCTAGGAAAGACTGGAGTAGTCTGATGCAGGTGTTTCCCTGATCGTCTCCTGTTCCTATCGTCAGCCACCCTCTTTCTCCGGCAATGCCTACTCTAAAACGTTCCCAAAAACGCTGGATTCTTTCCCTAGTGCCCCTAGCGCTGAGCCTAGCCATTGTCGGCCATAGCTACACCCAGCCCTCAGCCGCCCAGGCTAGCCTGTGCCCAGTCTCGGCCTCGCAACCCCTCACCCTCTCCATTGCAAGTCATCGCAACACCCTGCTGCGGGAAAGCTGGCAAAGCTACCGAGATCGGTTCATTCAAGCCGATGGCCGGGTAATTGACCGGGAAGATCGAGATCGCACGGTTTCCGAAGGGCAAGCCTACGCCATGCTGCGGGCCGTCGCCATTAACGACCCCGTCACCTTCGAGCGCACCTACACCTGGGCCAAAAACAACCTCGCTCGCCGCGATGCCGAGGGGCAGATCACCGACCACCTCTGGGCATGGCACTGGGGCCAGCGGGAGGACGGCAGTTGGGGAATTGTGGACAAGAACTTCGCCACCGATGCCGATATCGATGCCGCTACCGCCCTGATTTGGGCGGCCCAACGCTGGCGTTGTCCTCAATATTTAAACGAAGCCAAGGCCATTTTGGACGACATTTGGGAACTGGGCACGGTACAGCTACCCGACGGTCAGCGCCAGTTACTCCCTGGCCCCAAGGATGCCTTTTTCAACCAACCCGACCGTCTAATTCTCAACCCCTCCTACTTCGCTCCGGCCAGTTTTCGCCTCTTTGCCGAGGTCGATCCGAGCCGCGACTGGGAAAGCCTGATCGACAGCGGCTACGCGATGCTGGCGGATCTAGGCCGATTTTCCGACACGGGCCTGCCCCCCGACTGGATTATCTACAACCCCCTCACCCAAACCTACCGCCCCCTAGAGCCCGACTTCCCCCTGCAAAGTCGCTACAGCTTCGATGCCATCCGCGTGTGGTGGCGGGTGGGCCAAGATGCCGCCTGGAACCAAGAACCCCGCGCCAAAGCTTACTTAGCGGCACGGTTGCCGGAACTGATTCAACGTTGGGAAGCCGATGGTCGCCTTCCGGCCCGCCTCTCCCTGGATGGGCTGACGGAGTCCGACTACGAAGCCACCGCCCACTACGCCATGCTCTACCCGGCTTTGCTCCAGGTAGCCCCGGAAACGGCTGAGGAAATCTACCAGCAAAAACTTCTACCCGCCTACCAAGACGGTTTCTGGGACAGCGACACCGCCTACTACACCCAAAACCTCGCTTGGTTTGGCCTGCTGCCCCTGGAAGTCTCCCCAGGACGATTCCAGTCTGCCCAACAATCCCTGCGGTGGGTGGCTTGGTAGGAGGCAACCCTCACCCTAAATCCCTCTCCTCGCTCCTGCCTGGGAGAGGGGTTGGGGGTGAGGACAAACTAAGGCGTCCTAAAACGAATGCTTGTCGGGCAGCTAAGAATGGCCTATCTCAAAATCCTGCTGATTCGCCATGGCCAATCCCAGGGCAATGTGGAGGGCCGCATGGAGGGCTGGTCATCTACAGGGCTGACGGATTTGGGGCGGAAACAGGCCCAACAATTGGGTCAGCGTCTTGCTAAAGCAGCTAGACAGCCCACCCATATCTATTGCAGCCCATTACAACGGGCCACGGAAACCCTGGCCGCCATGGCTTCAGCGCTATGGGCAACGGCAGAGATTCCCATAACAGAGATCCCGATGCCAGAGATCCCTGTGCCTACGGTGTTCCACGACGACCTGCGGGAAAATCACCAGGGCCTTTTAACGGGGCTTACCTGGGCCGAGGCTCAGGCGAACTATCCCGACCTCTGCCAACAGCTAGAAACCTCCCTCGACTGGGTGCCCATTCCTAGGGCAGAATCCTGGTCAGAGGGCCACCAGCGAGCCCAGCACTTTGTGGACAATCTTCTACGGCACCACCACAACGGCGATCAGGTCTGGGTGATCAGTCACCAGTGGATTTTGCAGCATATTTTCGCCTGTTTGCTGGGCAGTGAGCGCACTTGGGGCATCCCCTTTGGCCACACCGCCCTTACCGAACTCTGGCTAGACCGTGACCGCTGGTTCCAGGCCGACCCGAATCAGCAGCTCAATAGCGAACTTTGGCGCATCCAGCGTTTTAACGATGACTCCCACACCCAGGGGATCCCATAAAATCCCAGGCTTGCGTAGGGTGCCTTCACGAAGTAATGCACCGTGCTGCTGCCAGGGAAGTCATCATGGTTCCAGCATCCCCACCTGCACCCCGAAACTGTGACGAATGGCGACGCTTCTGTTTAGGATGGAACCTAACGCTTTGTGAACTGGTTGGCGGCATCCTATGGCTTCTCGTCCTGATATTATCTTCCTCGTGCTCGATACCCAGCGGGCGGATCGCCTCTCCTGCTACGGCTACGACAAGCCCACCTCGCCCCATTTAGACGCCCTTGCCGCCGAGGCCACCCGCTTCACCCAGGCCATTTCCGCCGCCCAGTGGACGGTGCCCTCCCACGCCTCCATGTTCACGGGGCTGTATCCCTCAGAGCATACGATGGTGCAGTCCTATTCTGTCTTGCCACCCGACCTGCCCATCCTAGCCGAACGCCTAGAGGCCAGCGGCTACTACACAGCGGGCTTTTGCAACAATCCCCTAGTGGGCGTCATCAACAATGGCCTGCGGCGAGGCTTCACTAGCTTTCTCAACTACAGCGGCCTGTTGACCTCCAAGCCCAACCAGGCGGGTAGTCATCCCGGTTTGGTGAGCCGCTATCGGCAGTGGTTTAAGCGCCAGGTGGCAGGGGTGCTCAACCGAGTACAGGATGCCTTTGCCCGCTCCGATGCGCTGCTGGCCCTGAGCTTTACGCCGCTGATGGTGCCCCTGTGGCAAACCGCCCTCAGCTTTAAGGGCAACGGCCCCAAATCCCTCGACGACACAGCCAACCTGCTGATTCACCGCCACGGTACCCAGGCCGACCAGCCCGTCTTCGCCTTTGTGAACCTAATGGGCACCCACATGCCCTACCACCCCCCCCGCCGCTACATCGAACAATTTGCTCCCCACGTTTTGGCCGACCGCAAGGCCCAGACCTTTTTGCAGCGTTTCAACGGCGATGTCTACGGCTGGCTGGCACCGCTAACGGGGGCGCTAGACGACCACCAAAAACAAACCCTCGACGGCATGTACGACGCCGAAGTGGCCTACCAGGATGCCCTATTGGGCCAATTCTTCCAGCGGCTTAAGGATTCTGGCCGTTTAGACAACACCCTCGTCATCATCTGCGCCGACCATGGCGAACACCTCGGCGAAAAGCAGTTCATGGGCCACAGCCTTTCTATCTATAACGAACTGGTACGGGTGCCCTTGATTATTCGCGATCCCCAAAACCGCCTTGCCCAGGGCACCACGGTAGATGGAGTTGTATCAACCCGTCGCCTATTCCACACCGTCCTCGCCGCCGCAGGCATCGCCAACGACAACGAACTCGCCCTCGATCTCATCCACAGTCAAGAGAATTCGCAACATCGCGATTACGTCTTTGCCGAGGCCATCCCGCCCCAAAATGTGGTGAACCTAATGCAAAAACGCCAGCCGGAACTGGTGCGAGAAATGAGCTGTGATCGCGTCCGTCGTGCCGTGTGGATGGGCCAACACAAACTGATCGAAACCGAAGGCTCCGAGGCCGAACTCTACGACGTCCTCGAAGACCCCACCGAAGCCCTCGACCTCAGCGCCATCCTGCCCGAAAACGTGGAAGCCCTGCAAGATTGTCTGCAAGCCTTCGCGGATCGCAGCGACCGATCCCTCGCCCAAGTCACCCCCACCCGCGCCACCGACTACGACGACCCCGAAGTACGCCGCCGCCTAGAAGAACTAGGGTATTTAGAGGATTGATTTATGATGGGAGATAGGGATAGATTCTAAGCCTATTCCTCAGTTATTCTGTGCTCATGGAGGACTATTTATGCCTAGTCAAGCAAGAACGGTTCAAGAACTTCTTCAGGAAGCCAATCAGCTATCTCCAAAAGAACAACTACAACTCGCAACGCAGCTACTTCTACTTGTCGATCAGCAGCTCGATAGCCCCATGACAGATAAAGCTTTAACCGAAGAACAATCAGTGTCAATCACCTTCCTTCGAGATGATGATGAGACTCAAAGCCAAGAAGGTAGAATTGATTACCTCTTGGCACATCCAATTCCGGGGAGAAACTTTAAGCCCATGAGTCGGGATGAAATCTATGACCGACGATAATTGCTATTCCACCAAGTTGTATGCGAATT
>JBBAWV010000021.1:0-43741 GCA_040396995.1 Nodosilinea sp. | reverse complement strand
GACACATCGGGGGAGGGAGGGGGGAGGGGAGAGGTTGGAGAGGCGGGGGAAGTCATGGCACGACCTAAAAGATGTTGTTATTTATACAATTCCCACCTGGGCTGTCTAGGCAACAGCAATGACACAACCCGTTGCAACGGGGCGCGACATGGCCACTCGATTGCCACCGGAAGGCAAAACCAAAGGCCTAACACGGTAGGCGTAACACAAGGGCAAAAATTCGCTACCCTAGACGGTCGTGGGTTTAGCCCAGGGCATCGTTAAGCGTGGTTGACCGGGGAGGTTGCCGATGACTAGGCTACAACAACTGAATCGACAGCAGGTGGGTCTCCTGCTGGGTGGGGTGGGCCTGGTGTGGGGGCTGGGGAGTTTGGCAGTGGTGGGGCTGGCGACAGAAGCATCTGTCTTGGCCAACCCCAAACCGACAGATGCGGCCCTAGCTGGCACGAAGCAAACCGCTGCCCAACGCTACACCACCGCCATGCTGGTGGGCTATGCGGCGGCAGAACAGCGGGATTACCACACGGCGCTGATTAATTTTCGTCGTGCCTTGGCGGAGCGGCCAGGGGATCGCTACGCCAAGGCGGCCATTCGCAACATGGAAGACTACATTGCTATTCAGCGGGCCGAAGCCGCCAAACGGGCCGAAATTGCCCGCCTAGAAACCACCGTGGCCTCTGCTGTGGCGGCTCAGGATTGGGCCTGTGCGGCTGCCTCGGTGGATCGCCTGGTGGAGTTGATTGCCCCCAATTCACCGGATCGGGCTAGACTGATTGCCTACCGGGGCGAACTAGCGGGCATGATTTCCTCGCGGGCCAACCTAGAGCAGTGGTCTACGGTGTGCCCGGGGGGGCAGGTTTAGGTGAGGGGTTCTCCATGCGTCATTGGGGCGCGAGAGGTGTGATGGTATGGCAGACGCAATCCGGGCTGAGTCCCCTAGATCTGATTTTCCGAATGTGGTGAGTGCCGAGTGGCTAGCGGATCGCTTGACCGATCCCCAGGTGGTGATTGTGGACTGCCGCTTTTCCTTGGCGGATCCGCAATTGGGCCAAGGGCAATACGACGCTGGACACATCCCTGGAGCTTGGTATCTCCATTTAGATCAGGATCTATCCAGCCCGGTACAACGGCACGGCGGTCGCCATCCCCTGCCGAATTGGGACATCTTTTGCCAGCGGCTTGAGACGATGGGTATCTCTTCAGATTCCCCAGATTCTCCCCATGGCCCGACCCAGGTGGTGGTGTATGACGATTCCCGCTTTGCCTTTGCCGCCCGTCTGTGGTGGATGCTGAAATACCTGGGTCACGACGCCGTTGCGGTGCTGGATGGCGGCTGGGGGGCATGGCAACGGGGAGGATATACGATCCGTACCGATTTACCGGAACCGCGAACGGGCCAGTTTATCCCCCATCCCCAGGCCGATTGGATCGTGGATATCAACCAAGTGCGCCAGCGCAAGGATGACCCCGGAGTGTGGCTGATTGACTCTCGCGAACCCGCCCGTTACCGGGGTGAAGTGGAGCCCATCGACCCCGTGGCAGGCCACATTCCCGGCGCGAGCAACCAACCTTGGCAGGAGGTCTCCACCGCCGAGGGCTACCTCCAACCCATCGTCACCCAGGCTAAATTTTGGAACGACCTAGAGGACGACGACGAGATCATTGTTTACTGTGGATCTGGCGTTACCGCCTGCGTGAACCTGCTGTCTCAGGCTGTGGCAGGCCAACCCCTAGCCAAGCTCTACATCGGCGGCTGGAGCGATTGGTGCTCCTACGAAACCGTCGAGGGCTAACCCAGCACTACCCTGGGGGCACCATGGCATTCTCCCAACGCCCTCCCTTACCCCATGACAACGCCCTATGGACTGGCCCATCTTCTCTGTCATCATCCCCACCTACCAACGGGAAACCGTCCTCTGCGACACCCTAGACAGCCTGCTGGCCCAAGATTACCCGCATTATGAGGTGATTGTGGTGGATCAAACCCAGACCCACCAGCCCGACACTGAACAGCGCCTCACAGCACTTGTCCAATCAAGACAGATCACCCTATACACCACCCCCTGGGCCAGTTTGCCCGCCGCTCGCAACCTTGGCATCGAGCGATCCTCTGGCGAGATCGTGCTGTTTATCGACGACGATGTTGTACTGCCCCCCGGCTACCTCCAGGCCCATGCCCGCACCTTTGTGGAACGTCCCGAGGTGGGGGCCGTGGCGGGCCGTGTCTTCGACCGCATGAAGCTAGCGGAGCAGAAGGATCTCGAAATCGACTACCTGCCCCCAGCAGCTATGGATCCTGGCATTGCCTGGTATCACATCGATCTGGTTCACACCACCCAACCCCAGCAGGTGCTCACCGCTAGGGGGTGCAATATGTCCTTTCGGCGCGTGCTGTTCAGCCAGTTTGGCCTCCGATTTGATGAACGATTCTACGGCAGCGCCGTGCGGGAGGAGTCGGATTTCTGCCTACATATTCGCCAAACAGGCTATGTCATTTGGTACAGCCCAGAGGCCCATCTGGTTCACCTAGGCGAAGAAACCGGGGGATGCCACGACATCAGCACCCGCTCTCTGACCTATCAGTTGGCCTTTTACCACAACCACTTTTTGCTAGGGATAAAAAACCTCACCCTTGGCCAAAATCTACGACTTTTCGGTCGCCTATTCGATTGCCACGTCCTCGGCAATGCTCCTTGCAATAAGGACCCAAACCCCCTAAAAGTCATTAGCCGTGGCGGCTTTTACCTCTGGGGATTGGCCTATGCGATCTACACCCTGGTCACCACCGCTGGCCGCAAAGGGCGCTTATATCCCCAGTCCACCGTGATCGAACATGATCTATAGTTGTGCCAGCCAATCACCTTCACTCCTAGAGTGCCCCGCGAATGGCTTCAATAATGCCATCACGAATCAGGATTTCTACCTGAAGTTTTTGCACCAGGTTATCGCCCACAGCGACATTAAAGAAGCTCTCTACCTTGCCCTGTTCTACCTCCACATCCATCTCCAGGGTTTGCACCTGTTGAAGTTGCTGAAGGTTTTGGTTCTTTTGCTGAAGCAGCTTGCTTTTATCTTGGTTTAGGCGATTTTGTACCTCGGCCATTTGCTGCTGAATGCCAACGTTCCCGGGGTCGGATTCGGCCTGTTTTTGGAGTTCACTCACGACGCGTTGCCCCTGCATTTCTAGCTGTTGCAGTTGGCCGTCGATTTGGTTGATTTGGCTTTGCAGTTGCTTTTGGGCCTCTTCTTTCCACAGTGGTGTGACCACTGCTTTGATGTTGACCACGCGCTTCAGCAACAAGGATTGATTGTCATCCATAACAATTAAAGGTACTCAACAAGGACGGATACAACCGATGTACGAAGGACAGCAGTACAGACCACCGTCTCGCCATGGCTTTCGAGACTGATGTTTCGGTGTCCAGGGCTTCAATGGATCTTAGGATCTTGAGATCGGTCTAGCCCAGACCTAGGTTACCCAAACATCGCGTCAATCATATCGCGATACCGTTCCGTCACCACGGGGCGGCGTACTTTTAGGGTTTGGGTCAGCAGGCCGTTTTCGATGGAGAAGGGCTCCAGCACCAGGCGGAAGGGGCCAATGCGGTCGTCGGGTCGATAGCCCGGTCGATCCTTGACCTGGCGGGTCATTTCGTCGCGCAGCAGTTTTTGTAGACGCTCATCCTCTAGGGTGATGGTGCTAAAGCCTGCGGGTACGGCGGTGTCGTCCCCTGGAATGGCGATAAAGAAGGACTGACTGGCGGCCCAGGCTTGCAGGGCGTCCAGATTGGGCACCACCAGGGCACCGAGGGAGCGCTGATCTTGCCCCACCACCATAATTTGGTCGATGTAGGGGCTGCGGATACAGGCGTCTTCGATGGGCTGGGGTTCGATGTTTTCACCGTTGGTGAGGACGATGGTGTCCTTGGCCCGCCCGGTGAGCACCACGTTGCCGTCTTGGCTAATCCAGCCCAGGTCGCCCGTGTCGAACCAGCCTTCGGGGTCGATGGCCTTTTGGGTGGCTTCGGGGTTGCGGTAGTAGCCCTCCATAATCTGCGGCCCCCGTGCGAGGACGAGGCCCTGGGCTCCCTGGGGGACTTCCTGGCGGGTTTCCAAATCCACCACCTTAATTTCGGTGAAGGGGATGGGTTGTCCGGCGGCACCGCGCAGGTTGCTCCAGGGGCGACGGGCGGAGAGCACCGGGGAGGTCTCCGTCAGGCCATAGCCCACCAGCAGGGGCACGCCGATGATTTCAAAAAAGCTATCAATGTGCCGCGCCAGGGAACCGCCGCCGCTGATCAGTTGCTTGACTTGGCCCCCGGTGGCTTGGCGCACCTTGCCGTAGACGAGGGCTTTGCCCACCTGGTGCAGGGGCCACAGGGCCAGGGCGGCGAGGCCAGAGGTGAGTCGCTCCACGGTGGACAGGTTAGGGGCGTCGATTTTCATGTCTTGGTAGCGCCAAAGGTGGGTAACGTAGCGCTCGCTGAGGCCAAAGCAGGTGAAGATCAGCTTTTGTTTGCCCGCGCTTTGCTCCCGAAACTGCCGCTGCGCCCCTTCGTAGATGGACTCCCACAGGCGAGGCACCCCGACCATGTACTGGGGTTTGGTGCTTTTTAGGTCGGTTTTGAGGTGGCGAATGTTGCTGTAGATTTGGCTGCACCCATTGGCTAGCAAAAAGTATTCCGCCGTGCGCTCGAAGCTGTGCCAGGAGGGCAAAATCCCCACCACCCGATCCCCCGGTTCGGGCTGCACCACCGACCGCAGGGTGTTGATCTGGTGCAGCAGATTACGGTGGCTGAGCATCACCCCCTTGGGCTGGCCCGTGGTGCCGGAGGTGTAGATTAGCGTCGCTAAGTCCTCCGGTTTAACGGTGACGGGGGTGTAGGGCTGTTCTTTGCCTAGGGCCATCAGTTGACTAAAGTTGAGGATTTTCAGCCGTTCATTGGCGGGGGGTTCCTCATCGGAAAGCAAAATCACCAACGGAATCGGCAGGGTATCCAACCGAGACCGCAGCCGCTTTAGTAGGGCGGCATTTTCCACCACCAGCACCGTGCTTTCGCTGTGTTCGGCAATGTAGAGGAGTTCCTCGGTTTCGGCGGTGCCACTGCGCACGGCGTCCATGCCCCCGGCGGTCATAATCCCCTGGTCGGCAATGAACCAGCGGTGGCTGTTATCGGCAAACAGGGCCACATGGGTACGGTTTTCGATGCCCAACGCCTGTAATCCGCTTGCAAAGGTGCGGATGGCTTCCCCCAGTTGCCGATAGGTGAAGGTGGCAGCGGGTTTGTAGTGGGGGTCGTTTAGGGCCACGATGTCGCTGTATTTTTCCGCCACAATGGGCCAAATTTCGTGGATAGCCTGGAGGTGTTCGTAGGGATTGTGGGCCGACAGGTAGGCTCGGTCACGCTGGCGAACTTCTTGCAGAGCGTCACTAACGGTCATGGGGGGGCACCAGTAATTAACGAAGGTGAACGAGGGCAATCAAATCGCGTTGGGCTAATCCTACCGCAGCCTTGGGTGAGGCTAGCCACCTGTAGCCTAGCGATCTGCGGTGCCAGATAAATTGCTAAAAGAACCAGATATTCAACTGGATTGGCCTGGAAATAGCACCTTAACTTGAGTTCGGGATCAGCCAAACATTGCAATATCGAGAAACCTGCTGCCATCCCGTGCTTTAGCCCTCACCCTAAATCCCTCTCCCCACGGGAGAGGGACTTTGAGGCGATTTTCGTCTCCCCTCTCCCTCCTGGGAGAGGGGCTAGGGGTGAGGGCTGGCAGGGACTGTGCCATCGACGCCCCCCGTGGTCAATTTAGACGTCCCTAGCTCTAGTGATGTCATCGGATCTTGCCAAATCGGGTGTGAGCACAGGCAAGAAACCAGGGATAATATTACCCCTGTAACGCAATAGCAGGGATTGACCATGGGTCGCGCAGAGAAAGTTGTTTTAGCCTATTCCGGTGGGGTGGATACCACCGTTTGTATCCCCTATCTGATGAACGAATGGGGCGTGAAGGAGGTCATCACCCTCGCCGCCGACCTGGGTCAAGGGGATGAACTAGAACCCATCCGCCTCAAGGCGCTCACCGCCGGAGTGAAGGAATCCCTCGTCGCTGACCTAACCGAAGAATTCATCACCGACTACGCCTTCCCTGCCATTCAGGCCAACGCCCTCTACGAAAACCGCTACCCCCTTTCCACCGCCCTGGCCCGCCCCCTGATCGCCAAAGCGCTAGTAGAAGCCGCCGCCCGCTACGGAGCCGATGCCGTGGCCCACGGCTGCACCGGAAAAGGCAACGACCAAGTGCGCTTTGATGTGGCCATCGCCGCCCTCAACCCCAGCTTGAAGGTGCTGGCCCCCGCCCGCGAATGGGGCATGGGCCGCGAAGAAACCATCGCCTACGGCGAAAAAATGGGCCTCGCCTTCCCGGTGAAAAAGTCTAGCCCCTACAGCATCGACCGCAACCTGCTGGGCCGCAGCATCGAAGCTGGCCCCCTAGAAGACCCCATGAACGAACCCCTGGAAGAGGTGTTCCTCATGACCCAGGCCATTGAAAACACCCCCGATCAGCCGGAATACATCGAAATCGGCTTCACCAAGGGCATCCCCACCCACCTGAATGGGGCCGCCCTGGCTCCGGTGGAACTGATTACCCAAATCAACGAGATCGCTGGCCGCCACGGCGTGGGCCGCATCGACATGGTGGAAAACCGCCTGGTGGGGATCAAATCCCGCGAAATCTACGAAGCCCCGGCGCTGCTGGTGCTGATCGACGCCCACCGCGACCTCGAAAGCCTCACCCTCACCTCCGATGTCACCCAATACAAGCGTGGCATCGAAGAAACCTACAGCCGCCTGGTCTACAACGGCCTCTGGTATAGCCCCCTGAAGCTGGCCCTGGATGCCTTCATTCAGCAAACCCAGGAGCGGGTGACGGGCACCGTGCGGATGAAGCTGTTCAAGGGCAACGCCCGCGTGGTAGGCCGCAAGTCCGACCTGGCCCTGTACAGCGAATCCCTGGCCACCTACAGCTCCGACGACCAGTTTGACCACAAAGCCGCTGAAGGCTTCATCTACGTGTGGGGTCTGCCCACCCGCGTTTGGTCAGAAAAAGTGCGCGAGGGCTAAAACTTTCGCATCAACCAGAACCCCGGCTTCTCCAAGAAACCGGGGTTTTTTGGCGCTCAGAGCAGGCCATTGTGGCCAAGGTAGCTTGATACCACAGGGGTACAGAAGATGCTGCTGTAAACGCCCCTATGCCTCATCCATCTCATCTACATAGGCCGGACGGGCGGTTTGGGTTTGGGCGAGAAAATGGTGCAGGCCATCCCAGTCTTCTACTTCAACGAGGGCGCGGATCTGGCCCAGTTGTCGCTGATACAGGGCGATGGAGGAGAGCAGAGCTTCGCGATTATAACGAGCCATCAGGGTGCCTAGATCAGGAGCGCCGCCGCCGACTCGGCTGGTATCGCGAAAGCCAGAGCTGGCCAGGGCTTGGGCTAACTTTAGCAATTCGGGGTTCGGTTCCTGCTGGCAGGCTTGAATCAAACTGCTGCTCACCATCACAGGCAGATGGGAAATCCAGGCCACAGCGCGATCATGATCCGTTGGGGAACAGGTATATCGACGGGCCTCTAGCTGATCCACCAGCCCCGATAGGACGTCCAAATCCCTTTGGGAAGTTTCTTCCGTCGGAGTCAGCACGTAGGGACGCCCCCGAAATAGATGGGCCTCTGCGACGGCTAAACCCGCCTCGGCCTTGCCCGCCATGGGGTGCCCGCCGATAAAGTGGGGCCAGAGAGTCGTGAGTTCCGGTACCAAGGAACCTTTGACGGAGCTTACATCGGTCAAAATCGCGCTGGATTTTAGATGGGGCACTACCTGTTTCGCAATATCAACCACGCCATCAATGGGGGTGCAGAGAAAGACCGCATCGGCCTCCGCCACCAAATTCAGATCGGTGCTGGCCTGGTGAACAACGCCTCGGTCTAGGGCCATATCGACCGTTTCGGGACGACGGGCCACCCCCACCACTCGATACCCCAACCGGGAAAAATCTAGGCCGAGGGATCCACCAATCAGGCCCAATCCAACAATGGCGATGGTTTGCATAGCGTCACAATGGGGGTGGCTAAGGTTGACGAGTCGTTCAACATCCTAAAGCGCTGGGACAGATCCCACAAACCCAGCAGCGAGGAATCCACACCGAGGGCGATCTATCGAAGGCGAACCAAAACGGCTAGGATGAAGAGTACGTCCTAAAAGCGCATAGTATGGGCGTTCTACCGTCGTTGTTCCATTCCTTCCCCCATCATGTCCCTGTTTGACTGGTTTGCTAATCGCCGTAAGTCTGGCCCCATCAGCGAAGAACACCAAGAGCGCGAGATTGCCGATGGCCTGTGGACGAAGTGTGAGCACTGCGACGTGCTGACCTACACCAAGGATTTACGGGCGAACCAGTGGGTCTGTGGGGAATGTGGCCATCACCACCGCATTTTCAGCGACGAGCGCATTCGCCAACTGATCGACGCCAACACTTGGCAGGTGATGGATAGCCACATTCAGCCGAAGGATCCCCTGGGGTTTAAGGATCGCAAGGGCTATAGCGACCGCCTCCGCGAAACCCAAAGCAAAACCCAACTGGCCGACGCCGTACAAACCGGGCTGGGGGAATTGGACGGCCTGCCCGTGGCCCTGGGGGTGATGGATTTCCGATTCATGGGCGGCAGCATGGGATCGGTCGTGGGGGAAAAACTCACCCGCATGATTGAGCGCGGCACCGAGGAACGCCGCCCGGTGGTAATTGTCTGTGCCTCCGGTGGAGCGCGAATGCAGGAAGGGATGCTGAGCCTGATGCAGATGGCCAAAATTTCTGGAGCCCTGCAACAGCACCAGGCCGCCCAGCTTTTGTATATGCCCGTGCTTACCCACCCCACCACCGGGGGCGTCACCGCCAGCTTTGCCATGCTGGGAGACATTATTATTGCTGAACCCAAGGCCACCATTGGCTTTGCCGGACGCCGCGTGGTCGAACAAACCCTGCGCGAAAAGCTACCCGACGATTTCCAAACCGCCGAATACCTGCGGGATCACGGCTTTGTGGATCTGATCGTGCCCCGCACCCAACTGAAGGCCACCCTGGCCCAACTGATTCGCCTCCACCAGCCCGCCAGTGTCGAGCCCATCAGCATCGAAACTCCGACTCCGTGGGCCAACGGCCTCAACCACAGCGCCCCCTCCCACGTCGTCGCGGAGTAGCCCCAGCGGAGGGTAGCCTTGGGGATCCACCTTGAGATATCTGCTTTGAGGGTGTTGCTGGGTTCCTGCAACGTGGGACAATTCCGGCCATAGGGCATGATCGTCGAGAAAACTTGGGAATGGCCCCCTTCGGTGGCATGATAGTCATTACTACATGGACTGAGGAAAATTTCTTCGCCGTCCGCTGTGTTGATGTCCATACCTGAACCCTATACATTCGAGGAGAACCATGTTGAAGAGATGCATTTGGCTAGTTGCGGTCGCACTCTTCTTTGTCAGCCAACTGATGATGGGAGACGCCGTCGCGGCTGAGCTAGATGCGGCCACCCGCACGGTACAGCTCAATGCCGAGGGGGACACCGTTGTGCTTTCCCTAGAGCAAGTGACCCGTGGCCGCCGCCAGTTTAACTACGCCTGTGGCACCTGCCATGTGGGCGGCATTACCAAAACCAACCCCACCGTGGGCCTAGACCCCAACTCCCTGGCTGGGGCGTTGCCTCCCCGCGACAACATTGAAGCCCTGGTGGACTATCTGAAGTCCCCCACCACCTACGACGGGTTGACCGATATTTCCCAGCTTCACCCCAGCAAGATGAGTGCCGATATCTTCCCCAAAATGCGTAGCCTAACCGAGGAAGATCTGGTAGCCATTTCGGGTCATATCCTGCTTCAGCCCAAGGTGATTGGCGACATGTGGGGTTCGGGTAAGACTCGTTTCTCGGCTCCCCCGATCTAATCCATCCAACGGCCCCGCCATCGGGGTATGAACAAGGGGTTTCGGCCCCTTGTTTGCTTTTAGGATGTACCCAAGAGGGTAGTATTAGCAGGTAAGATGCCATAGAGCGCTGAATTTCAGCCGCATCATTGATTGAACTGGAGATAAGCCCCTAGAGGTAGTTTATGAATCGTGTACTTCGTGCCGCCCAGCGTCTGGGCATTGCTGCTCTGTCTGTTCTCGTTGTGCTGGGTGCCCTAACCCTCGTTTCTGCCCCCGCTTCCGCCACCAACTACGAAGTGAAAATGGGCAACGACGCCGGTCTGCTCGTGTTTGAACCCAGCACCGTCACCGTCAAGCCCGGTGACACCGTGACCTGGACCAACAACAAAATGGCTCCCCACAACGTCATCTTCGACGCAGCAGGCACCCCTGCTGGCGACAAAGCACTGGCCGATAGCCTGTCCCACAGCCAACTGACCTTCGCCCCCGGCGAAAACTACTCCACCACCTTCACCAGCGATATGCCCGCTGGCACCTACACCTACTTCTGCGCTCCCCACCGTGGGGCTGGCATGGTCGGCAAGGTGATCCTGGAAGGCTAATTAGATGCCTCCTGGCGAGTTAGACGGCCCGTTTCACGGGACAACTCGCTCCAGCGGCGGGCTTAGCCTCGGCTAAGTTATCCCAAATTATTCTGGCAGAGCGTCTCACTAGGCGCTCTTTTTTTGACGCGGTTCCCTTGTGTTTTTTTGACGCGGTTCCCTATGGTTGATGCAGTGGCCCTTTGCGGTATCGTTAGCCCTGCCCTGCTCTAATCAATGTTAGAGGACACGGGTCGCGAGAAGCTGTTCCTCTAGGGCGGCGATTCGGTGGTAGGCGGCGGTGAGTTGGGCGGTAAGTCGCTGGATTTGAATATCTTGGGAAAGGTTGACCTCAACCGTCTGCCGTTCCGTGGTGCTGTAGTCACTGTCGATCAAGACATCCTTGTGCTCACACATCCCATCGAGGCTAGGGGAGCTATAGCGTGGCATCGGGCTATAGCTGGCATGGCAACCAATTCTCAGTTCGTGGCTATCGTCACCGAGGGTATGGGCTGAGGCCAAAATGGCGGACACCTGATCATTCACTTGGTCAATCATGTGGTGGAGGGCGTCAACTTTGTTGGTCAAGATGACGACTTGGGTTTGGATGGCATCCATAGGGTGTCTACAGAGGAAATATCAACCCTATCCTAAGTCTGGACGGCCAAATCCCCTTGGCTTTCCTGAATCATTTAACCTTTGTTTGACTTAGTTTTTAACTGTTTTCAATCGTGATAGTCGTACTTCCCAGATTAATAAGGAACCATACGGAGATGTATTGAGGGATATATTTTTGCCCAAAAGACCTTGTAAAAATCTGCAAAAGCCTTGACACATAAAAGCTTGAGTCATCCAAAGGGCCAAATCTCCTAGCCTACTGATCGAAGCCCAATTCCGGTTATCGCTATTCTTTTATAATAGAAAAATATGGTAAAGCCCGTTCCGGCAAACGATAGTCCCCAATTCACTCTGTTCCTAGGAAATTTGGGCTAATTTGCCTCGTGTTCTGCCTCACGTTCTGCAATGACTCGGCCAGGGCTAATGAAGGGGATGCCCTGCTGGGAGGCCGTACTAATCATCAGCGCCTCGTCACCTGGGGCGCTGCCACGCAGATCAGCGCCCCAGGTGACGAGGAAGTTAGCTCCGGCACCGCCCAAGGTGTTGCTGCTTTCAACCACAACGGATGTGAAGGCGAGGGGGCCAAGCTCTAGGGGCTGACTGAGGTAGGCCGTAACCAGGGCACCGCTGGAGTCATGGTAGTCGATGGCTTCGATGAAAAGGGCGGCGGTGGGGTCGGTGTTCCGCAGGCTGAGGATGGCTGTGAGTTGAAAGGGACGGTTGGGGCCAAGGTCTGGGAGCACAGCCCACAAGCCCGCCCCAGACCAAGATTCCCCACCCTAAGACAGCCCATCCGAGTCCTCGGCTGTTGTAGAACCCCATGTATGGTCGACCCAGCCGCGCCATCAAGGCCCAACCCCCATCGCGCAGCAGCAGTTTTTTGCCCAGGGGCACATTAATTTAGCGCAATTCTGGGGCGACCATGGCGGTTCTCACCAATCCAGCAACGTCAGCGGTGGGGCTTGTGGGCCTCTCCCACAATTAGCCTAAAAATTAGCCTAGCCGATACCGAGTACCGCTAACGGCAACCAACCCCAACGGGGTCGCCAAACCCATCTGGGCAACCCCTGAGGACTGTAAATCCCCAAAAGCTGTAAATAAAAGTGGCAAATCTCTGTCCGGAATGGGCCTCGGCTAAAATCGATGGGTATTGCTCCACGCGCTTAATTTGCTATGAAACAGCTTTTTCGTGCTCTAACGCCCCCCCTGTTAGTCTCTGCTTTGGTGGCTGGATCGATCCCCCTGCCCATCGGTAATGCCCAGGCCCAGCAATCCGTATCGCCCCAACTCGCCCAGCGCACCCCCACGCCAGATCAGGTGGTGGAGTGTGAGTTACTCATCGTAGGCGGTGGTTTGGCCGGAACGGCGGCGGCCTACGAAAGCCTGCGGATGGGCCACACGGTTTGTATGACAGAATTGACCGACTGGGTAGGCGGGCAAATTTCCTCCCAGGGCACCACGGCACTGGATGAATCGCGGGAGCAGCGGGCCAGACTGTTTTATTCCGAGGGTTATAGGGAACTGCGGGATCGGGTGGAGGAAAAATATGGCGAACTGAACCCCGGCCAGTGCTGGGTGAGTATGTCTTGCTTTATGCCCGCCGATGCCAACGCCATTTTGATGGAGATGCTGGCGGAGGCCGAACGGGAGGGCGGCGGCGAACTGAAGTGGTTCCCCAATACGGTGATTAAAGAGGTGGGCTTTAACGCCGACCGCACCCACATCACCAGCATGACCGCCATTCGCCACAGCCCCGCGCCGGGGACGGCTCCTTTAAATAGCGATTTTCTGTCGCAGATCATCGAAGACGCCTACACCTACGCCGATTCGGCCCGTCTGTCGAAGGAAATCATTCAGTTTGTGCCCGCAGGCATTACCCTAGAGCGCTACCCCAACGCCCAGCCCAGCCGGGTGGATTGGTTTGTGGTAGAGGCCACGGAAACCGGGGAACTGATTGCCCTGGCCGATGTGCCCTACGAGTTGGGGTTAGATCCTAGATCGCCCCACAACCCCTCTTCCCCCGTGGCCCAGCAGGACGCCTACTGCACCCAAGGCTTCACGTATACCTTTGCGATGGAGTACACCGCCGAGCCACAAACCTATGATGTGCCGGAGTTCTACGCCACCTACGAGCCCTACTACAGTTGGGAAAAAGAGCGCGACCAACTGCAAACGCCCCAGGATCACTTTGATTTTGTCTTCACCTATCGCCGCCTGTGGAGTGCAGCCCCTCGTCGGATGGATGAGCGCATTTCCGGTGTGCCCCGTCCGGTAGCAGGGGATATTTCCATGCAGAACTGGACGTGGGGCAACGACTATCGCCCCGGCACCGCCCGCGATAATTTGATCCTCACCCACGATCAACTGCAAGCCAGCGGACAACTGGCTCCGGGGGGCTGGCTGGGCGGTCTGCGTACCGAAACCCTGCGGCGGGGTGAGGAAAACGCCATTGGATTCTTCTACTGGCTCACCACAGGGACGACCGATTCCCAAATTGATGATTCTTGGAAAGAGCCGGAACCCTACAACCGTTACCTCAGCGGGCTAGATTCCCCCATGGGTACGGAGCATGGCCTGTCCAAATATCCCTACATCCGCGAAGCTCGTCGCATCATTGGCCGTCCCTCCTACGGCTACGACAACGGCTTTAGGATCAGCGAAATCGACTTCTCCTGGAACGATTTCACCTCCGAGTTCTACCAAGAAAACCTGGATCGCAGCACCTTTACCTCCATGCGGCGGTTCCTGGCGGGGCTAGAGACGGTGGATACCTTCATGCCCGACGCCAACCCCGATGAATTCCATGTGCGGAGGCGTTCTCGCATGTATCCCGACTCGGTGGGCATCGCCCAATACGCCATCGACTTCCACCCCTGTATGCGCGACTACCCGCCCGAAGCCCCCGGCAACATCGAGCGGCCTGGGGTGCGCCAAGCCCACGGCCAAGCCTTCCCGGCCCAAATTCCCCTGCGGGCGATGATTCCCCAGCGGGTAGACAACATGCTCGTCGCCAGTAAGAGTATCGCCGCTAGCAACATTGCCGCCGCCGCCTACCGGGTGCATTCCTTCGAGTGGTCGGTGGGGGCCGCCGCCGCCCATTCCATCGACTTCTCTCTGCGGAATGGCGTGCTGCCCTACGAACTGGTGGACAACCTACCCGCCCACGAACCCCTGCTCCACGCCCTGCGCATGGAGCTAGAGGCCAGCGACAACCCCACCCAGTTCCCAGATACGTCGATCTTCAACGAAGACTGGGACGCCTGGAAACCCTGGTAAACCGGAACCGCCCCTCTGCCGGAACAGATTGGTCTGGCAGAGGGCAAATTGGGGATTAGTTGCTAATCCGAAGCACACGGGTTTCGGCATCCCATTGCACTGTGGCGGCGAGATCCTTCAAATCATTGGCTCGCACATAGGTATCGTTTTGATAGCCGATGGAGTGAGCCGGATTGAGCGCATCTAAGTCGAGGTTCAAATCAGCCAGTTTAGATTGGGGAACATAGGCTCGATCATCAACAATGATTCCAGCCTCTGGCCAATTGCGACTATTAATAGCGATGGAGATGGTTTCCAACGCTTGGGACTGACAACAGTCTAGGAGGGCAGTTCGCGACTCGGCATCCCATGTAATCGGAATTCCCAAGGCTGCTAGGTAGGACAAACTCACATAGGTTTCGCCCTGAAACGGTTGCTGATAATCCTCTGGTACCTCTCCATTTAGGATGCCTAATTGTTGGGCCTGTGCTAGGGCGATATAGGCTTTTTGGTCGATAATAACGCCCTGCTGGTTGTAGCGTAGATTCCCAGCCTGAATATTAATGCGGTTTTCGGATTGCGGACTGATCTGAGTCGAAGGAGACTCTGGTTCAAGGGCTGAAGGCTGGCCCATTAGAGCACTCCGCAAAGGCCACATCAGACCCCCTCCAACCAGGATGCCAACCCCAAGCGCAACCACGCTGGGTAGATTCAGCCACCGTTGGGCAGGGTTAGACGGGAGATCGGAGGGAACCGAGGCAAAGGACTGAGGGCTATCTTGATAGCCTTTGTTGTACCAGGTGCAATCCTGCAAATGTTGGGCCAGACTTTCGGGGCTGGGGTGATAGATTTTTTGCTCTGGAATAGTAATACGCTGGCCCTGCAAATAACCATAGTCTGACGCCATTAGTTGAGGCGACAGGAGTATTGCGAGATTTTGGGGATGAATGGCTAGAAGGTTTAGACCGTATAGGGTCTTTAAATCGGCACGTAGGACAAGGCATTGAGAGGGGTGATCGGTATTATTGCGGTCATGGCTAGTAATAAAAACCGTTTCTAGTAATGGTTGAATATTGCAACCTGTAATTGCACATTTCCCGTGATAGATATCCAGCAGTTTTCGCTGAAGCGAATATTGCACCCGCCGCCCCAAGGCCGCTTGAATGGAATGGACAACACGACTATTTAGAGAGGGATGGGCCTTGATTTCAGAAGTCGTGGAGGTCTCTGGTGCTTGGGTCGGTGCTGGTGTATTGAGGGGCGAGGGAGAAGGGAATGCCGAACGATTCTTACGAGGGGCGACCGACTCATCCCCTAGATCTTCATCCTTATCTTCGGGCAGAATGAATTGCGTCTCCTCCTCTGGAGCCCCAGGTTCCTCTTCGGCCAAGGCCACAAAGTCGGTGGTCTCTGGCGGGATGGGCTGTATCGCCTCAGCTGCGTCGTTCGGTGCAGCCTCGGAAATCGCCAAATCCATAGACTCAGCCAGGTCAGGATCCGTTGCGATGAAATCCACAGGCTCGGCCAAATCAGGATTCGTTGCGGTGAAATCCGCAGGCTCGGTCAGATCAGAGGCCGTTGCCGTTAAAGCTATAGACTCGGTTAGGTCAGAAGTCGTTGCCGTTAAATCTATAGGCTCAGCCAGGTCAGGATCCGTTGCGGTGAAATCCACAGGCTCAGGCAGATCAGAAATCGTGGCCGTTACCCCCTCAGCGAGGGCCGTGGTACCTTCCTCTGGGGTGTTGAGGGGAGGGAACCCAAGAGCAAAGGGATTGTCGGGATGATCGCTAGGGTGGGCAGATTCCTGAGCCATAACCTCGTTATCCCCATCTCCTAGGACAAAGGGATTCATGGGATCCACGAAGGAGGATGTTGGGGGGGAATCTTCTCCAGCCGTGGCAGGCGGTTGGGGTATGTCGACATTTTCAAACGCCCCATTGTTCTCCATGGCAATGGCGTCTAGGGCATCTAGGGCATTGAGGTAGAGGCCATCCTCATCATCAAACGCCGCCGCAGACCCTGACCATTTCTCTTCGGCGGCGGCTAGGGCGGCTAGTTCTTCTGCCTCTAGGGAACTGAGTGGCACAGCGGCATAGGTTTCTTCCTCGACGAATTCGTCAGTCCCTAGATCAGCACCAGTAACGTATTCTTCAGGAGCCATGAATGCTCTAGTAGCATATCCTTCTAGGTATTCCTCAGGAGCGTATTCCTCTGTGTATTCCTCTGTGTATTCCTCTGTGTATTCTTCAGTGCTATGGGCTCCAGCGACGTATTGCTCTGCATGTTCTCCAGTAGCATAGGCTCCAGTGACGTATGGTTCGGTGACGTATTGCTCTGAAGTGTATGGTTCGGTAACGTATGGTTCTGAAGCGTATGGTTCGACGTATTGATCTGAAGCATATTGTTCGGTAACGTATGGTTCGGTGGCGTATTCCTCTGTGTATTCTTCAGCCACATACTCGTTGTATTCTTCAGTTACGTACTCTTCAGAAAAAACTGCGCCGACGACATATCCTTCGTTGGTCGATCCGTCTGATGCGATATAGGGATCGAAGGGCGAACTCTCCTCTAAATATTCAGTCGAATGATTCTCACGTTCTAGATCGTCGTCCTGGTTTTGATCGACTAGATAGCGTCCTGTTTCCGACGCAATCATCTTGCTAGGTGTGGGCTCGTTCTGGGCAGGCGGCGGCTCTGGGATGGCTTCTCCAGCGCTGCCCCAACCGGGAACCACTTGGTCAAAGCTCCTGCTGAGGTCTCGATTTTGGCTGACCCAGCGCTCACCGGCTAAGCCTTCAGGCAGGATGCTTTCTGTTAAATCTAGATCGGTTAAGTCTACTTCGGTGAGATTCACCTCACTGAGGTTTGCTCCTTTTAGGTTTGCACCACCAAAGTTGACATTGCTCAGGACAGCGCCAGAAAAATCAACGCCGCTCAGGTTAGCCCCAGCCAAAATACAGTTAGTTAGATCTGCCTTACGGAAACTTGCCCCACTGAGATTTGCGCCACTCATAACCGCCCCAGCCAAATTGGCTCCAATCAACTTGGCGCGAACTAAATCTGCCGCAATAAAGTTGGCATTTGTGAGGGTGGCAAAGGAAAAATCGGCATGGTTTAGGGTGGCTCCAGCCAGGTTAGCACCAGATAATTTAGCTTTTTGAAGAATCGATTCTTCGAGGCTAATCATCGGTAGCTTGGCTCGGTTTAAGTTGGCCTCTCGTAGGTCAATATTATCAAAGCGTCGTCGCCCATCCGCATACTCCGCTAATAGCGTTTCCACACTCATTGAGGTTGGCTGGCCATTGTCGTGGGAGAAATGAAGATCAGAATGGTCAAATTTCATAGGACGAGCGACTAAAAACAGGGATCTTGGTTCCAGGATAAAAACTGAGTGAATGGCAGCCTAGGGCGGGGAGCCGCAGTATAATTCCGAACAATGTTTACGCAGGATGGACGCTAGATCAGTAGTTTTAAGTACCTAGGTCTTAAAGGTCTCTGTATCTTTGCGGCTGATCTCTCCGGCAGAGTCGCTTTAACTAAAGCCTATCGTGAGGGATTTCTTCCTTGCCTTAAGGTACCCAAAAATGACCCACGTTGAACGAATTCATAAAAGTATAGAATAACTAGCCCACAGGGGCGATAAGGTTTCCCGGCCAGTCCTAGGATTCTGCTGGTGGGGCGGGAGATTGTCTAGAATCTCGCTTATTTTGGAGGGGGTCGGGGCGTTTTCTGAGGCCAGATGCGATATAGCATGGGAGCAGTTTGGCGGGGGTGCTCTAGGCTCAAGGATGGTGTTGTAGCTAGGGCTTCCCTGTTCTTCGGCATCATTCGCCTGTTGGCGTTCTGCCCGTCTACCTTCTGTCCGTTTACTGCTGTTTAGCCCATGCCCACGGTAACGTTTCCCCTCTCCTATCTCCAGCGCCTCACCCAAACACCCCTAGACCAGTTGGAGCAGCAGGCTTTTCACTATGGCCTAGAGGCGACCCGACGGGATCAAGACCTGGAGGTGGAGGTGACGGCTGAACGGCCTGACCTCCTGGCCGCTGAGGGGTTCATTCGGGCCATGAATATTTACAATGATCAGCCGCGTTCGGTGCCAGAGGTTCTGGCCGATTCGGGCTATCGGGTGACGGTGGATGCCTCGGTGTTGGGGTTGCGTCCGCACCTAGCGGCCCTGGTGGTGCGTCAGGCCCATCTCCAGGATGGCGGACTGGAGGTGCTGATGCAGTTCCAGGAGAAGGTGACCCAGACCTTTGGCCGTCAGCGCAAGAAAATTGCCATCGGCGTCTACGACCTGGATCGCATTGCGGGCGACCTCACCTACACCGCCCAAAATAAGGCCGATCTGAGCTTTGTGCCCCTGTGGGAAACGGTTCCCAGCACCGCCGCCGATCTGCTAGCCCACCATCCCACCGGGAAACTCTATGGCCCTGCCCTGCCCGATGGGGATCGGGTGCCCGTGCTGCACGATGCCGAGGGGCAAGTGTTGTCGCTGCCACCGATTATCAACGCAGCGGGGGTTGGGGAAATTTCCGTCGCGACCCGTAACTTGTTCATCGATGTGACGGGCATTTTGGCGCAAACGGTACAGGAAACCGCCAACATCCTGGCCCACAACTTTTTAGATACTGGGGCCGAGGTGCAAACCGTCACCATCCTGACTCCGTCGGGGGCACAGGTGACCCCTAGCCTAGCCCGTCGCCCAGTGCCCTTCTCCGCCCGATTTTTGAACGAAATTATGGGATCGGCTATCCCCAAAGCTAAGCTAGGACAGGTGCTAGCCCGCATGGATTTGGAGGTGAGTGGCACCCATGAGGTATATGTGCCCACCTACCGCACCGATGTGCTAAGCCAGGTCGATCTCGCCGGAGATCTGATGGTCGCCCTGGGCCTCGACAGCTTTCAGGCCGAACCGCTATCGGTGAAGTTCCACCTGGGGCAGGCCGATAGACTACGGCAGTTTGTGTTTCGGGTGGGGGATGTGTCCCAGCGCCTAGGGCTGATGGAAGTGAAAAGCCATGTTCTCACGGATCCAGACCGCCTGACCCTGTTTGCCGACCACTATCTACAAACGAGCAACGCCAAAAGCCGTACCTATAGCGCCACCCGCACCACCCTCCAGGTGGGTCTTTTGGAGGTGCTATCCCGCAACATCAATGCCCCCAAACCGATCAACCTCTACGAAACCGGAGAAATTCTTCACCTCACAGCGGTGGGACAAGGGGAAGAATCCCAGGCGTGGGGTTTTGCCTGCCTCGATGCCCGATCCTCGTTTTCTACCGCCAAGGCCTACGTCCAAACCCTGCTGCGAGCCCTCGGGGTAGACCATACCCTCACCGAAGGCCACAGCCCCTACTATATTGCGGGTCGCTCGGCCCTGGTGCAGGTGGCCGGAGAAACCATCGGTGAATTTGGCGAAGCCCATCCCAGCTTGCTCAATGCCTTTTCCTTCCCAGAACCCATCGCCATGGGAGAACTCAACCTCAGCCAAATCTACCGCCTGGTCATGAAGCTATAGTTACTCCCAATCATGACAAGAACTTCAATCTACTAGTAGCTGAGCTTCAGGGCGTTCACGGGTACTTCGTCCCAGGAGTTGACAGTGCGAATTTGGGCTACCCAACCCGCCGCTCGCTGGTCGTCACTGAGGTTATCCACAAAGGACTGGTGGCAGGCTTGGGCCTGGGCTTCGTCGGTACAGGCAATGCAGGAATAGATAATCCCGGAGGGATCGATTTGCTCGTTAATCCAGATCATGGGCAGGGCCAACCCTTTAGAAACAGATAGGACAGCGGTTTAACGGTACCACGGTGGTCTCCCTACCGCCGAAACCAGGGTCAGGGGCTAGGAAGCAGCCATTTGATGGGTGGCCGCGTTGATGGCATTCATCACGGTTTGGCGTAGTTCGGCAATGGCCTGAAGTTGGTAGTCGTTAAACTCCTGAATTTTAGTCACCCCGCTATTCAGGGCATCGAGGGACTGGCGTAGGCCGTTGCTGCTGTCTTGGGCCGGATTTAGCAGTTCTTCGCACACGGCTAATTTACCCCCTAGGGCGGCGAGATCCAATTGTCGCTGGCGCAGTTCGGCCTCAAAGGTTTCAATTTCGGTGCGGCGGCTGGCTAGGTCTCGTTCCTGGGCGGCGATGGCCTCCTTCACCTGACTAATGCCCTCCTGGGTCTGCTTCATCTCTGCCTCTAGGGCCTGGGTCGCTGCTACGGTTTGTTGTCGCTGTTCGTCTACCAAATTGAGCAGGGGTTCTAGATCCACCGAGTTAACGGGGGCTTCCTCCACCGCTAACCCCTGTCGCCGCCGCAGCACCGCCTGGTGTTGGCTGAGGACTTCCTCTCGCTCTAGCAGGTTACGCCGCTGACCCACTAGCGTCTCGTTGAGCATTTGGTAGCGATCCTGCTCTTCGGCTAGTTCTGTCTCAATTTGTATGCGCTCAAACTCGTTGGTCTGCTCTATTTTGGCCTTAATTTCCTCAATGGCCTGTCGTTCTAGGGTCAGCTCCTCTTCCTGATCCGACACGAAACGGGACACCTTTTCCATGTCCTTTTCCAGCTCGCTCACCAGGGATGTCAGATCATCCAAGGGCATGGCTTCTAGGGTATCCACATCTACTTTTTTGCTCAGGCGCACCTTGTCGCTGGTGTTCAGCAGGTCGTAGAGCTTCTGGTGTAGGTTGCCCTGGGTCTGAAGGGTGTCGGAAAGGCGCTGGATGGCCTCTTGCTGCTGTTTGAGGGTGTTTTGCCGGAGTTTGAGATCCTCTCGCTGGGCGATGAGGGTGGCCTCGGCTTGGTGCCAGTCGGCCCAGCGCTGCACCAGATCAATGCGCTGTTGATCGAGATCCTGTTGCTGGCGTTCTAGGTCTTGGCGTTGGTTCTCCAAGGCCTGACGATAGTCGCTCAGCAACCCCTGGTGGTAGGTGAGGCCATCGGTGGTGTGGGCAATGGGCTCCCGCAGCGTCTCCATGGGCATCACCGCTTCGGTGAGACGGTTGAGCACGGCCTGAATTTGATCCACCTGGGCCTGATCGAGCCCCGCTGCCGGAGTGGCCTCCGCCCGCATTTCTTCTAGGCGGCGCATCTCACCGTTCAGTTGTGCCCAGGCTCCTTCCAGGTTCTTGTTTTGGCGCTCTAGTTCCTCCTGCTGCTGGGCTAGGCTTTGGCGCAGGGTTTCAATCTCCTGGCGTTGGGCCTCCACCTTTTCCAAATCGGCCTCCGCCTGCTCAAGCTGTTCTTGGCGGGTCTCAATTTCCATCTCTCGCCGATTCAGTTCCTGGCTTTGGAAGGTGAGGGACTGCTTCCACTGCTCAATCTCCTCCTCCTGGGTCTTCGATTTCTTGCTGAGGTTGGAGAAGTTTTGCAGGATATTGGTGAGGGTGCGTCCGGCTTCGTAGTGGCGCTGCACTTGGCGACTGCCACTCACCTCCACCATCACCAAGGCTCCAGCGTTGTAGGAGGCATCATCGGGGGCCACCAGGGTTTCGTCCCCAGTCACTGCGCTCCAGCTGTACTCATTGCGCTGGCAGGCTAGCAGCTTAAACTCGGGCTTGCCGCTACCGATAAATCCGGCCTTTTTCTGGACTTCTGCTAAGTACAGCACGCTGGTTGATCCTCGTTACTTTAAACGTGACGGTAAACGCGACGGAGTGAACATTTAAGCTGGGGGAGGGGAGAAGGCCATGGGGGTAGGGCTCGTAGCAGATCGCGAGGTTATCGCGAGGTGGATACTATCCAGCGGTCAGGGAATACCCTGGGCACCCAACCCAGACACTATCGTACAGAGTGGATGGATAAGACGGATCTTAACGAATTTTGGCCAGAGCAACTGTAAGTCATCGTAACGAAACCGTGGGTTTTATGCCCTTGAGATCTGAGACGGACAAGGTTGAGACCTGGTTGCCTGACACATCTCCAAAGTAGGTTGGGTGCAGCGAAGCGGAACCCAACACTTACCGAGAATTTTGGGCTTGCTGGGTTCTGCTATCGCGCCACCCAACCTACGAGAAATCAAGGTTTTTCAGCGTTGTGTCAGTCAGTCAGGGTTGAGACAGCCTCTGCTGCCATTCCCCTAGGGAGATAGTATGAATCTCCTGGGTGGGTGCATTCTGTCGCTAATACTAGTATTCCTGCCAGATCTGAAAAAATTGGGGTTCTATCGAGCTTTATGACGGATTTTGTTATGAAAGCACCATGGCTGTCGCAGGGGCGGGCATGGGGAAGGACGGGGGCAGAGCATGTGCATCGGATCGATATCGGGCCTATACTATAGGAATGGTGGACTCATCCCTAGCCCTCCCTCCTCCTTCAATGCCTTCCTCGCCTTCCTCTCCTCTACATTGAGTTGCTGCATGCAGGGCTACTTATCTGAAATTGATATTCGCAGCATTTTGCAGCTGATTGAACTAGGGCAGCGAACGGGGGAGTTGTACCTAGAGAGTTATGGTGCCAGCCCCCACAAGTATCTGGGGCAGCGCCCTGAAACGGGGTCAGACCTAGCGGAGGCCACCCAGTCTTGGCTGGTGTTTCTGGCGAATGGCCGTTTGGTCTACGCAGGCACCACCGACAACAGCCTCAACCGCCTGCGAGATCACCTGCATCGCTACGGTATGGATAAGGCGCTACCCGACCCCAGCACCATTTCGGCCATCGCTGCCCTCAATTCCCTGGAGTATGGCACCCTGTGGGCAATGTTGGAACAGCACCTCCTCACCCCAGAGCAGGGGCGGGCCATCCTCAGCCACATGGTGCGCGAGACCCTGTTTGACCTGCTGAGCCTGCGTCAGGGGTCCTTTGTGTTTCAGCTCAGCTCGGCCCTCAGCCCCCAGCTAATGACCCACAAGGTGAGCGCCCTCGTCACCGGGCTCACCCAGCAAATTCAAACCTGGCACAAGCTGCATCCCCAGTTGCAGTCCCCCGACCAGTGTCCCCTCCTGGTGGAGGACGAGGCGTTTCAGGCCAGCCTCTCTGGGGTTGCCTACCAGCGGCTTCGGCCCTGGCTCGATGGCCAGACCTCCCTGCGCCAAATCGCCCGCTACCTCAACCGCGATCTGGTAACGGTGGCGCGGCTACTGCTCCCCTCCATCCAAAAAGGCCATGTCACCCTCGTTCAGTCTCCCAGCCGGAGCGGCCCCTATTCTCCCGCGATCAAGAGTTGGCCCCAGCGGTTGCCCCGCATTGTCTGTGTCGATGACAGCGCCACCATTCGCCAGACCGTAGAGCGCATCCTCGATGACCAGGGCTATGAGGCCACCTCTATTGGCAATCCCCTCAAGGCGCTAGGGCTGTTGTTCCAGCTTCAGCCCGACCTGATTTTGTGCGACATTGCCATGCCCGAACTGGATGGCTACGAGCTTTGCGCTATGCTGCGCCATGCCAGCGCCTTTCGCCAAACGCCCATGGTGATGCTGACCGGGAAAGATGGCTTTTTAGACCGAGTGAAGGCACGGATGGTGGGGGCCAACGATTATTTAACCAAGCCCTTTGGCCCCGGTGAACTGCTGGCTCTGGTAGAAAAATACGTTGGCCCCGGCGACCCGGATCAACCGCGTCCCGAAAAATTGCTGGCCGATGCCCTAGAGGGAGACCTCGATTTGGATCTGGATATCAATAGTGCCACCATGGTGCGCTAGGTGGAGGCCCAAGGCTTGGCAACCCTGCATCGTCATCCCCTAGCCGCCCCTTGGCCCGCCTTCACCAGCCCACCTTCATAAGTATTTATTGCTGGAGTGGGTCAAGGTTGCAAAGATTCGCCATAATTTGAACCATTGACCCCAGATCATGGTTGCGTCATGTTAGGCCAACAACTCCATCCAGGAGATTTGCGGGTACGTTATAAATAGATCCCTCGGCCCTTGGATTATCCCAGGGTAGGTAGGGATTTTCTGGGGGAGCCCCCCGTCGCTCTGGTGGCCTGAGATGGATCGATCCGGATTATGAGCACAGTGTTGGTGGTAGAGGACAGTCTGCCGCAGCGAGAAATGATTATCAGCTTGCTACAGGGGATTGGCCTTCAGGTGTCCTCGGCTGGGGATGGGGTGGAGGCGTTGGAACAGATTCAGAGCCACACCCCCGATGTGATTGTTCTGGACATTGTGATGCCCCGCATGAACGGTTACGAGCTTTGCCGTAAGCTGAAGGCGGATCCGGCGACCCAGCATGTGCCCGTGGTGCTGTGTTCCTCTAAGGGGGAAGAGTTTGACCGCTATTGGGGCATGAAGCAGGGGGCCGATGCCTATATTGCCAAGCCCTTTCAGCCCTCTGAACTGGTGGGCACCGTGAAGCAACTGCTGCGGGGATAGTGACGTATCGAGGCGAAACCATGGTAGGCAATCCCGATTTTTTAACCCAGGCCGGACAGGATCAAGATCCGGAACTGCAATCCATTGAAACCCCGGAAGGGGAGTTATTCCTGCGATTCTTTGTCACCGCTGAGGATGAGTTTGCCCTCCCCGCCACCGGGATTCGCCGCATCATTGAGCAACCCCCCGACCGGATTACCCCGATCCCGAACGTTTCTCACCTGTTGTTGGGTACCCTAAATGAACAGGGAAGGGTGGTCTGGGTGGCAGATCTCAGTCAATTTTTAGGCTATAGTTCCATGCTCAACACCGACCGACCCGAGATTTCCGTGATAGCGATTGAAGATCAAGGAACTATGTTAGGCTTAGCCGTCAACCGGATTGTGGGTGCGCGTTGGCTAAACCCCGACAAAACGAGGGTATCTAGCACTAGCCCAGACACCATGGCTCCCTTTTTGCGAGGAGAATGGGTGTTGCCCTCCGAGGAGAATAAAGCCTTGAGATTGTTGGATCATGTGGCGATCATTCGCTCGGCTCGTTGGGCAACCTAGCCCCTAGCGTTTCCCGGATGTCTCTTCACCCCTTAGACAATGGCATTGGTAGGAGAAGGTTATGGCTTCAGGCATTGATTACTCTCAAGCTTACCAGAAAGCTGAGAGAGCCTATATCCAGGGCAACTATCAGGATGCCGCAGCCGTTATCGACGCGCTGGCGGAGGAATATCCCGAGGATCCGAGCGTGCTGCTGTTGCGGGGGCACATCTACTGCTACGGACTGCAACAGTATGAGGTGGCGAGCGAACAGTACAGCAACGTGCTGGCCTACACCTCCGACTCGGAGTTTGTGGACTACGCCACGGGGGGGCTAGACTACGTTAGCCAATTCCTAGGGCGGGCGGGTGCGGGGAGCGGTTTCGATGGCGATATCACCGACCAGACCTTCTTTGACGCAGCGGGCAACCAAGCCTTTGACACCCTCAATAGCGAGTCGCCCAACGGGGTAGAAGACTGGGAGGAGGATATCGACCTCGATGTCTTTTCCGTGGATTCCGGTGAACCCACAGGAATGATGGGATCCACGTCGGGGGACACCACCAACCCCTTTGCCCCCCTAGGCCGCAGCGGCGATACCATTCCCGATGGCCCCGTGGCCAATCCATTCCTAGTGGCCGAAGATGACCTGGGCGAGGATCTGGGTGGCCTGAGTTTTGAGGACGATGGTGATGCCTTTGGCCTCCATAGTCAGGATCCCTTCGCCAGCGCCGATCCGGATCTCAGCTTTGATGGGGCCAATCAAGACTTCAACTTTGATGCCGCCGATGCCTCAAACCTCAGCTTTGATACGGATATGGGCACCGTGGCCACGGATACTGCTGGTTCTGTTTTTGTCAGCTTTGACGAAGAGGAAGATCTTGAGGAATCTTGGCCTGCCATGACCGACGATGGCAGCGACGATATGACCGTGTTTTCTCCCGACGCCGGACTGGGGGGGGCCGACTTCAGCGACACCGGACGCCCCTCGACGGAGAACTTTAGCCGCAATGGCTTCGCCACCGACGCTAGCCTAGAGCGGGACGAGGGCTCCACCAATAACGTCGATTTCCTCGACGAATTTAGCGAATTTGACGACCTCGGTAGCCTACCCGACTTTGAATTGTCCGACAGTTCCGCTGGCTTCACAACCCCTTCCGTCGGAGCTTCTGGGCTGAGTTCCACCGATGATGTCATCGATTTTAGCAGCGGGGCATCGTCCTTCGACCTGAGTGGATCCGCCGACCAGACCTCCCTCAGCGATGATGAAATCTTCAGCATTGCCGGATCTGGCGATAGCCTGCCCGTATTTGCCCAAACCAACGATGAGGAGATGGAAGCCCCCCAAGAACAGGACTGGCTGGGCTTTTTGGACAATGCGCCCCTGCCCGCCAAAAACCTGATCATCGCCGCCACGGCGGGGGTGACCTCGGCCCTGGCGGTGGGGCTCGTGAACTTTGCCGCCGTCTCCCTACAGCCCAATCGGGAAATGCCCAAACTGGTTCATGCGGCCATGGCCCTTGGGGCCGGGGCAGCGGGGTTTGGGGCAGCCTACGGGGCGGGCTATCTCTCCCAACGCCGGATGCGGGAGAGCATTCGCGATCTCCAGAACCAGTTTGACTCGGTGATTCACCAGGGCAACCTGTCGGCGCGGGCCACAGTGCTCTCGGAGGATGAGTTTGGTCGCCTCTCCAGCAGCTTTAACAAAATGGCCCGCGTGGTGTTGACGACCACCAGTGAGGCTCAGCGCAAGGCCCAGGAACAGGAACAGGCCAAGGAAGACCTGCAACGCCAGGTGATTCGCCTCCTCGACGACGTGGAAGGGGCGGCGCGGGGCGACCTGACGGTGCAGGCGGAGGTGACCGCCGACGTGCTAGGGGCCGTGGCCGACTCCTTCAACCTCACCATCCAAAACCTGCGGGAAATTGTGGAACAGGTGAGTGTGGCGGCGCGGCAGGTGAGTAAAGGGTCTACGGAGAACGAGATTTTTGCCCGTGGCCTCTCGGCGGACGCCCTGCGACAGGCGGAGGAACTGGCCGTGACCCTAAACTCGGTGCAGGTGATGACCGACTCGATTCAGCGGGTGGCGGAGAGCGCCCGCGAGGCGGAGGAAGTGGCCCGGTCGGCGTCCTCTACCGCCTTGAAGGGGGGCGAATCGGTGGAACGCACCGTGGCGGGTATTCTGGAAATCCGCGAAACGGTGGCGGAAACCACCCGTAAGGTAAAGCGCTTGGCAGAATCCTCCCAGGAAATTTCCAAGATTGTGGCGTTGATTTCCAACATTGCTTCCCGTACCAACCTGCTGGCCCTCAACGCCAGTATTGAGGCGGCACGGGCCGGGGAAGCAGGGCGAGGCTTTGCCATTGTGGCCGACGAGGTGCGACAACTGGCCGACCGAGCTGCCAAGGCCTCGAAGGAAATTGAGCAGATCGTGTTGCAAATTCAGAGTGAAACCGGCGGTGTGATGACCGCCATGGAGGAGGGCACCCAGCAGGTGATTGAGGGTACTCGACTGGCGGAACAGGCCAAGCGATCCCTGGAGGACATCATTCAGGTGTCGAACCGCATTGACGTGCTGGTGCGATCCATTACCGCCGACACCGTGGAGCAAACGGAGACCTCCAGGGCCGTAGCCCAGGTGATGCAATCGGTGGAACTGACGGCCCAGGAAACCTCCCAGGAGGCCCAGCGGGTGTCGGCTTCCCTGCAAAACCTGGTGGGGGTTGCCCGCGATCTGCTGACCTCGGTGGATCGATTTAAGGTGAACAAACGCGAGGGGTGAGGGAGCCTTGGCCAGCCCTAGGCTCTGGGAAATCTAGCAAGTGTTTAGAAGGGAACCACCATGCTGCCTGAAGATCAAAAGCGAATCTTAGGGTACTTCATTGAGGAAGCCAAGGATCACCTCAACACCATTGAGCAGGGGGTGCTCAACCTAGACGCCACCATCCACGACTCGGAGATGGTGAACGAGGTGTTTCGGGCCGCCCACTCGGTGAAGGGGGGAGCCGCCATGCTGGGAATCAACAGTATGCAGCGCACCGCCCACCGCATGGAAGACTTCTTTAAGGTGATGAAGGAGTCGCCCCTGACCCCTGACCAAACCCTAGAATCCATGCTGCTGCAAATCTTTGACGGCTTGCAGGAGCAATTGGAGCATCTCCAGAGCCCCTACGGCCTCAGCGAGGAGCAGGGACAGGCCATCATTGCCAACCTAGAGCCCGTCTTTGCCCAGGCCGAAGCCCACCTGAGCCGTTTGGCCGGAGCTCCGGCCCCCGCTGCGGCCCCGGCCCCCGCTGCGGCCCCGGCCCCCGCCGCCCCGGCCCCCGTCGCTAGCCAGCCCGAAACCAGCGCCCTTCAGTTGGTCTTTCGTAGCGATGTGCCAGAACTGCTACGGGAAATGTTGTCCACCTTCAAACAGGCGGATGGGGATGCGTCACGCCAACAACTGGCCCAAATTTGCCAGCGTCTCCACAGCCTGGGGGAACAGCTAGAACTGCCCTCGTGGTGTAAGCTGGCGCAAGCCGTGGGGCAAGCTGTGGGCAACCGAGCCCAAACCTACCGCACCCTAGCCCCGGTGGTCATCAAGGATCTGAAACAGGCCCAGGAGCAAGTTTTGGCTGGGCAACTGGGCCAGGTAGCAGCCTCTGAAGCCCTGCTGGCGCTGGTGCCGCCGTTGCCCCCCACTGTTGAGAAGGATTCCGATCTCGATGCGCTTCTGGCGGAGGCGCTGACCGATGACGGCAGTGATGGGGAGGATCTTGCCGATCTGTTTGCCACCGCCGAGGCCAATCCCAACGCCAGTGTGGCCATCGATGCGGACGACAGTTGGCTCGATCAGATCACGGATGCCGAGGCCAGCTTTGACGATAGTGGCCTAGAAGCGGTCTTTGATGACCTAGACGGTGGAGCCGCCAGTGAGTCAGCCCCCTTGAGCGGGATTCAGCATCACCCTGGTATTGGGCCGCAGGTGGGCACCGAAGAACTGAACAGCTTGGCGGATCTGTTTGAAGGTGAGCGAATTGACCTAGAGGACATTTGGGAGGAGGAGGATCTAGGCGAGGGAGCCCTTGAGGATGGCGATACCGACCTCAGCCCCGATGACATTGATAGCGAATTTGCCGATCTCTTCCAAACCAGAGCCGTTGCCCCAGAGTCGCCCAGCGAGGAGGATGACGACATGACCAGCCTGTTCGGGGATGCCCTAGAACGGAGCTTGGCCACGGACGACACCGCCCCAGAGATAGCCTCGACCACCCCCGACCTGGCGGCAACCGATGGGACGATACCCGACGTGGCGGCATCCGACGTAACCGCCCCCGATGGGCTGGTCACTGAGGTCGCTACCTTCGACGCCACCCCCTTTGATGCCGAGCTGTTTGACAGTCCTGATGCGGCCCCGGCCAGTCCGGCCCCCACCGCACCGCCCGCCCCTGCCGATGTGGATGATTTCTTCGGCGAAGGCAATGCTGCCTCCGCCATGGGTCGGGGCAAAACGGCTATCGAGGAGGTGGATGACTTCTTCGATGAGATGGAGGTCGCGCCCGCCCCTCGTCTCTCCCGTCCTCCGGCTACCCCTCGCGCCACCAAGCCCCCGGTAGTCGTCTCGGCCCCGGTGGTGGTCGCCCCTGTGGTTGTGGCCCCAGAGGCAGCGGTCGCGCCAGAGGAAGAACCTGTGCTGCCCGCTCCGCCCCCTGAACCGGAGCCCGTTGTGGATCAGCCCCCGGCAGATAGTGATCTGAATTTGCTGTTTGACCAACTGGATCACGATGTCGTGGATGAAGCCGAACCCGACACACTCGATCTGACCACGTCCCTGGTTCCTGATGTGGAGGAGCATCGGGAGAGTGGGGCTTTAGGGGATCCCTTTGGCTTCGACGAGACCCCAGCAAGTGAAGAACTAGGAGATCCCTTTGGCTTCGATGAAGCCCCAGCAAGTGAAGATCTAGGCGATCCCTTTGGTTTTGATGAAGCTCCAGCAAGCGAAGATCTAGGTGATCCCTTTGGCTTCGACGAGACCCCAGCAAGCGAAGAACTAGGCGATCCCTTTGGTTTTGATGAAGCTCCAGCGAGTGAAGATCTAGGCGATCCCTTTGGCTTTGGTGAGGATCTCAATGTGGCTCTTGGGGAATCCGGCGATCAGGATACCTCGGTGGAGAAAGACCTGCCCCTCGATACCAACCTCGATTTCGAGGCAGATTTGCCCCTAGATGAAGAACTGAACCTCGATCTTGACTTGGCCTTCACCGATGACGAATCCGCCATGGCCACGGAGGGACCAACCGAGGCGACAGAGGCAGGGTTGGCCGATCCCTTTGGGGCCATAGACCTCGATGATTTAGATTTACTCGTTGAATCGGAGGATCGGGGTGAGGAGGTTACCCCCACCGCCGCCGAGACCGCCGCCCCCGAAGAGGACTGGCTGACCGAACTGGATGAGTTGGTGATGGAGGATGTTACCCAAACCAACGGGGCCAGCAACGGGGCCGCAGCCAACGGCACGGCAACCAACGGGGCCGCCACCAACGGGGCCGCCACCCTAGACAGTCCAACATCGGTTGATTTAGTCGATCTAGACGACTTTAGTGACCTAGAGGCGCTGCTGGAGGACGAAGGCCCAAGCCCGCCTGCCCCTAGCCCGCCCATGACCAAACCTGCGGCCCCTAGCCCGCCGCCCGCCGTTAGCAACGATGACGATGAGTTTGGGGATCTGGAGAAGTTGCTGGAGGGGGCCGACCAACTGGGAGGCTCGACTCCAACCTTGGGATCTCGCCGGGGGGCCGGGATGGCGAGTGGTCGTGCCCCCCGGCGGGCCAATGCGGCGACGGATCAGACCATGCGAGTTTCGGTCGGCCACCTCGACAACCTGAACAACCTGATGGGGGAACTGGTGGTCAACCGTAACTCCCTGGAGCAGGATCAGGAGCAACTGCGGCAGTTTTTGGACAACCTGCTGAACCAGGTGCAGCAGCTCAACGATGTGGGCCAGCGGATGCGCGATCTGTACGAGCGCTCCCTGTTGGAGAGTTCGTTGATGGCTAACCGCCAAGCCTTTGCCCTGGGCAGCTCTAGCCGTAGCCACGACAGCGGCAGTCACGCCACTGGGGCCACCTTCGATGCCCTGGAGATGGATCGCTTCACTGGGTTCCACACCCTTTCCCAGGAAATGATCGAGCTGATTGTGCGGGTGCGGGAGGCCTCCTCCGACATCGAAATGACCATCGACTCGACGGATCAGATCGCCCGCCAGTTTCGCCAGGTCACTACCCAGCTTCAGGAGGGCTTGAACAAGGCCCGCATGGTGCCCTTTGGACAAACGGCAGATCGCCTACCTAGGGCGGTGCGCGATATTTCCATCAAGTGCGGCAAGGAAGCCAAGCTGATTGTGGAGGGGCGCGACACCCTGATCGACAAGATGATCCTAGAGCGCCTCTACGACCCCATGACCCACTTGGTGAACAATGCCATCACCCACGGTGTGGAGACCCCTGAGGAGCGTCTGGCGGCGGGCAAGCCCAGGGAGGGCACGATTACCGTCCGCGCCTTTTACCAGGGCAACCAAACGGTGATTTACATTGCTGATAATGGCGGTGGCATCAACCCCACTATCGTCAAAACGAAGGCGCTGAAAAAGGGCTTGATTACCCCTGCCGAGGCCCAAACCATGACCGACATTGAGGTCTATGACCTGCTGTTTGAACCGGGCTTTAGCACCCGCGATCAGGCGGACGACTTCTCCGGTCGTGGGGTGGGCATGGACGTGGTGCGCACGGCCCTAGCGGATATTCGCGGCTCCATTACCATCGAATCGGAGGTGGGCAAGGGCACCAGCTTCACCATTCGCCTACCGCTGACGCTGAGCATCACCAAGGCGCTGAGCTGCGTCAACAACCAGGCCCGCATCGCCTTCCCCATCGACGGGGTGGAGGATATGTTCGATGTGCCCAAGGATCGGGTACAAACCGACGATCAGGGCCATACCAGCATTCTTTGGCGGGATACCCTGCTACCCTTCCGCCCCCTGAGCGATCTGCTGAAGTTCAACCGCAGCCTGGGCCGGGGCCGGGTCTACGGTGGTTCCCTCGACGAAGGGATCGTGTCCATTGTCGTCCTCCGCAGTACCAGCACCTTCATTGGGCTCCAGGTGGATCAGGTGATTGGTGAGCAGGAAATCGTCATTAAACAGCTCGAAGGCCCGGTGCCCAAACCCACGGGCATTGCCGGGGCCACGGTGCTAGGGGATGGCCGCGTCATGCCCATTGCCGACGTGCTGGAACTGATCGACATGGCCACCGGACGGGTGCGCCGGGAAGCCCCCACCTCGCTCTGGTCGCAGCCAGAGGGCGAAGAGATGGTGGAAGAAAAGATCCATGCCGAGCCCACAGTGCTGATCGTAGACGACTCCATCACCGTCCGCGAGCTGCTGTCCATGAGCTTCAACAAGGTGGGCTACCGGGTGGAACAGGCCCGCGACGGCCAGGAAGCCTGGGAAAAACTCCGCTCTGGCCTGCCCTGCGACCTAGTCTTCTGCGACATCGAAATGCCCCGCATGGACGGCCTAGAACTGCTGTCTCGACTGCAAAAGGATGAAATCCTCAGCCAGTTACCCGTGGCCATGCTCACCTCACGGGGGGCCGACCGCCACCGCCAAATGGCCGTTGACCTAGGGGCGAAGGGCTACTTCACCAAGCCCTATCTGGAGGAAATGCTCCTAGATGCCGCCCAGCGGATGCTGAAGGGCGAAACCATGATTAGCCTGAAGGAAAGCTAGGCTCCACCGTTTCTACGGCATAGGCCGTAGCCTGGAGGCGCTGGAGGATTTGGTCGGTGGGCAGGGGCCGATCAAACCAGTAGCCCTGGCCAAGGTTGCAGCCCATAGCTTGGAGCAGATTTTTTTGGGCCTCGGTTTCAATGCCTTCAGCGGTGACGCTGACGCCCATTTGGCGGGCTAGAACAAGCATTGTCTTGACAATCTCCTGGTTTTTGGGGTTGACCATCAGTTCATGGATGAACAGTTGGTCAATTTTGAAGGAGGTAATCGGCAGCTGGTGCAGATAGCTGAAGGAGGAATAGCCTGTCCCAAAGTCATCGATGCTGATGCCCACTGCCCCAGATTGCAACCGCTCCATCTGGCGGGCGGTGAGGTTAATATTTTGCAGCAGCAGGGTTTCGGTAATTTCTAAAATTAGGCCAGAACCGTGTAGATGCGTCTGCCCCAAGGCCCGATTCACCCGATCTAACCAATGGGGTTCCCTCAGTTGGGAGGCCGACACATTCACGCTCACCGTCAGATCCTTGAGGTGGGGCTGTTGCCGTTGCCATTGGGCCAGTTGGGCACAGGCGGTATCTAGCACCCACCACCCCAAGGGCACAATCAACCCCGTTTCCTCAGCGAGGGGAATGAACTGTCCGGGCGACAGCAACCCTAGGGTGGGGTGTTGCCAGCGCGCTAGGGCCTCTAGTCCCGTGATCTGCCCCGACTGCAAATCCACAATCGGCTGGTAGTACAGCACAAACTGCTGTTGGGCAAGGGCCTGTCGCAGATCGGTCTCCATCGTGAGCTGCTGGGCGGCGGCCAACTGCATGGCGGGGTTAAAGATGGCGTAGCGGTTGCGCCCCTTAGCCTTGGCGCTATACATGGCAAGGTCAGCATCGCGGATTAACTCCGTGGGGGTTTGGTCGGGCCGGGTGGCGCGCACAATGCCGATACTGGCTCCCACCGTCAGGGCATGGCCCGCCAGATGACAGGGGGCTCCCAGGGCCACTAGGATCTGGTCGGCGGTTCTGATGGCCACCATCACATCATCGGTATGATCCAACACCATGACAAACTCGTCGCCCCCTAAACGGGCCACCCAGTGATGGGTTTGGCTGAGGCGCTGGGCCATTTCCACCAGCAGTTGATCCCCTAGGAGATGCCCCAGGCTGTCGTTCACCACCTTAAACCGATCCAGATCGAGGAAGAGGACGATGAACCCAGCTAATTCGGAACGCGACACCTGGCCTAGGCAGTCTTCTAGGTGGGCGATGACATACTTGCGGTTGGGCAGCCCTGTAAGGCTGTCGTGGAGTAATTCGTGGTTTAGCTGGGCCTGGGCGGCGAGGCGCTGGTCAATTTCCCGGCGCAGACTGCGGTTCCACAGCACCATCAGCCCTGCCCCGCCTGCAACCATGACGCCGCCGCCGCCGCCGATCAAGCGCCGCACGAGGGGCCAATTGGTTTTATAGATATCCACCCCGTTCAGCCAGCGCTGGCTGAGGAGGTAGTACGCTGAGTCGGGGGCATTTTTCAGCCGCGTTAGGTGAAGATCTAGGGCAGCTAAAACCTCTCCCCGCTGCCCCTTGGGAGCCACAAAGTGAAGTTGGGCGGGCTGGAGTAGGATGTTGGTTTGCACTCCCCCCGGCAGATTTTGCGTGATGGGAAAGAATCGATGCACAACTACGCCATCTACCGCTTCATCCTGTAAAAGCTGAGTTAGATCATCGAAGGTATCGACAAAGACAAGTTTTGGACGAATATCAAACCCCTGGCTGGCCGTCGTTAGGGCGTTGGCCTGGATGCTATCCCGAAGTACCCCCAGTCGCTTGTCATCGAGATCGAGGATCGATTCTAGATTTACCCCTCGGCGGGCCACCACCACCGACCAACTGGGGGCCACCACCACCCGGTTAAAATCAAATCGGGCCTCCCGCTCCTGGGAATAGGCCACATCCATCATCAAATCTAGCTGCCCTGCTTCCACATCGGCCAGACAATCCGCCCACTGGCAAGGCACATAGGTGATGGCCCAATCCTCTTCGGCAGCAATCACCGCCAACAGATCCGGGAAAAAGCCACTGGGTTCTCCCGTATCCCCATCCCACAATACCTTGGGCGGATTGTCATAGACGCCTACCCGCAGATGTAAGGCTGCGGCCTGGGTAGGCTCAGGGGTAAGGCCAGGAGCTAGACCGAGGCTAGCGATCCCAAGGGCCAGGGATAATGTACGCCAATTCACCACAGGCTCCGGGATAGCAACTATCGATCACTCAGCCGACTCTTTCCCCCAGGCATTCTGTTTATGTTCCACGCCTGATTTGATGCGCCCGTATCTTAGTTTCTTGATTCATTCTAAGGCCAGATCCTTAGCCCTAGGCGCTGGCCAACATGGGGGCGGCTTGCAGCAGGGTTTGGGTATAGGGATGTTGGGGGTTGGCAAAGAGTTCCTGGGTGGGGGCGATCTCCACAATTTTTCCCCCCTGCATGACGGCGATGCGATCGCACATAAACCGCGCCACCCAAAGATCGTGGGTAATAAAGAGGTAGGTGAGGTTGAAATCCTGCTTGAGGGCCAGCATCAGGTCGAGCACCTGGGTTTGTACCGTGGCATCTAGCATACTCACGGGTTCATCGCAGATCACCAGTTTGGGTTTGGTAATCAGGGCGCGGGCAATGGCCACCCGTTGTTGTTGACCACCGGAGAGATCCCCTGGGAAGCGGTGCATATAGTCCTCTACGGGGATGAGGCTAACGCGGGCCAACATATCGCGGGCCTGGTCGGCGGCTTCGGCGGCGGTGGCGAGGCCATGGATCACCAGCGGATCGGCGACGCCCTGGCCCACGGTCATCATCGGGTTCAAACAGGCGTGGGGATCTTGGAACACCATTTGAATCTGGCGTCGCTGCCGTCGGAGGGCTGAAGCCGACAGGGTGGTGAGGTCGGTGCCGTCAAACTTGACATGGCCAGCGGTGGGCTTAATGAGTTGCAAAATGGTGCGCGACAGGGTGCTTTTGCCGCAGCCCGACTCTCCCACTAGGCCCACAATTTCGCCGGGGTAAATGTCCAGAGAGACCCCATCGACGGCCTTGATCACCTTGGGCTGTTCCTTGCCGAGGAGACGGGCCACGGGGTTGGCCTCCATCGTATAGTGCTTTTCCACCTGGGTCAGCCGCAACAAGGGCTCCACCGCCGAGGCCGGATCGGGGGGCTGGTAGACAAACCCAGCGGACTCCTGAAGCTGGCGGGCACTGTCTACCAAGGATCGGGTGTAGGCATTTTGAGGCTGCTGGAACACCGCCAGTGCCTTGCCCTCCTCCACCTTGTTGCCCTGGTACATCACCACCACCCGGTCGCAGTATTCTGCCACCAGGGCTAGGTCGTGGGAAATCAAAATCAGTGCCGTACCCAGGTCGTTGCAGAGGCGGGTGAGTTCGTCCAAAATTTGGGCGGAAACCGTCACATCCAGGCTGGTAGTGGGTTCATCGGCCACAATCAGATCCGGCTCTAGGATCATCGCCAAGGCAATGGCCACCCGCTGCCGCATCCCGCCGCTAAATTCGTGGGGATATTGGCCAAACCGATTCGCCGTAATGTTGACCTTGTCCAGCACCTCAATGGCTCGATCCTTCGCCGCCGCCGCCGAAATGTCGGGTCGGTGTGCCCGCAGGGTTTCGATGCAGTGATCCCCGATGGTCATCAGCGGATCCAGGCGAGTCATCGGGTCTTGGAACACTAGAGCCACGGCCTCACCCCGAAACTCTCGCAACCGCCGAGGGGTAAAGTCCAGCACCGATTCTCCTTTAAACCACACCCGCCCCCGCAGATCGGTCGTTTTGGGCAGCAACCGCAGCATCGCCCGCCCCAGGGTGCTTTTACCACAGCCCGATTCCCCCACGAGGCCCAGGGTTTCCCCCGCCGCCAGGGTCAAAACCATATCATTCACCGCCGGATCACGCTGCCCTGGGTAGGTGACCGAAAAGTTATCGAGTTCAAGCAGGGTTTCAGCCATGGGGGAATGTGAGGGCGGCGATACAAACCGTGACGGTGATGGGGAGACAGGGAAAGGAAGGAGGGGGAGATTAGGGGAGGGGGGACAGAGCGAGTCGGCTATTGGTCGAAGCGGCGCATCAGGTAGGCAACGCCAAAGTCGCCGTTGGGGTGGTCTTCCAGCAGTTTGGATAGGGCAAAGATACGCTCGGCAATGTCTGGCCCTAGTTTATCGACAATGGCCTGCTGTTCCCGCGCAAGGGTCTCTTGATCGCGCACCTGGGACTGCCACTCGGCGGAAAAAAGATAGCCAATGTGGGTATCTAAGCTCAGCTTTTGCAGAATCTCCCACTCCCCGGCATCGCACCAAATCCCCTTGCAGTTGGGGCAGCGCTCTACATAAAAGGCGGTGTGTTTGAGGCTTACTCGCCCCCGTACCAGGTAGCTGCGGCAGTCGGGGCAAAGGGCGGCGCGATTGTCCAACCCCGCTGGCTGAAAGGGAACATCTAGAGACAGCGGCAACACCGCCACCTGGGTAGGGGCATCGGGGTCAATCTGGGGCTTTTGCCACTCGTCGTAAATCTCCGGCGGAATCCAAGACCCGCCACAACTGGGGCAAGCCTTAGCCGCTAGCCCTGGGGCCAATTCGCTATCTTGCAGGGGCACGTTCCCCTCTTTCGGGCACTGGTACAAAGCGGGTTCTCCTAACAGGTGACGCGGGGCCACGGGTTGCCGTGCCGTCCCCAGGAATTCCTACTATTAAACCATTCTGCGCCACCGATCCCAGGGGTTGCCCAGAGCGGCCCCCAGGGCAACCAGGAAGGATCTGTCATGGGCCACAATTTGGGGCACCAGTCTGGAACAGCGTCCCGCAGTTTCACCCTCTGCCCCTGCAAACGAAACCCATACGGGCCAAGGCTTTGACGGGTTACCGCTAGGTCTGGCCTGCCCCCCTGAAGATGCTGCCGACCCGCTGAGTGGCCCACTGAGTTAAGGATGCGCTGGCCAGGGAAAAAGATTTTTCATCATTTTTAACTCCCCATCTTTGTATGATCGGGTTACAACTGGTCTAAGTATCCCGCAGCCGTTGCACCGACAGGGGATGCCCGTCCTTCCTGCCGTGGCCCTTGGTTTGTTCCCTTGCCCCGTCTTGCAGAATTTCCGTGATTCTATCGTCTTCCCCTACTATCCGCCGTGGTAAGTCCCTCTATGAGCAGGTTTATCAAGCGTTGCGTTCGGCCATTCTGACCGGGCAGTTGGCCCCTGGGGATCGCCTGGTAGAAACCCAGTTGGCCGAGTGGCTTCAGGTCAGCCGCACTCCCCTCCGGGAAGCCCTGCGCCAGCTTCAGCAGGAAGGATTGGCCACCGCCGATGTCAGTGGTGGGTTGCGGGTCACCACCATCACCGCCGCCGATGCCGCCGAACTGTATGACTGCCGATTGGCCCTAGAATGTCTTGCCGTGGCCGGAGCCTGCGCCAACGCCACCCCAGAACAACTCCAGCGCATCGAAGCTTGTGTTTTGCAAGCCGACGTCCTCGAGGCCCAGCCCCCAGAGCCTCGTACCGTTGCCTCGTCCCCATCCCCATCCACCCCAGGGCAAATCTCCCCTCAACAGTTGCTCGATGTGGACTACCAATTCCACCATCTGATTGCCGAAAGCTCTAGCAACCGTCGCCTGATCTCCCTGCTCGATGGCCTGTTCGACGCCATGGCCCTGCTGCGAATTCAAACCCTCAAACAAAATCCCGACGTGTTAGATATTCGCCTAGAACATCGACAGATTTACCAGGCCATCGCTACCCGCAACTCTGAGGTGGCCATCACCGCCATTAAAAGCCACCTCAGTGCCAGCAAGGCTAGGGTGATCCAAGAAATCGAAGCCTACCAGCCCCCGGTCTAGATGGCCCAGGCCCAAGGGGCTTGGGGATAATACCGCCCTGTTTACGGTACCGTGTTCCTTGGGCGGTGTTCGATGTGCCGTGCCCCATTGATAATCGCTGGTGAACTATGGAAGCTACCTCGTCGATGGATACCCTGCTGGGAATGGATGCCCTGCTGGGGATTGTAGCCCTAGCGATTTTGCTGGGCGGGCTGTGGATGCTGCTGAGCGGCGTGGGCGATATGAACCGCTGAGGCAGTATGGGGCAATGGGGTGCGGGGTAATTCTGAGAGACTGACGCGGGCCGTGGCATAGGCGTAGAGCTTAGCGACCCCATAGGCGAGGGTCACCCCCAACAGCAGACTGGCCACCGCCATGCGCCCCCAATCCAGCAGCCACAGGAGGGCCAGCCCTAGGGCTACGAGGTCAATGGCAATCACATCCAGCCGATAACGGGGGCCAGAGGGGTGAAAGGTCTGCCCCTCAAAGTGGCCATTGGCGAACAGGTTAAAGCCCAGCAGGCTAACGAGGATCGTCATCATTCCCAGGCCCAGCCACCCCGTTGCTGCCAGGTAAAAGCCACCGAGTTCGCCCAGGATGGTTGCGGCCAACACCACCGTAAACCGAGCTAGTCGGGGCGTTGTTCCCAATCGCTGCGCCGTTAGCACGCGTTTCACATCCACCCGCGCCATGTGGGCCTGCTCCAGCAGCATCAACCCCAGGGCCAAGGCCAACAATCGCGACGGCAATGGCAATGGCTGAAGCCCTTGGTTCCACAGCCATAGCCCCGCTGGCAAAAAGCACAGAGCCACCCCCATTGGCACAAATCCCATGACACACCCTACAAACCACGCCAATTATTCGCCCTAGCATACCCTTCCTAGGGGAGGAATCCAGGATGGCCCCAGCCAGTTCTATCATTGGCCCGCAGCCATCTTGCGCCGAAAAGAGATTCCTGCCCCGTCGTCCTATTCCTGCTTATAGTTAAGCTGTCCCATAATTCTTGCCCCATATTCCTGTATCCATTTTCCTTCCTGTACCCCTTCCCCTGTCCTACATCCTCTGTTCCATCGCGTTATCCAGGAGCCAGCCCCCGTGCCCCCCACTCAAACCATCCTCACTGACTTGTTCACCATTGGGCAGCGCCAAGGGGAAATTCCCTGGCAGCCCTTCCGCCCCGGCGTAGAAATCTATCCCCTCTGCCAAGGGCAAGATACCCCCGCCCAACTGGCCCTTTTGCGCTACCAGCCCGGTGCCTCGGTGCCCCACCACCGCCATCCCGGTTTCGAGCATATTTTGGTGCTGTGGGGTGCCCAAGAAGATGACCAGGGCCGCTATCCCGTCGGCACCCTGACCATTAATCCTCCGGGCAGTCAGCATCGGGTGGCCAGTCCAGAGGGGTGCATTGTGTTGATTGGCTGGGAAAAACCCGTGGAAATTCAGCCCGTGGAGGAAGAGCTTGGAAAATCCTGAAGATTGGCGGTCTAGTCTAGGCTTCGTGACAAAATAGGGGCACTCAAGGGCTGAAAAGCACTGATAAACGTAGGGTTTTTGCCTCATCCGATGGTGATCGGTAGGGGAGGTTTTCCCGTGCCCTTGCTGGCTCTTGGGTATAAACCTAGTTCGGCATTAGGGAAAACGGTATGAAACTGGTGGTGGTCGGTGGTGTGGCGGGAGGGGCTTCGGCGGCGGCGCGAGCGCGGCGGCTGGATGAATCCGCCGAAATTGTGGTGCTAGAGCGAGATCATTACGTGTCCTACGCCAACTGTGGCCTGCCCTACCACATCAGCGGAGTGATTGCCGACCGGGCTAAATTGCTGGTGCAGACCCCCGAAAAGCTGAAGCAAAACCTGAATTTGGACGTACGCACAGGCCACGAAGTCACCGCCATTGACCGGGAGGCCAAGCTCGTCCACGTCCGCAACCTGGATACGGGCGACACCTACACCGAAACCTACGACAAACTGGTGCTCTCCTTGGGGGCGGTGCCCATTCGGCCACGGTTGCCGGGGATTGATCACCCCAGTATTTTTGTGCTGCGCAATATTCCCGACATGGACGCCATCCTGGCTAAGCTGGGGCCAACGACCCAGCGGGCGATAGTGATCGGCGGCGGCTACATTGGCGTGGAAGTGGCCGAAAACCTGGTGCATCGTGGCCTGAAGGTGCATGTGGTGGAGATGATGGATCAGATTATGGCCACCCTGGATGCTGAAATGTCGCGGGATTTGCAGTACCACATGGCCGACAATGGCGTGACGCTGCACCTGGGCACGGCGGCGGCATCCTTTGTGGATGTGGAGGGCAAAATCCAGGCTAACCTGTCCAATGGCGAGGTGTTGACCGCTGACCTGGTGGTGATGGCGGTGGGGGTGCGCCCCAATACCGAACTGGCCAAGGCGGCGGGGTTACCTGTGGGGCCAAGGGGTGGCTTGGTCACCGATCACCATATGCGGACTGTAGACCCCGACATCTACGCTGTGGGCGACATGGTGGAAACCGAGCACACTATCACCGGAGAACCCATGCTTGCCGCCCTCGCTGGGCCAGCCAACCGCCAGGGACGGATTGCCGCCGACAACATCTGCGGACGCAATTCCACCTACAGCACCACCCAGGGTACCGCCATCGTCAAACTGTTTGATATGGCCGGGGGCGGCACTGGAGCCTCGGAACGAATGCTGCGTCAGGCCACCATTCCCTACCGCAAGGTCTATCTGCATCCCTCCGGCCACGCCACCTACTACCCCGGCACCGTGGCCATGCACCTCAAGGTTCTCTTTGCGCCTGACGATGGCAAACTCCTCGGTGCCCAGGTGGTGGGTTTCGACGGCATCGACAAACGCATTGACGTACTGGCTACGGCGATTCGCGCCGGAATGACCGTCTACGATCTGGAACACCTCGAACTCTCCTACGCGCCGCCCTTTGGTTCCGCTAAGGACGCCGTCAACATGGCAGGCTTTTTGGGGGCCAACCTGCTGCGCGGCGACTACCTGCCCTGGTACCCGGAAGACTACCCCGAAAAAACCAACCTCGGCACCATCGTCGATGTCCGCACCCAGCGGGAATACGAAGAATGGCACATCCCCGGCGCGTTCCACATTCCCCTAGATACCCTGCGCGACCGCCACAGCGAAATTCCCACCGATTCCCCTGTGTTTGTCTACTGCCGAGTGGGCTTCCGGGGCTATATGGCCACCCGCATTTTGATGCAAAGCGGCTTTGACCACGTCTTCAATCTCTCCGGCGGTGCCCTCACCTTCAGCAGCGTTCACCCCACGGTCTATTCCACCGGAAAAGCTCGCTACCCCTTTGTGGCCCACGCCGAAGATCGCATGGCCGAACAGGCGTTGATGGGGGATTAGTCCTCGTATTCCCTGACGCCCTTTGGCAACGGAGCTTTCGCCGGATTAGCTTCCTCCCGCTTATCTGGAATAATTTTGTTGCGATACCGAATTGCCATGTAAACATGATTCGGGTTTAGCCCGCTTGGCGCGGTCTGAGTTTTGCTAAAGAATAGGGTTTTGTCATGACTCAGTAGGGGTAGCCCATCACCAGCAATGTCAGTACCTTTGTATTTGACATACTGACCAAGCTTGCCATCTAACTCCACATCCAAATCCTCGATGGCATCAACAGTCAAACTTGTGAGCTGGCCATGGCGCATAGCTATTTTTCCCGTTTTCCCAACGGGAATATGTCCAGCTACAACAACGCGACCAAAACCACCGAGAGCGTCCTCTAGATGATCTAAAAGTGTCGCCCAAGCAGTCTCTTCGGCAGGGGGGTAAATCGTCAGGAATTTCTCAATTGTTACCTTTTCCCCCTTAGGCAAATTGTCATTGCTAATGTCAAATTTATGGGGCAGTTCTAGCTTTTGAAGTAACCTGCTGCTCACATCAACAATCCCAATCATGTCGTTTGGACTAGCTCCCAGATGAGCCTTCCAGCCTACATGGGGCGTCTCGCCAGCATAGAATGCCATGTAGTTTCTGTCTTGCTTGTAACCCAAGCTTGATAGCTTCTCGGTAAGTACTTTAACAGGCTCATCTATACGGACTTGTTGCTTCACAGAGGGATCAGGAAGTGCTCCCTTTCTGCGTTGTCTCGCATAAGTTACAGGTGGAGTCATCTCCTTCTCGTCGTCTTCCTCCTTCTCCACTTTCCTGCTTACTATATTCTTCAATAGATTGTCGATTGTTTGATCAATTTCCCGCAATTTATCTCGCTTTGGCTCATCCTTCTTTTGATCAACCTTTTCGCCAAAGACAAGATACTTGGGGGTCTTTCGTTTATCTGCAGCGGCATTCCATTGACGAATAAGCTGTTTGATTTCAAGAAGTTTTTGCTGTTTTTCTGTGGCATTGGTCTCATCCACAACATATTTATAGAAGTCAAGGGCATCTAGGATTTGTGCGAAAAGAGATGGCCCGCTCCTTTTTTTGCCAGCTTTTAAGCCTTTTCCGGCTAAATCGACTGAGGTTGGCAAACCATCAGCTCGTTGAATGCGGGGCTCAGGGACCGTCGCCATTGAAATGTGACTTGAGTCTTCTTGAAGTTGACGCTGCACGCTCCCTCCGCTCTGCTGCACCACATGGGTCAACTCATGGGCAATCAGTTCTTGTCCGTTCTGATTTCCTGGTTGATAAGCGCCTTGGCGGAAGAAAATATCTTGCCCTGTGGTAAAGGCTTTGGCCTGAATGGATCGATTCAGTTGGTCGGATTGGCTATCGGTGTGAACCCGCACCTGGCTAAAGTCAGCCCCCATGGCTTGGCCCATTTTGGCTTGCAAATCGGGCGCTAGGGCTTGGCCGCTGCCCCTAGATTGCTGAATGGCTGATTCTAAATTGGG